>NZ_RAWE01000185.1 GCF_003611695.1 Corallococcus carmarthensis | reverse complement strand
GGCTGACGATGACCCCCTCCGCCCCGCCCTCGGGGATCCGCAACTCGGCGGTGAGGTCGAACGACGTGTTCTTCACGTTCACCGTGGCCAGCTCCGGCATGCGGACGTTGTCGCGGTAATAGGTCACCGTCGTCCGGCCTTCGAGCAGGTTGGGCCGGTTGTCAGGCAGCGCCCGCTGCATGGTCTCGTCGTTGAGGGGATAGACGTTGTACTTGCGCGCCTCCTGGTCGAAGAGGGCTTGCAGCTGCGCGAGCTTCTCGGGGTGCCGCGCCGACAGGTCCTCGCCCTGGCTGAAGTCATGGGCAATGTCATACAGCTCCCACCGCTCCTGGGGCCCGAAGGGCAGGGATTGGATGCGCACCCAGGGCAGCCGTCCGTGGAAGCACGACGCCATCCACCCATCGTGGTAGATGGCCCGGTTGCCCAGGATCTCGAAGTACTGCGTCACGTGGGTGCTCGGAGCGTCCTTCTGGTTGAAGGTGTAGAGCATGCTGACGCCCTCGAGGGGCTTCTGCCGCACGCCGTCGACCTCTTCGGGAGGCGGCATGCCCGCCGCATCCAGCACGGTGGCCCCGATGTCGATGAGGTGATGGAACTGCGAGCGCAGGCCGCCCGCGTCCTGGATGCGCCGGGGCCAGGACACCACCAGCCCGTTGCGGGTGCCGCCCAGGTGGCTCGCGACCTGCTTCATCCACTGGAAGGGCGAATCCAGCCCCCAGGCCCAACCCACGTTGTAGTGGTTCTCACACCGGGGAGAGCCGAAGTCCTCCATGTGCTCGAGCAGCCATTCCGGATCCTCGGGGAAGCCGTTCTGGTAGGACGGGGAGCTCCAGGCGCCGTGCAGGGTACCCTCCGCGCTCGCGCCGTTGTCCCCGACAATGTAGACGAAGAGCGTGTTGTCCCAGACGCCCAGGTCCTGGATGGCATCGACGACCCGGCCAATCTGCGCGTCCGCGTGGGCCAGGAAGGCGGCGTAGACCTCCATCAGCCGCGAAGCCACCGGCTTGTACCGGTCCGGGTACTCCTCCCAGGAGGGAATCGGCTCCGGGCGCGGCGTCAGCTTCGTGCCAGGAGGGATGACGCCCAGCGCCAGCTGCCGCCGCCAGGTCTCCTCGCGGAGCGCGTCCCAGCCCTGGTCGAACTGGCCCTTGAACCGGTCAATCCACTCCCGCGCCACGTGGTGGGGATTGTGACCCGCGCCAGGCGCGAAGTAGATGTAGAACGGCTTGTCCGGCGCCGCCGTCTTCTGGTTGCGGATCCACCCGATGCACTGGTCGGCCAGGTCCTCGCTCAGGTGATAGCCCTCGCGGCCCCGGTACGGCGCGACCGGCGTCGTCTGATCATAGAGGGCGGGCTCCCACTGCGACGTCTCTCCGCCCAGGAAGCCATAGAACCGCTCGAACCCGAGCCCCGTGGGCCAGCGGTCGAACGGGCCCGCGGCGCTGACCTCCCACATGGGCGTGCAGTGGCCCTTGCCGAACCAGGCGGTGTTGTAGCCGCCCTGCCGCAGCACCTCCGCGGTGGTGGCCACGCTCTTGGGAATGGCGCTGTCATAGCCAGGCAGGCCCGTGGCGATCTCCGTGAGCGCCCCCATGTGGGCGCTGTGGTGGTTGCGGCCCGTCAGCAGCGCGGCACGGCTGGGCGAGCACATCGCCGTGGTGTGGAACTGGTTGTAGCGCAGCCCCTGTCCGGCCAGCGCCTCCAGGGTGGGCATGGGGATGGGGCCACCGAAGGTGCTGGAGGCGCCGAAGCCCACGTCATCCAGCAGCACGATGACGACGTTCGGAGCGCCCCGGGGCGGCAACGTGATGGACGGCCTGGCGGGCTGCGTGTCCGCCGCCGGGGCCCTCTTCGCGCCGCCGGGGCGTGCGGCGTCCTTCTTCTCGTGTCGAGCCATCGTGAGGCGCTCCTGTCAGGGGGTGGGGGCGGACCTTCAGGCCGCTCGAATCACGGCGGGTTGACCACGACGTAGGTCACGTCGGTTCCGGCATAGCGGGGCTGGTACCAGGTGCCCCCGCAGTTCTGGTACGTGACGCCGCGGGAGACGACGGTGGAGCACGAGGAGGGAAGCGCGCGCACCACCGTGCCAACGGCGACCGCGGCCACCATCGCGCCGGCCACCCTGGCCACGGGGTGGTAATCACGGTCCACGTCGACGTCGATGTCGCGGTGCACGTCCACGTCACGGTTCACATCGACGTCGCGATGGACGTTCACGTTCCGGCCACGGTCGACGTTCGTGTTCACGTGCGTCCGGGTCGTGTTGTGGACCTCGCGCGCGCTGGCTGCTCCCGCGAACAGCCCCAGCGAGGACGTGATGGCGAGCAGCGAAAGGATTCGTGTCGTGCGCATGGGAAATGGCTCCTGGCTCAGTCCGGCTGGCGCGACCGGGCCTTTGCTTCCTCGAGGACGATGCGGTGGGAGTCCTTCGCCGGGACGAACGCGAACGCCGCGTCATCGAGCCTGGGACGGAGGTTCCAGTCGAGCAGCACGGCATGCTGGGGTTGCGCCGGCTCCTTGACGGTCGTGATGACCAGCTTCCGGGGCAGCGGCGTGTCGCCCTTTTCAATCCAGAGCTGCCAGTCCACGCCGTCCTGCCGGAAGGCGTAGTGCTCGGTGTCCACGCCTTGGACACGGGCTGGCCCCACGTCGATGGCGGACTGGATGTCGCGCACCCCGCTCTGGTCCGTTCCCCAGTAGAACAGGTCGACCAGCGGCACCTCGATGCCGAAGCGCTGCTCGGCCTCCTGGATGGTCTTCGCCAGCGTGGGAGGCGCGTCGAACGACGCGTAGTAGCCCATCCTCGGGCCGTTCACCGTGAAGGTCTTGCCGTCATAGAAGAGCTGCCGCTGCTTGCGGTCGGAGGAGATGTCCGCCCGCAGCCGGTCCGGACGCCGCACCTGGATGTCGCTCTGGCCGGAGAACTGGACCTTCTGCCCGCTCGTGAGCACCTCGTCCGTGGTCGTCTCCGCCCGGACCGCGAATGACTGCTGATCGCGCAGGAAGGCGCCCATCCTGTTCAGGGCGGAGAGGGCCTGGGGATCGATCTCCGGCGCCGTGCTCGAGGCCTGCTCCTCCGCGCCGAGGGCCGGCACCGTCCATCCCACCAGGGCCCCCGAAACGACCGCCCAGGCCACCCTCCGCGACCGGCCGCTCGCATGCATTCCCATGGACCTCCACCTCCTGGTGAGCGCGGGATGCAGCACGCGCCAAGATGAAGCTGAGGACGCGGTTCGCTGGCGCAAGGCCACGGGCCAGAGGGCAGGCAGGGCCAAGGTGGCGGTCTCCTGGCTTCCTCGCGCGAAGCAGCCACCCATCCGCCCGGGTAGACGCCCGTCGTGACGTCTGGCGTTGCCCACGTCTCACGGATACGCCATGGCGGATCGCGCGGGGAGGTGCGCACTACTCGCGGGGAGGCTCACGGATGCGACAAGGGCGCTACCTCCGGAGCGCTTTACGCAACGCGATGATCTGAGCGACTGTTGGATTCAAGGCGCGAGTGGATCCGGAGGCCGTGAGGCCCGGGGTGCAACCGCGCGTCCCTGAAGAAGACATCTCATTTCCTTGAACACGTATGCCTTTGCGCCGGCGCCCGCCGCCAGCGGCAGCCTTGCGAAGCCAGAGGGGGAAGTCCGTGGCTGATACAGCTGGTGGCGCATCCCGCGACGAGGAGCTGGCCTCCAACCTCGCGGCGATGAGCGCCTTGGCGGTGCTGATGGCTCCGCTCGGCGCGGGGGGCACACCCCTGGTCGTGAGCGGCCCCCATCTGCGTGGCGCCTCCGCCGCCGACGTGGAGCGCATCCAACGCTTTCGCGACGCCCAGTACCGGGAGCGGCTGAGCTACATGCTGAGCCCCGAGCAGCTCCAGATCGACTGGCGGTTGCAGCTGGATGAGCGCAGCGCCCACTTCGGCGCGAGCTGGGGCGAGCGGCTGGTGGGAAGCCTGCGCATCACCCCGGCTCCCTTCGAGTTCCACGCGCTTGCCGGCTCCCTGGAGGAGCAGGCGCCGAGGTTCCGGGGCTACGCGGAGTTCAGCCGGCTGGTCGTGGATCCCGACGCACGCAGCGCCTACGTCACGCCCCGCCTGCTCCTCGCCGCCTGCACCTGGGCGATGCAGGAGGGCTACGTCGGCATCATCGGCCTGTGCCGCCGGGCCTCGCGCACCGTGTTCGAGCGCTACGGGCTCACCGCGGCCTCCGAGGAGCAGCACTCCGTGCCCCTGAGAGGCCCCCAGCCGTACACGCTGATGATGGGCACCTGGCCGCAGCTCATCGCCGCGAGCACGCGGCTGACCCAACGACTCAACCGCCTCCAGTCGAAGGAAGCATCGGAGGCCTACGCGCCACTGGCGGAGGTGGAACAGACATGACCGACACGACACAGGCAGCCTCCGGCATGGAGGCGCTGAAGCACCGCCGCTCCCAGGTCTGGGACGAACTGCTGGCCCAGTCCCGCTTCGTCCGCACCGTCCAACAGGGTGAGGTCACCAAGGCGCTCTACGCGCTGTATCTGATTGAGACGTATCACTACACCCGCCACAACGCGCGCAACCAGGCGCTGGTGGGCGTGCGCTGCGAGGACGACCGGCACTACCAGAAGTTCTGCTTCAACCACGCGGAGGAGGAGGTCGGCCACGAGCAGATGGCCCTGCACGATGTCGCCAGCATGGGCCTTCAGCCCGGCTTCCCCATCCCGCGCGCCCTGCCGGCGACCGAGGTCCTCATCGCGTACCTGTATTGGATTTCCTACCAGGGCAATCCGTTGCAGCGCCTGGGGTACAGCTTCTGGGCGGAGAGTTGCTACGACTACATCCGGCCGCTGCTGGGCAAGGTGCAGAAGACGCTGGGGCTCACGCCTGCACAGATGACCTTCTTCGTCGCGCACTCGGACATCGACGCGGAGCACTCGCAGGCGGTGGACGAGATGATCGCCAAGAAGTGCAAGACGCCCGAGGACTGGGAGGACGTGGCCCAGGTGATGGAGACCAGCCTCCGGCTGACGTGGCGCATGATGGACGAGGTGGCGGATGCCTACGCCCAGCTCGTCGACGGGCGCAGCGAGCGGGCCGCCTTCCTCAAGGCGCTGTGAGCCTCCCGCCATGGCACAGGCCTACTTCCGTCACCTGAACTATTCGCTCGGCGACGAGGACTCCAGCGTCGAGCTGCACGCCCTTCCGGCGGACGCCCGTCACGTGGTGGCCGTCGCCGGGAGCGGAGGGCGCGTGGTGCCGCTCCTCGCCCGCGCGCCCCGGAAGGTGACGTGCGTGGACATCTCCGACACCCAGCTCGCGCTCACCGAACTGCGCATCGCCGCGCTCCGGCAGTTGAACCACACGGAGTACCTGGGGCTGCTGGGCTACGAGGCCATGTCCATCCAGCGCCGGCTGGAGCTCCTCTCCTCCCTGCCCCTCTCCGGCTCCGCGCGGACGTCCCTGGAGCCCGTGCGCCAGGCGGTCCAGGCCGGCGAGCGCATCGTCTACCTGGGCCGCTTCGAAGGGATGCTGCGCACGCTGTCGCGCATCGTGGGGCTGTTCACCGGCCAGCGCGGGCGGAGGATGTTCGAACAGCCGGATGTCGCGGGGCAGCGCGCCTGGCTGGACGGCGGGTTTCCCAAGGGAGCATGGAAGCTGGTGCTCCTCTTGATGGGGAACTCGGCGGTGCTCAACTCGCTGCTCTACCGGGGGGACTTCCCGAAGAAGAACCGCCCCGAAAGCGCGTTCCGCATCTACTGGGACCTCTTCGACCGGCTCTTCCGCACGCTGCCGGTGCGCTCCAGCTTCTTCCTCCAGCTGGTCTTCTTCGGAGAGCTCCGCTACCCGGAGGGCTACCCCATCGAGTGCGACGCCGACGTCTTCCTGGCGGCGCAGCGGGCCGCGCGCACCGCCGACATCATCTACGTCCGGGGCGACATCATCCAGCACGTCCAGGAGCAGCGGGACGTGGACTTCGTGTCGCTCTCCGACGTGCCCTCGTTCCTCCCACCGGAGCGCGAGCGCGACTTCCTGAACGCGATGAAGCCCGGCCTCGCGCCGGAGGCCCTGGTCGTCACCCGGGGGCACCTGCGCGTCGCCTCACCGGAGGTGCAGGGCTACGAGGTCGTCTCCGGCCGCTACGAAGACGCCATCGCGAAGGAGCGCACCCAGCTGTGGCGGATCCACTTCTATCAACGACGTTCTTGAGGAGCGCCGTCTCATGCATGCCGTGAAGCTGACGAAGACGTTCGACCCCCAGGCGCTGGAGGCGGCCTGGCACGCCGTCCGGCGCCAGGTGGAAGCGCTGCCCGCAGGCTACCCGGGCGAAGGCCATCAGGGGTGGACCTCCATCTGCCTGCACTCCGCCACGTCGGGGGCATCACCGGTGCTGGAGCAGGCCCCCTATCTGCGCGACCTGCTCTCCGGCCTGGGGCTGAAGCTGCGGCTGGCGCGCCTGCTGCGCCTGGAGCCCGGAGGCGTCATCCGCGAACACCAGGACGCGTTCCTCTCCAAGCGCATCGTCCGGCTCCACATCCCCGTCGTCACGCATCCCGACGTGGAGTTCTACGTGGGCGGGCAGCGGTGTGTCTGGGGCGCGGGAGAGTTCTGGTACGGCGACTTCTCGCTGCCGCACCACGGCGTCAACAAGAGCGACGTGGCCCGCATCCACCTGGTGCTGGATGTCACGGCGGACGACGCGCTGCTCCACCTCTTCCCGCCCCAGCAGGTCCCCCCGTCGCTGCAAGCCATGGGAAGCGAAGTCACGGAGGCGGAGCTGGATCCGCGCATCGTCGAGCGCTTCGCCTTCGACTTCACCCTCCCCCAGGGTTTCAGCCTGCCGGGCACCGGCCTCGCGCCGCTGCCGTCCGAGGCCCGGGGTGGCCTGCGGATGGTGGACAACGAGCTGTGCATCTTCGTCAACGAGCAGCCGATGCTGAAGGCCGTGCCGGTGTCGGAGGACACGGTGGACCTGATCGGGATGGGGCCGGAGGCGCGCCTGCGCTACACGTTCCGAGGCGAAGCGGTGCGGGATGTGACGCTCACCGTGGGCACGACCCCGGTGTACTCGTTCGACGTGCGCCATGGCTCCGGTCAGGCTCATTGAGCGCGCCCCTCCGCCGCTCGCGGAGGCGGAAGGCAGCGACAGCGCGCGGCTGGCGTCGAAGCTCGTCGGTCACTACGTCGAGCGCGGCACCACGCCCTTCATCGAGAACACCCGCCACCGGATCCTGCTGGCGGACGTGGATGGCGAGGTGACGCCGCTCATCATCAACGACGGCGCGGACAGCGACTGCTACCTGACCTCGCCGTTCATCAACTACATCACCTACGCGGAAGAGTTCGTGCACTCCGTGAAGGAGCCCGGGACGCGGCGGGCGCTGCTCGCGTTCATCCGGGCCGTGCGGGCGGTCATCCGCCCCAGGCACCTGGACCGGGTCGTCTACGTCAATCACTGGATGCTGGCCACGGGGCCGGCGCTTCGCTTCACGCCGGAGCAACTGGAAAGGCTGACGCAGGCGTTGCGGGAGCGCTTTCCGACGCACGCCTTCGTCTTCAAGCGGGCCACCGCGGAGACGGAGGAGGCGGTGGCCCGGGAGCGTCCGGGCGTGGAGCTGCACGCCATCTTCAACCGCCAGATGTACGTGTGGCGGCACGAGGAGGGGAAGAAGCCGCCCCGGGAGTTCCGGCAGGACCGCAACCTGCTGAACCAGCACCGAGCGAACCTGCGCAGGCTCACGGCCGCGGAGCCCGGTGTCATCGACCGTCTCCGTGAGCTGTACCGGGCGCTCTACATCGACAAGTACTCCGACCATAACGCCTTCTTCACGGAGGCCTGGTTCGAGGAGGTGTTCCGGCAGGGGCTGCTGGAGGTCTACGGCATCGAGGTGGAGGGCCGCCTCGCCTACTTCGTCACCTGCTTCGTCGCGGGCGATGAGCTGATTGGCTCCGTGGTGGGCCACGACCCGGTGCTGTCGCGCAAGCACGGGCTGTACCGGGCGGGAATGAGCCACCTGATGCAGCTGGCGGAAGCCAGAGGCCTGCCGCTCAACCTCAGCTCGGGCTCCGGGCAGTTCAAGCAGAAGCGCGGGGCCACGCCGCTCACCGAGTACGAACTGCTCTGCTTCTCTCACCTCCCCTGGCGTGCAAGGCTGTCCTGGTCGTTGCTCCGACGCATCTACAACGCGGTCGGGCCCAGGGTCTTCTCCGCCCTGAGCATCTGACCGCCCTCGTCGAGGACCGCATGCTCTACACGCCCCGCACCTTCCAGGAGTCGGACCTTCCCGCGCTGCACGCGTTCATGAAGCAGCACAGCTTCAGCACGGTCATCTCGCACGGCTCCGGGATCAACGTCTCGCACGTGCCGCTGTTGCTGCTGCCCGGCAAGGGCGACAAGGGCACGCTGATGGGGCACGTGGCCCGCGCCAACCCGCACTGGAAGGACTTCGACGGCGAGGGGCCGGTCCTCTGTGTCTTCCATGGCCCCCACGCCTACATCTCACCCACCTGGTACAAGGTGCGGCCCTCGGTGCCGACCTGGAACTACGCGGTGGTGCACGCGCTCGGGCGTCCGCGAATCATCGACACGCCCGCGGAGCTG
Organism: Corallococcus carmarthensis; assembly: GCF_003611695.1. GTDB lineage: Bacteria > Myxococcota > Myxococcia > Myxococcales > Myxococcaceae > Corallococcus > Corallococcus carmarthensis. Next base: position 12,087 of record NZ_RAWE01000185.1, on the reverse strand, counting down.
TCCCAACTCATCGACATGACGATCGCGGTGTACGAGCCCGCCATTGGCGCTCCGGGCCACGACACCCGCCTGTCCGACGAAGGCCGCGCGCAGATGCTGGAGCACATCGTCGGCTTCGAGCTACCCATCGAGGAGCTCCAGGGCAAGTTCAAGCTGGGCCAGAACCGCTCGGCGGACGACCAGGCCGGAATGATGGAAGCGCTCGCGGGACAGGGCGGCGAGGCGCTGGCCCTGCTCGAACTGATGCGTGAGCGCTCCCGTACACGCGACAAGACCTGACGCAGTTCCTCTCTCCGGAGGCCCCGCACATGGCACGGCAGCTCGTCCTCACCCCTTCCGAACCGCTGAAGCGGACGTGGGCGCTGAGCGCCGTGGACGTCGCGCTGAAGGACATGTTCGTGAGCTTCGCGGCGGTCTTCAGCGGAAGGATCGACACCGAGCGCTTCACCCAGGCCCTCCGCGCGACGCTGATCCGCTATCCGTTCTTCCACGGCACGCTGAGGCAGCAGGAAGACGCGGTGCTGGTCATCTGCCACCACCCGCCCCGCCCCGGGGTCCGTGAGGGCATGAGCCCCGTCGGCCTGGACATCGACGAGGCCGACGCGCCCTTCCCCACGGGAGACCGGAGGGTCCTCTACGCGGGGGACTTCGTCTCCAGGCTCGCCCCCGGGAAGCCCCCGGTCCACGACGGGCGCCGGCCGTTGCTGCACCTGAAGCTCACGCACTTCCGCGACGCCTCCGTGGTGGGGCTGAGCTGGAACCACGCGCTGACGGACCTGCACGGCATCTACGACTTCCTGCACGCGGTATCGGACGCCTATAGCGACCCGTGCCGGGCGCCTAGCGAGCCGCCGGTGTTCGACCGGCGCGACATCTGGAGGCACCTGGGTGAGCCGGACGAATCGGCCGACAGCCGGCCCTCACGCGAAGGACGGCACGGCATCGTCCACATCTCGCGCGCCAGGGCGACGCTGGGCATCGTGCGCTACCTGAAGCAGGCCGTGACGGATGCCGTGCCCGTCTGCCTCTTCCTGGACGAGGACGGCGTCGACGGCATCAAGGCCCAGGCCTTGGCCGCCGGCACGAAGGTGTCCACGAACGACGTGGTCAACGCGACGCTGCTGAAGTTCTTCGGCGAATGCACCCGCGAGCCACGAGCGTCCCCCGAGGTGGGCCTGTACTTCCCCATCGACGTCCGCGACCTGCTGGGCGCACCGCCAGGGTCGGTGGCCAACTGCCTGGGCAACGCCTCCGCGGTGCTGCGGCGCGCGGACCTGTGGAGTTCGACCGTCACGGAGCTGGCCATCCGCAATCGCGCCGTGGTGTCAGCCTACGGCACGGCGCAGCTGCAAGAGGATCTGCGCTGGGCGGACTACTGGCGCCGCAACACCGGCCCGAGCAGCGTGTATCACCACTGGCTGCTCGGGAGGGACCGCGTCTATTCCTCCAACTGGACCAGTCAGGAGCTCGCGCGTGTGCGCTTCGACGGCGCGGCCTTCGTCACGCTGCTGCGCAGCTCGCAGCTCAACAAGTGGCTGCTGCTGCCCGCCTTCCACAGCACGGTCCTGCCCCGGATGGAGGACGGCCGGATGAAGCAGGTGGTGCGGGTGAGCGTCCGGCGGGAGCACTTCCAGACGCTGGCGCGGCACCTGGCGGACTGGCCCCACGTGCAGGAGGCCATCCGGCTGGACACCGGCGAACGGCTGCGGCGCCAGGCCCCCCTGGCGCGCGCCGGGTAAAGGCACGGCTCAACGCCGCGGAGTCACCGCTTGCTCCGCCAGCGCCGGGTCCTGGAACAGGGGGACATCCTCGCGGAAGACATTCCGCTCCACGGGGGGCGCGGGCTTCATCAGGTTCTGCGTGAGCCAGCCCAATCCCTGACGCTGCAGGGCGGAGCGGTGCCAGATCCAGGCCTGCACGTGGACGGGCTGGGCTCCGACGCTCATCTTCGGTCCCGCCGTGGTCATCCCCATGTTGACCGCCTTGCAGCCGTGTTCGATGGCGTAGCGGACGACCTCGTAGAGCAGCCGGAAGTAGACGCCCTCCTCCAGGGCCGCTTCGCGAGAGAACCCCGTGCAGGAGAACCGGAGCATGGGTCCGTCGAGGAACAGCAACCCGAACCCCGCGATGCTGTCATCGGGCCGGCGGAGCAACATCACCTTCGCCTCGGGCATGTCGCTGGCGGAAGCGAAGAAGCCTTCGGTGAGGACCAGCCGCCGGTACTGGGTGGCGCGGTCATAGAGGGTCCGCCACAGCGCCGTCAGCTGTGGCGCGAGCTCCGCGAACTGCTCCACCAGCTCGATGCGAAGCGAAGCCGTCTCCTTCATGCACCCGGCCAGCCGTGCCCGGTAGCGGGCGCGCATGTGGGCCTTGTATTCATTGAACGAGGTGAACGGCAGCGGGACGATGAACGCCGCGGGAAGCGGAGAGGGCACGAAGCCCAGGCGGCGGAGCACCTCCACGGCGTCCGGCGCGGCCGTCTGCTCGATGTCCCGGACGACGACCAGCGACGCACGCTGCCGGGCCGCCTCCTCTTGTGCCCAGCGCGCCACGGTCGTGATGGCTTCGGTGCTGGTCAGCGACGAGCGCACCGGGAACCCCACCCCCGCGGGGTTGCCCACCTCGATGACGCCGTACTTCAGGAAGCGAGGCGCCGCGCCGCGCACCAGGTGGACGGCCTGTTGGATCCGTTCATTGCCCAGATCCGCACCGTCGATGGTGTTGCGATAGGTGGCGGCGACACCCACGGGCTGCCCGCGCCCGTCGCCCAGCATGATGGGCACCTGGTGGAACCCGTCCATCTGGATGTGTTGAGCGCACTTCAGGAAGCGCTGGCTGAGATTGAAGTGTCCCTCGGGAACCCAGCAATCCCAATCACGCGCGCCCCCGTCCTTCCAGAACGCCCCACCGGCTTCCCGGACCGTCACCCCGCCGGAGCCGTGCTCGACGGATGAAAGCCTTTCGGCGCTGCTACCGCGCATGTCATTCCTCCGCGGACATCGGAGGCGAAACAGTGCCTTGACGCCCCATGACACGGGAAGGCTCCGGCGGGTTGCCGCCGGTCTGTCACAAAAACCAACCGGAGTTTCACGGCGATGTCAGGGGCTCACCGCAGGATGCTCCCGTGTCTCATTCATCCCCGCCCGCCCATCCGGTGCCGTCTCAAGAGCGCGTCGAAATGGTGGATGCCCTGCGCGGTTTCGCGCTGTGTGGTGTCTTCGTCTCGAACTCATTCCTCTGGTTCGGAGGCCGGAACCTGCTGCCGCCCGCGCAGCTCCAGGCCCTGGGCTCACCGCTCCCCGAGCTGGTGACCGGTGCCCTCTTCCTGTTCTTCGTGGCGCACAAGTTCCTCAACCTCTTCGGCTTCCTCTTCGGGCTGGGCTTCTCCCTCCAGCTGTCGCGAGCGGAGGCCCGCGGCACGTCGCACGTCCCCGTCCACCTGCGTCGGATGGGGGTGCTGTTGGGTTTCGGAGCGGCGCACCTGCTGGGACTCTGGATGGGAGACATCCTCCACCTGTACGCACTGGCGGGCCTCCTGCTGCTGCTCTTCTCTGGCAGGTCGGACCGGGCGCTGTGGCGCTGGGTGGTGGTGCTCCTGGGAGTGATTCCTCCCGGTGTGCTCGCACTCCAGCTGTGGGGGCCAGGAGCGGCGGCGCCTGCCCATGAATCAGCGCTGCGGGCCGAGCTGCTGGCGGCGCTCTCCAGTGACTCGGTCTGGACGGCGCAGGCGGGAAACGCCCGCTACGTCTGGCGGACGTGGTTCAGCTCCCCCCGCGTGCTCATCTGGCTCACGCTGATCCTCGGCCGCTTCCTCCTGGGCCTGCTGGCGGGGCGTCACCGGTTGTTGCAGGACGTGGAGCGCCACCGTCCCCTGCTCCGCCGGATTTTGTGGTGGGGGCTGGGCTTGGGAGGACTGCTCAACGCGGGAGGACTGCTGGCGTTCCAGCTGCGAGCCCAGGGACTGGAGCCCGCGAGCCACGCCGGCCTGTTCCTCCTGATGGCGCTTCAGGAGTTGGGCTACGTGCTCCTGGGCGCCGCGTACCTGGCGGGCTTCGCGTTGCTCTTCCAGCGCGAGCGCTGGCGCCGCGTGCTGGCGGTGTTGTCCCCCGTGGGCCGCATGGCGCTGACGAACTACCTGATGCAGACGGTGCTGAGCCTGTGTCTCTACAGCGGCTGGGGCCTGGGGCTCATCGGCCGCCTTCCACCGTCACACTGTGTCGTCATCGCGCTGGGGCTCTTCGCGGTGCAGGTGCTGCTCAGCCACGCCTGGCTGAAATACTACCGCTTCGGTCCCGCGGAGTGGCTGTGGCGCTCGCTCACCTACGGCAGTCTCCGGTGAGGCACCTCGGGCGGAGCCACGAGGTGCCTCGGGACGGCATTCAAAGGCTCTGCTTCAGTGAAGGCACGTCAGTGTCCCGGGACTGCACTCGTAGCCGGTGTTGCAGTACTTCCCCTCACAGCACCGCTGCTTGAAGCCACCACAGCCCGGGCCCACCTGGGCGGAGACGTCACCTGACCCGGCTTCCGTCGCGGGAGCCTGGGACTCGGTCGAAACTCCTTCCGTCTGCTCGGCGTCCGTCGTCTCCGCTCCACCACAGGCCAGGGCAAACGCCAGCCCCATCACCACGAAAGCACTCTTCGCGACACGCGTCAGCATCGGGAGCTCCTCTCAGTGAGAACCGCGGCTGTCTGAATATCGGAAGCAGGCAGGCGCTTGCAATTCAATGCCTCTCACGCGAACCATCCCGTTGCGAAGGGATTGAATCCCGGCCCCCTCCAGCCCTGGCGCACGTGGATGCATGGAAACGTCTCGCCCCAGCGGCAGGGGCAAGCGGCGAGCTGACTGGCCAGGGCCGCACCCAAGGCACAGTTTTGTATTCACCATGGACGTTCCCGCCTCACTGCTCGACTTCTCGCTCATCCAAGGAAGCGCGCTCGATCGGCGGCGCTCCCTCGCCCGCCCCCGCCGCACCTCCCGGCCCACGCGCATCCTCGTCCTGACGCTGGTGGGCTGGCTGCCGCTCCTCGCCCTGTCGCTCTTCCAAGGCGAGCCGGCCGTGCTGCGCTCGTTCCTGCGCGACATGGGGATCCACGTCGAGTTCCTGGTGTCCCTGCCGCTGCTCATCGCGGCCGAGCGATACATCGACCTGAGCCTCGGGGCGGCCGTGCGCCAGTTCGTCGTCTCGGAGCTGATTGATGAGAAGGACCTGGCCACCTTCGAGGGCATCGCGCGCGGGGTGATGCGGCTGAGGCGCAACGCCACCATCGAGGCCGGGTTGCTGGTCGCATCCTTGGCGGTGTCCTTCATGGACCTGCCCCACCAGGCGAACCCTGTCTGGCTTCATTCGGAGCCCGGTGGCCCGCGCACCCTGGCCGGGTGGTGGTACCTCGTGGTGAGCATGCCCCTCATCCGGTTCCTGGTCCTGCGCTGGCTCTGGCGGGGCGTCCTGTGGGCGAGCTTCCTGTTCAGGGTCTCCCGGCTGCGGCTCACCCTCGTGCCCACCCATCCCGACACAGCGGGTGGCCTGGGATTCCTTGGCACCTGCCAGGCAAGCTTTGCCCTCATCGTCCTCGCGGTGGCCTCCACGCTCACCGCGCAGCGGCTGGCGCGCGCCCCCAGCGCCGACTACACCGACTACGCCCTTCACCTGTTGGCCTTCGCGATCCTCTGCCTTGGCATCGTCTTCGCCCCGCTGGTCTTCTTCAGCCGCCAGCTCCTGCGCGCGAAGCGGCGGGGGGACCATGCCTTTTCGGGTGTGGCCGCCTGGCACTCGCGGCGCTTCGAGGAGCGATGGTTCCACCGCGAGCCGCCCGCCGGGCAGGAGCTCCTGGGCGCGCCCGAGTTCTCGTCCCTCGTGGACCTGGGGTCGTCCTTCACCGTCGCGCGCCGCATGCGCTGGTTCCCGGTGGACATCCGTGCGGCGGTGGCCGTCTTCAGCGCGGCCATGGCGCCCATGGTGCCCCTGCTCCTCGCCGACCGGCGCTTCCTCGAGGTGTTGTTGGCGCTTGGAAAGAGCGTGCTCTGACCCGGTGTCCCTCCGCGAACCACTCGAAGTGACGCACCGACTGGCCTTCGTCCGGATCGCGCTCGGAGTCGGTGCGCACCATCGGTTCAGCGCGCTCCTTTTGACGAACACCGCGTCTCGCGCCTACGGCCCGGCCGTGTACGTCGTCGTCAAAGTGACGCCCGAATACGCCGAGTACGCGCGGAGGCCGACGAAGTACGTGCCCGCCGACGGCGCCGTCAACGTGCAGGTCTCGTTGTTGCCTCTAAGGTCAGGACGACATTGGTAGGTCGTCGTCGTCGGGGCCGTGCCGAAGTTGACGTAGAGGTCCGCGTCACCCGTGCCGCCGCTGAGCGTGAACGTCACCACCGATTGGCCCGAAGGTACGTCGAGCGTCCAGTAATTGAAGTGGCCGACGATGCTGTCCGCGATGTCGATGATCGGGGGCCAGGGGGGAGGAGGAGCAGGGTTCACAGGCAAGGGCCAACGCCAGGGCCAGGGCCAGGGCGGGCACAGGGGCGGATCGTCGTACGTGCCGGTCAGGCTGACTCCCGAGTACGCCGAGTACCCGTAAAGGCCGACATGGTATGTGCCTTCCTGCGGCAGCAAGATCGTGCAGGTCTCGTTGTTGCCGCTGAGGTTCGGACGACATTGGTAAACCGACGTCGTCGGCGGCGTGCCGCGGTTGACGTAGAGGTCCACGTCACCCGTGCCGCCGCTGATCTTGAACGTCACCTTCGACTTGCCGGCGGGCACATAGAGACTCCAGCGCTGGAAGGAGCCCGCGCTACCCGAAACTCCGGTCATCGACAGCCAGGGGTCAGGATGCGGTCCCAAGGCCGGTCCCTGCGCAGGGAAGTCGCCAGGTGCCGACTCGTCAATTCCGAGCATCTTTCGAGACGCCTCCTGAGGCACCTCAAGGTCGTACCCGATGCCGTCGGTAGCGCCCCTGGCCTGGATCGGGTCCGCCATCGGATCCTGAGTCTCGGGGGGGCGATCACTGCACCCAGATACCAATACACCGCCAACCGCGAGTACGAGCACTCTTTCAAACATGGGTCCCCTCCAGCTCTGGGTCTGACGTTGGCGGCGCGCTTCTCACCGCGCGTCGCCACCCTGCGGTGCTGATTCAGCACACGTCAGCATCGAGAGTTCCTCTCGGTGAGTACCGCGCATGTCTGAATATCGGAAACAGGCAAGCCCTTGCAATTCAGCAAGGCCAAGACCAGCCACACAAAACATCACGTTGCGATGGGATTGAAGCCCGGCCGGAGTTCGTCGAGGCGCTCACGCACCTGGCCTTCGACCGTGGCTGGCCCAAGGTCCTGTCCGCGATGAACGTCGCGAAGGAGACGTTCAAGACGCCAGGCCCTGCGAAGGACCCGTCCCAGAAGTAGAGGATCAGCGCATGCCCCACGTCACCGTGAAGCTCTACCCCGGCAAGTCCGAGCAGCAGAAGACCCAGCTCGCCGAGCAGATCGTGAAGGACGTCATGGCCGCCCTCGGCAGCGCCGAAGGTTCCATTTCCGTCGCCATCGAGGAGGTCAGCCCAGCGGACTGGCCGGAGGCGGTCTACCGGCCGGAGATCGCCGGCCAGTGGGACCGCCTCTACAAGAAGCCCGGCTACAACCCGCTCAAGTAGCCGGTGCGCAGCGGCCCGTCAGCGCTCCGCGAAGGCCTTCTCGGTGACGTAGTGCCCGGCCTCACCGGGGGTGCCTTCACGGAAGCCGCGCTCCTCCAGCATGGTCGTGAGATCCGCCAGCATGCCGGGGCTGCCACAGAGCATCACCCGGTCGGTCTCCGGGTTCAGCGGCGGCAGGCCCACGTCGTTGAACAGCTTCTCGCTGCGGATGAGGTCGGTGATGCGGCCCGTGTTGCGGAAGTCCTCGCGCGTGACGCTCGGGTAGTACGTGAGCTTCTGCTTCACCAGCTCCCCGAAGAACTCGTTGTGGGGCAGCTCGTGGAGGAAGAGGTCGTGGTAGGCCAGCTCCTCGGCCCGCCGGCAGGTGTGCGTGAGGATGACGCGGTCGAACTGCTCGTACATCTCCGGGTCCTTCACGAGGCTCAGGAACGGCGCCAGGCCCGTGCCGGTGCTCAGCATGTAGAGGTTCTTGCCGGGCAGCAGGTGCTTGAGGACGAGCGTCCCGGTCGCCTTCTTGCTGACGAGGACCTGGTCCCCCTCCTTCAGGTGCTGCAGCCGGGAGGTCAGCGGCCCGCCGGGCACCTTGATGCTCAGGAACTCGAGGTGGTCCTCGTAGTGCGCGCTCACCATGCTGTAGGCGCGCAGCAGCGGACGGCCCTCCACCTCCAGGCCCATCATCGTGAACTGGCCGCTGGCGAAACGGAAACCCGGGTCACGCGTGGTGACGAAGCTGAAGAGGGTGTCGGTCCAGTGGTGCACGCGCAGCACGGACTCCTTCATGAGACTGCTCACGGTTGTCGCTCCAAAAAGGGCCGGCGGCGTTCATGTGCGCTTCGCACACGTGGCCGAACGCGCCGGTCAACGGGCGGCGTTGTGCGACAGATTCCCCGTTGACACCAGGGGAAGCAGGCGGGCAGCCAGCGTTGCGCTTATCGCCGGGTTCAGGTCTCCAGCGAGGTCGCCGCCCGGCATCCACCAGCGCCGGGAGCCCACGCCGCACTGTCAACCGCTCCTTAAGGGCCTGTTGGCCCGTGGGGTGTAGTCACCGGAAGCGCCAGGCCTTACCTCTCGGAGGAACCCAAGGCCCTCCGGCGGAGGCGGCCTGGGGGTCATCAATCCTCCCGAGGAACCGACTCATGCGAGCAACCGTGATGGATGGCGCCGGCTACCGCGCGATGGACAAGCGCGAAGCCCTCAAGGTGCTCGTCCGGCCCTGAGCCTGTCCCGAATGCTCGAAGAGGAACATGCACCATGGCCATCAGTGACGAAGCGCAGCGCAACCACGACGCCTTGTTTCCCAATCACAAATCAACGCTCAAGGAGACCGACCCAGAGCTGATCGAGCTCTTCGACAACTGGGCGTTCGGCGAAGTGCTCCAGGACGAGACCTTGGACCCTCGAACCCGTCTCATGGTGCAGCTCGCGGCCATGATTGCCTGCCACGCGGTCAATGAGTACCGCGTCATGCTGGGCGGGGCGCTCAACGTCGGCGTCACGCCGGTGGAGGTGAAGGAAATCGTCTATCAGGCGGTGCCCTACGCCGGCATGGCGCGGGTGTTCGACTTCCTCCACGCCACCAACGAGGTGCTGCGGAGCCGGGGCATCCCGCTGCCACTGAAGGGGCAGTCGACGACGAACCCGGCCACGCGGTTCGACAAGGGGCTCGAGGTCCAGAAGCGGATCTTCGGCGACTCGATCGATCAGATGTACGCGAAGTCTCCGAAGGACCAGCTCCATCTCCAGAAGCACCTGTCCGCCAATTGCTTCGGCGACTACTACACCCGCACGGGCCTGGACCTGAAGACGCGGGAGTTGCTGACGTTCGCGATGATTGCGTCGCTCGGAGGATGCGAGCCCCAGCTCGCAGGCCACGTCGCCGGGAATCTGGCGGTCGGAAACGACCGGAAGGTGTTGGTGAGCACGATCACCCACCTGCTGCCGTTCATCGGCTATCCCCGCACGCTCAATGCCATCAAGGTCATCAACCAGGGGACAGCAGCGTGACCCGGAACGTCCTCATCCTCGGCGCGAACGGACAGCTTGCGCGCAACACGACCCGCGTGTTCCTCCGGAATACCGATGCCCGCTGACACTCCACACCGGATCAGGAGGGCACCGCGCGCGACAGCGCCTGGCGCACCGCCGCGCGCACGGGCGCGGGCACCGCATCCCCGGGAATGCGGCGGCACAGGGACACCGTGCGCTTGAGCGAGTCGCACGCCCCGGTACAGCGCGGGCAGCGCGACAGATGATCTTCCAGGCGCACGCAGGTGGCCTGATCCACCTCCTGCGCGGCGAACTCCGTCAGCTCCTGTGCCAGCTCCGGACACCCCTGCGCCTGCCCCTGGGCGCCCTCCCCCATGAGGGTGGAGAGGTGCTCGCGCAGCTGGAGTCGCGCGCGGTGCAGCCGGCTCTTGAGCGCCCGCACCTCGATGCCCACCACCCGCGCGGCCTCCTCCGCCGTGAGCCCCTCCACATCCCGGAGGATGAGGGCCTCCCGGTACGCCTCCGGCAGCGCGAGGATGGCCGCCTGCAGCACCTCCCCCATCTGCCGCGCATGGGAGACCATGTCCGGAGTCGCCTCCTCCGCGGCAACGTGGGTGGCGGCGGGAGAGTCGAGCGGCTGGAAGTCCTCGGGCACTCCGACGCGCCGGCGGCGCAGGCGGAAGCAGTGCGTTCGGGCCACCTGATACAGCCAGGTGGAGAGCTCCGCGTCGCCCCGGAACGCGTGGATGCCCCGGAAGGCCGCGAACAGCGTCTCCTGGAGCACCTCCTTGGCGTCCTCCTCCGAGCCGCACATGCGCAGGCCGAAGCGGTACACCTGCTTCTCGTGGCGGGCGAGGACCTCATCCAGCGCCTTGTCGTCGCCAGAGCGCGCGGCCTCCATCAACTGCTCATCGGTTCGCGTCGACATCCGCCCGTCGCCTCCTCCTGGCTTCCGCGCCGCTTCCGTATCGGAAGAGCGCCCGGTCGCCGGGATGCCTTTCAAGACATCTCCCTGGGAAGACATAGCAGGAGCTTGTCTCCAGCGCCGGAGAGACGGGCCCAGTGACCGGCCGCAGGCATAGGCACTACGCGCGCCCGCGGAGCATGAAGTCCCAGTACAGGCGCGGCAGCCCGTACTTCTTGAGCAGCCACATGTCGCGGCGCTCCACGAAGGTGTCGATGAGTGGGATGCTCGGCGCGGGCTTGCCGTCGTAGTCGAACTCGGCGAGCAGCATCTTCCCGTAGCCCGTCACCAGCGGACACGACGCATAGCCGTTGTACCGGGCGGTGGGGGGCTTCCCCGCCATGACGGCGAGCAGGTTCTCCACGAGCACCGGGGCTTCGGCCCGGATGGCCGCGCCGGTGCGCGAGGTGGGCAGGTCGCTCGCGTCCCCAAGCGCGAAGACGTTCGGATGGTCGGGGTGTTGCAGCGTGTGCTTGTCGGCCTTGATCCAGCCTGCGTTCGGGCCTTCCTTGTGAGCGAGCGGGCTCGCCTTGATGAAGTCGGGCGCGCTCTGCGGCGGCGTGACGTGCAGCAGGTCGTAGCCCAGCGTCACCCGCTCCTCCCGTCCCTCCCGCATCACCGCGAAGACCGCCTCTCGCTGACCGGGGCGCACTTCGACGAGGTTGTGGCCGAAGTTCGTCTCGATGCCGTAGCGCTTCACCACACCCTCGAGCACGTCCGCGAACGGCTTCACCCCGAAGATGGCCTTGCCGGCCGAGCCGAAGACGACGCGCGAGCGCTCCGCGAGCCCCGTGCGGCGCAGGTGGTCCGCCACCAGGTACATGATCTTCTGCGGCGCCCCCGCGCACTTCACCGGCGTGGCCGGATGCGTGAAGAGGGCAGTGCCGCCCTTGAAGGCGCGGACCATCTCCCACGTCTTCGGCGCCAGCCGGAAGTCGTAGTTGCTGGACACCCACGGCGTCTCCAGCGCCTCGCGAAGGCCACGCACCTTGTCCCAGTCCAGTTGGATACCGGGAGCGAGCACCAGGAAGTCATAGGACAGACACAGCCCGCCGCGCGTGCGGACCTCCTGCCGCACCGGGTCCACCTCCTCCGCCCGGTCCTGGATCCACCGCGTCCCCTTCGGGATGTAGTCAGCTTCCGGCCGCACGGTGCTCGCGATGTCCGCGGCGCCTCCGCCCACGAGCGTCCACAGTGGCTGGTAGTAGTGGTGGGCCGAGGGCTCGATGAGGGCAACGTCGTGGACGCCCCGGCGCTTCAGCCGTGCGGCGACGGTGAGTCCCGCCGTGCCTCCGCCGATGATGAGCACCCGGTGACGCTCGGACGCGGGAACGGGCATGACGGAGGGCGGATTGCCCTGGGGCTGCTCGTGGGGATTGGACACGTTCGATCTCCATGCGATGGGTCTGGAGGTATGAGCCCAAGCGCGGTGAAGAGGATTCACCCCCGGCGCCCGATTGCCCTGGCGGGCCCTCTCGTCAGGCCCCCGC
>NZ_RAWE01000184.1 GCF_003611695.1 Corallococcus carmarthensis | reverse complement strand
GCGGCGATTCGCGGCAGGCCACGGCGGCGAAGAGGAGCGCGGGGGCCAGGAGGGGGCGAAGGTGGAGGCTGGACACGGGTCCCGTCTAACGGGTGCGTGAAGCGGATTCAAACGCTCAAGGGGCAGGCGGAGAACATGGGGGATGGAAGCTGCCCTATTTGGGCGTTGGAACCCCAGCATTCTTGTTGGTACAAGAGCCGAGCCGCACGTCGGTGCGGCCGTGTGGGAGGCAGCAAATTTGCGGGAGAAACTGAAGGCCCTGGCGGAGCTGCAGAAGGTGGACCTCGAGGTCGCCTCGCTCCGGAAGGCGGGGGACGTGCATCCCCGCCAGATTTCCGAGCTGGAGCGGGAGCTGGGGGTCGCGCGCAATGGCATTGAAGCCGAGCGGACACGCGTGGCCGACCTGGAGAAGCAGAAGGCCCTGCTCGAGCAGAACATCACGGACGAGAAGGACAAGGTGAAGAAGTGGGAAGCGCGCCTGTCCGACCAGCGCTCCACGCGTGAGTACTCGGCGCTCGCTCGCGAAATCGACATCGCGAAGAAGGGCATCCTCACCCAGTCCGAGGCGCTCACGGAGAAGGTGAAGGAGCTGGGCCTGGCCCGTGAAGCCATCAAGGGCAAGGAGACGGACTTCGGGACCAAGCAGCAGGGCCTGTCGGGCCGGATGACGGACCTGCGCGGGAAGCTGGGCGAGTCCGAGTCGCAGGTGAAGGAGCTGGAGGGGCGCCGCGCGGCAGTCGCCGCGAACGTGGATGCCACCCTGCTTCGCCGCTACGAGGTCATCCGCAAGAAGAAGCTGCCCGCGATGGTGGGCGTGGTGGCCGGCACCTGCCAGGGCTGCAACATGAACCTGCCCCCGCAGATGTACAACATGCTGCGCACCTCGCTGGGCACCGACGTGTGCCCCTCGTGCAACCGCATCATCTTCGCCATCGAAGCGCTGCAGGACCCGAAGGACGCCGCCGAGAAGTAGCGGCGGCAGCGCCTCTTCGGTCCCCTCCTCCATGCCGCCCCCTTCGCTCGTCGACGTCCTCCGTCACATCGCCAGTGAGGAGCCGCTGACAGCGACGGTGCGGGCCTTTCGCGGGCTCACCCGCGAACACCTGGGCCAGTTGTTGAACGAAGCCGCCGAGCAGCTGGGCGGCGGTCCGCGCGAGGCCGAGGCTCCCGTTTCGGAGCCCGCCCCGCCGACGGAGCCCATCTCCACCGTGCCCAGCATCGAGTCCGTGGCCCCCGCCGCGGGTGGGGCGCTGAACCGCGTGCGCGTCTATTCAGACGGAGCGGCGCGAGGCAACCCGGGACCTGCGGGCGCGGGAGCGGTGCTGACGAACACCGAGGGCGCGGTGGTGGCGCGCCTGGGCAAGTTCCTGGGGCACCAGACGAACAACTACGCTGAGTACATGGGCCTGCTCATCGGCCTGCAGCACGCGAAGAGCCTGGGCGCCCGCGAGGTGGAGGTGTTCGCGGACAGCGAGCTGCTCATCCGCCAGTTGGGCGGGCGCTACCAGGTGAAGAGCCCCACGCTGAAGCCCTTGTTCCAGGAAGCGCAGAAGCTGCTCGCGACCTTCGGCAAGGTGAAGCTCGCCCACGTCCCCCGCGCGCAGAACGCGGAAGCGGATGAGATGAGCAATCGGGCGATTGACGAGCGGATGTAGCCACGGAGCGCGTGCGTCACTCCTCGTCGCCGAAGTAGTCCAGATCCAGCTTCTTCACGGTGTACGTGGCGACTTCGGTGACGCCCACTCCGCTGTCGATCATCAACTTGGCGAGTTCACCGCCGTCGATGAGGACGATCTTCTTCTCGATGTGCTTCACGTAGTCGCGGGCCTCGCGGCTGAAGTCCGAGGTCGTGATGAGCACGCCCTTGCGAGCGCGCTGTCCTTCGAGGCTGCCAGCGAACGCCTGGACCACGGGACGGCCGACCGTGTTGTTCCACCGCTTCGCCTGGATGTAGACGACGTCGAGGCCCAGGCGGTCTTCCTTGATGATGCCGTCGATGCCTTCGTCACCGCTCTGACCGACGGCCTGGCCCGCGTCCTTGCGGGAGCCGCCGTAGCCCATGGTCACCAGGAGGTCGACGACCAGCTTCTCGAAGAACCGGGGGTCACAGGCCTTGATGCGCTCCAGCAGTTCTTCCGCGAGGCGCCTGCGCAGCTCCTGGTAGCTCTCGTCGAGGACTTCTTCTGGAGTCTCGTTGGAGACCGAAAGCTCCGGGGCGGACGAAGGGGCATCAGGAGCGTCGTGCTTGAGTGCCGCGAAGGCGTTGTACTCAGGGAACTGCTCCAGGAACTTCATGTCGATGCGCGTCGGCTTGCCCTGGAGAACCTGTTTGCCACGCGGAGTGATGCGGAAGCGTCCACGCCCGTTGGCCTCCACGAGCCCTGCCTTCTGCAGGTAGGTCTTCGCCCAACCGACGCGGTTGTGGATCCGCCGCTGGCGGCCACTGGGGAGCAGTTCATTGCGCTCCGCCTCGGTAGCCTTGAACTCCACGGCGATGGCCTCCACGGCCTCGCCAAGCGTGTGGTCCTTGCCGTCTTGGGTGAGCCGGAGGACCGGGAGCATCGCGCTCTGGAAGTCAGGGATGGGCATGATCAGGCGACCTTATTGCCCTCACGGCGCCGCTTCGAACCGGCCAGCAGCTTCTCTTGTTCGGCAGTTTCTCGTTGGGCTCGGATGCCCTCGATTAATACCGACGCCGGTTCGTCATTCGGGTCCTGGGGCACAAGTTCCCCTCGGAAGGCCTTGGCGAGGACTGACTGCTCCAACTTGTCGAGGTGTTGGCGCTGCTCGACAGTCTGAACCTTGTCTGCGCAGGCAAGAGCGGCAGCAGCCCGTGTCACCATGAGCTTCATCTCTCCTGATGGTGCGATCGGGATGGCCAATCTGCGAACGTGCTCAATATTCAAGCGCTGGACCGCGTTCCCGAACCTGAACTTGTCGTACTGGCTCCTAAGAATGGGCGAAAGAAGTGCAAGGCGAAGGTAATCGCCTGATAGCCAATCGGGCGGCCGAAGCCGTGCGGACGACTGGGTGATGTTGCCGCCTTCCAGCTCCTCCGGTACGACAATCACCTTTCCGATCGTGCCCACGATTGAAAGCACGATGTCACCGCTTCGTAGACTCGCCCTTTTGTACTGCGCCGCAATCGACGATGACGTTCTCTTCATGGACGTGAAGTCGATGGTCCCGTCGGAGTTCATGTCTATGGGCCGGATATACGGCACGCCACCTTTCACATCATCGCCGGGAAGGATGATCCCATAGACTACAGGTGCTTCGAGCGGGCAAACCTCTTCGATTGAAGCCCAGGCCCAACCGCTGGGCAGTTCCTGCAAGCCGCTCTCGTCGATCTGTGCCGGGGCCTCGTACTTCGTTTTCCATTGATCGTCTTTTGGCACCTTGCCTTTGGCCCGCATCCGCTTCAACTCTGCTTCTTCCCAGCGGTGGCGGCGCTCGGTGCGGATTCGCGCCAGGAACTCCGATGCGGGCTCCACATCGGGGTTCTTCTCTCGCCAATCTCGAGTCAGGTCGCCCCGGAATGCGGCTGCGAGCACCGACTGCCGGAAACGCTCAAGCAGGGTAGGGATAGCGTCCAAGGCCTCCTTCGCGCGACGGCTGCGGGCTAGGAGTGCTTCAAGCTTGGCAACAATGCGGCGCTGCTCATTGTGGGGAGGAAGCCGACAGGGAAATGCTTTCAGTAGGGCTTGGCTGATGTTGGGCTGGGCCCCACCTTGACCGGCAGCCCTCAATTCGTCTCGGCATGAGCGCAGGTAATAGAATACGAATGGGATGAGGTCGGTCGTAAGCCCCTCGGCAACAAGCGCTGCGCACGCTTGGTTCGTGGCGGCCGGGGTTCCCAGAATTCCGATCTTGCCAATGGTGGCACCGTACATCGCGACAAGGAGCGTCCTCTCAGGGAAGACTTTTGCGGCGCTCGTTCCAAGCCCCTCCTCAGTGATGTTCTCCTCAGTCACCGTGATGATGCCGTCCTGAAGCTCGCCTGTCTTTACCCAGGGAATCTTCCCGCCGTAAAAAGCGGAGTTGCCGCGCGAAGGAGTGCCACCGCTCGACCAGCGGCCCAGTTCGCCCAAAGTCGTCTCGGCCCAGCCTTGCGGTAGGTCGAACGTGCTCATGGCCTTCCTTCCGGAGCAATGATAATTCTTTCGAGAGCTTCGATCTCCTCCAAGGCGACTTGGAGCTGTTCTTTGATGTTGGCAGCGATGACCTCGGGCTCGGGTAGGCCATCCGAGTTCCCGAGCCCTTCGTCCCTGAGCCAAAGCACGTCCAGGTTGTCGCCACGGGTTTTGATCTCGTCGCGACTGAACTTCTGGAACCGACCTTCGGCGCCCTGAGCCTTGCGCCTGCTCTTGCCGTAGGCGTCGTCGCCGAACGCCTTCTCGAAGTCAGCGAAGTGCTCCCTGAGGAACGGCGTCCGCTTACCATAAGCAGGGACATTGGTCCGCATGTCGTAGAACCAGACAGCTCTCGTGTTGCCCTTGTCTTTCTCGCCACGGGTGAAGAACAGCACATTGGTCTTCACTCCCGGCGCGTAGAAGATGCCCGTCGGCAGTCGCAGGACGGTGTGCAGGTCACACTTATCCATAAGGTCGGCGCGGATCTCCTGACCGACGTTCTCCTCGAAAAGCACGTTGTCTGGGACAACGATAGCTGCGCGACCACCGGGCGTCAGTCCCCGGTAGACGTGCTCCAGGAACGCGAGCTGCTTGTTCGAGGTGGGGAAAGTGAAGTCGTCGCGCTCAGGCCGACCACCGCCCTTCTTTGTCCCAAATGGCGGATTCGTGATGATGATGTCCGCTTTCGGCAAGTCCCTTCCTACCGGTGAGAGGGTGTCGCCGAGGATCAGCTCTCCATCCATGTCATGCAGCGCCATGTTCATCAAGGCCAGACGCCGTGCTTCCGGGACCAACTCCACACCGTAGAAAGCCTTTTGGCGTTGAAACGCCTGCTGCTTTTCCTCAAGCGCAAAATAGTTGTCCGTCTGGGCGCGAACGTACCGGTCTGCGGCGATGAGAAATCCACCGGTTCCGGCGGCAGGGTCCTGCACACTCTCACCAGGCTGCGGCCTCACCACGGCGATGATCGCGTCTACAAGGGGCCGAGGTGTGAAGTACTGGCCCGCTCCTGACTTCACCTCCGTGGCATTCCTTTCCAGGAGGCCCTCGTAGAGGTCTCCAAGGTTCTCACGGTCCACGCTGTACCAATCGAGCGAATCTAGTGCCTTCACGAGCGCGTTCAGATTCTTCGGATGCCGCAGCGATGTAGTGGCGTTCGCATAAATGTCCTGGACGCGCTTGCCGCCGTGAGTGCCGAGATGAAGGAGCAGCTCCCTGTAGAACTGGAGCTGTTCCATGCCCTCACGGTTGGCAAGGTCGTCCCAGCGATATCCCTTGGGGAGTTGCCCCTCCCGCTTGGTCTCCTTCGCCATCTTCAAGAACAGCACGAAGGCCAGCTCTGCGACGTACTGGTGGTAGGTCACCCCGTCTTCGCGGAGGAGGGAGCAGAGGTTCCAGAGCTTCTGTACGAGTTCGTTCGCGTTGGTGTTCATCCGGTTGCCTTGCCACCTTGTTGCCAGAGAGCGTCGTGCAGGTCTGCAAGGACCTGCTCCAATCGACCCTCGAAGACCTTGTTGATGTACATGAAGCCGCCGCTGGCCTCGAACTGGCCCCGGTCGAATGCGTCCTTGTCCACGACGGATTCGAACTTGAGCTGCTTGGCGATCCGCTCCAGCCACTTCCGCTGCGGTGGCGTCCAGGCCTTCGCTTCCAGCACCTTGCGCAAGGCCCGGTCCACACGCTCGGAGTACGGAACCAGCGCCTCTCCCAGTGCACGCTGTCGGATGAAACCGATGATGGAGGCCGCGATGTCCTGGTTGGTCGTCTCTCGCCAAGCAGACTGGAGCGAGGTCTCGTTGTAGCCCGCCCTGTTGAGCTCCAGCTTCAACTCCTTGAGTTGCTGGCGCGTCAGCTCACGCGGTCGCTGGCACACCACCATCAGCGCTGGAAGCACGTTCTGGTTGTTCCGAATGAACGTTCCGAATTCGTTCAGGTAATCACCGGGCCTGACGCGCCCCGCACCGTAGCCCCGCTCCACGGACTTCAGAGAGTCCTCGTGGTAACTGACGTAGACCGCCGACGCAGGTCCCGTGGTGGTATCGAGCACCTCGCCCACCTGCTTGTGCGCTGAGAACCAGGCCGAGACCTCCGCGGAGGGCTTCTTCCGGAGGAAGGTCAACAGGTCGCCGACAGGCATTCCGGCCACCGCCTCGAAGTGCTCGGCGGATTTCTGCTCGATGTTTCTCCGCTTGCGCTGAAGCTTGACGACGAACTGGTCGATGACCTGCCGCTGGGCCTCCGCATCCTTGAGGCTCAGCACTTCCTGGGCGAGCTGTACAAACGTGAAGGACGGATTCACGACGACCGGCTTCATCGAAGTGAAGGGCTTCAGGGCCGCATAGAGGTCCACGGCATCGAAGATGCGGAAGACCTCCTTGCCAATATCGTCACATCGGCGCGTCCCTCGTCCCAGCATCTGCTCGTAGAGGATGCGGCTCTTCACCCGCCGCATGAACACGAGGTTCACAATGGGCGGCACGTCGATGCCAGTCGTGAGCAGGTCCACTGTGACGGCGATACTTGGATGCTTCTCGTTCTTGAAGCGGCGGATGAGCTGAAGCGGCCTGTCCGAATTTCCTGTGATCCTCATCACGGCGTTGTCGTCTACGCCCCCGTACTGCGCGCCTAGCGCCTTCTTCAACTCCTTGACCACCATGTCTGCGTGATCCTCCGTGACGCAGAAGATCAGGGTCTTCCCGTCAGCGGCAGGATCAATCTGCCGAGCCAATTCCTCACAGACAACGCGATTGAAGTTCTCGGTGATGACCCGGGTATTGAACGCATCCACGTCGAAGGACAGCTCATCCTTCATGTGAATGAGATCGATCTGCTGGGTCTGGGCGTTCCAGGTCGCCGCCTGCTCACCAGCAGCCCAGCGGATACCACCTTCGGACAGATCGGTGATGATGCGCACTGGTGGCTCATGATCCACAAGCCAGCCGTCAATGACCGCATCCGGGTAGCTGTATGTGAACACCGGCTGGCCAAAGATCTGTGTAGTGTGCAAGGCCGGCGTCGCCGTCAGTCCAATCTTCACCGCATCGAAGTGATCGAGGACCCGGCGATACGTGCTGATGTAGTCGTCCTGACTCCGGAAACTCAGCTCCGTGTCGCTCATCTCCCGGTCGAGGGTGTAGCCCCGGTGGCACTCGTCCACGACGATGCAGTCGTAGTCGTCCACCTTCGGCCGCTCGCCGTCGTCGCTGTAGAGGGTCCGCTTCACCATCCCCTGGACCGTTGCGAAGTGGAGCTTGGTCTCAGGGTCCGGCCGGATGTCCTCCATGCCCTTCACGTTGAAGATGTCCGTGAAGGTCTGAAGCCCCTCCAGACGCGCGTGCGTGAAGGCGTTGATGGCCTGTTCCCCGAGGGCACTGCGATCCACGAGGAAGAGCACCCGTCGGAAGCGCTTGGTTTTCACGAGCCGGTACACCAGCCCAATGAACGTCCTCGTTTTGCCCGTACCCGTGGCCATGGCGATGAGGCAGTCGCGGCGCCCCGCTTCCAGCGCTGACTCAACGGCGTGAATGGCCTTGATCTGGTAGTCGCGCAGGCCGAGGTATTCAGTCGGCTCCACTCGCAGGGCCGCTTCGGACACCTGCTTGTCCTGCTGGAGCAACCCCTTCAGGCCATCTGGCGAGTACCAGTCGACGAGAGCTCGGGAATGGTTCGTCGGACGCCTCGCATCAAGGAAGTGGATCCCACTCTTCAACTCGAGCTGGCGCAGGTACGGCCTGCCGTTCGTCGCGAAGAGGAAGGGCACCAGGTACTTGCCCCAGGGCCCACCTGGAAGAACCTCGTCACCCTGGAGCCGATAGCCTTCGCTGTAACGCTTCGCTTGCTGAATCGCGCCCGGTGCGTCCTTGCTCCGGCGCTTCGCTTCGACCACGGCCAGGACCTCCAGACCGGCGAAGAGGGCGTAGTCCGCCGGGCCGCTCGCGGTGGGCCACTCTGCGATGGCTAGATTGCGGCCACGCTGCGGTCGAACGCCCGCCGCGAAGGTGAGGGTCTGCGAGTCGGCCTCCCATCCCACCTGACGAAGCTGTGCGTCGATCAGCTTGCGCGTGTCGGTCTCGTCCAGGTCCAGGTCGGCACCGGCGGCCTGCGCCTGCCGGACCAAGACGTCGATCTGCTTGGCGGGCGTCGCCTCCGCCTTGAGCTGTACAGCATCGAGTCCGGCCCGGAGCTTCGCCTCTGCCTCCTCGGCAAGCGCCTGCCAGACCTCGCGATCCTCCGCATCCTTGCGAGCTCGCTCCTCAGCGGAGAGGCGTCGCCGGGCTTCCTCGGCTGCCGCAGCCAATGAGGCTTCGGCTCCGAGCTTCGCCTGCGTCAGTTCGCCCCGCAGCCGTTCCAACTCCTGCGCGAGCGCCTTGCTCTCCTGCGCCGGGTCAGGAGGCGGGATGAACGGCCCAAGGTTGAAGTTGCGATCTTTGCCGAAGCTCCGGTGAAACCAGATGGCCAGCACCCGGGCGATCTTCAGTCCGTGGAGCGCATCACTGTGCGTTCCCCGAACCTCATGCGCGGCAGCGTTCCCAGCTCGCCGAAGCTCATGAAAGACCTGACGGACCTCGACGGTCAGCGCACCGCGTGAGTCCAGTGCACGGATGAGGTCCACCTGGTTCTGGTCCGGTGAAGAGAGCAGGCCAAGGTTCGCGGCTGCTCGCTGTGCGAGGACCTCCGCGAGCTGCCGCAGCTTCATCAGGCAAGTGTTCGGGTCTTCGGCGAAATAACGCTCTGCCTGGGCACCCAGCGCGACGAGTAATGGGTCGTGGGTCTTCAGGAAATCGAAATTCGCGGAGCGCGGCTGGGGAGCAGGCACCGCACAACTCTACCGAATGTTCACAGCTTCCCGAGATCCAGAGGGATGGTGATGGGTCCAGGCCACCCCTGTCTGCCCGGACGACAGCACGCCTTCCGTCAGGGCACGCTGTCCCCCGCCACCGCGTTGGACGGCGTGGGGCGGTCCCAGCTCTTGAGCGCGACGGTGACCGGCCCCGGCATTAGGGCTGCCTTCTTAACGAGCGCGTAGGCCGCCTTGGAGTCCTTCCCGTCCGCATCCAGCTTCCGGGCGAGGACCAACTGGAGCGCGGCGCGCTCACCCCACTCCAACACCCCGAACGCGTTCACGGGCTGCCGGCCCTGCACCACGTCCTGGAGGTCCTCGAAGCTCAGCGACACGCCCGTCAGGTCGAGCGTCCTCGCGGCGAGCGCGGAGTCTCCCTGCCGTTCGAACTCCGCCGCCAGCAACACGCCCGCCTCCGAGCCGACGAAGCGCATGACCCGGAAATCCACGCCGGCAACGGCACGGGCAGCGAACTCGGGCTCCTCGGCGAGCGCCATCAGGACTCGCGCCGCGCCCACGTACGGATTCTCAGCCGGCACCTTGCGCAGAGCCTCCGCGTCCACCGGCTCACCGAGCACGGCCGCCACCCACTCCTGCAACACCCCCTCCGGCATGTCCTTCGACGCCCTGGCGAGGAGCTTCGTCATCACCACGTCCCCGCCATGCCGCCAGGAACCTCCGGACAGGCGCGCGTAGAGCAACAGGTCATCCGAGTCCAGGCGCTCCGCCTCGTCGACCTCGAGCAGCTGCTTGCCGAACGCACGGGCCGCTTCCTCGCGCCGGCCCAGGCCCGCCAGCACCGTCGCGTGCGTGTCCCGATACGTCGCGTATTCGGCGTCGCCCTTCGCCATCGCCTCCAGCAACGGCAGCGCATCCGCCCAGCGCAGCTGACGCACGTAGCGCATGCACAGCGCCTTCTGGGGGAGCGACTCCCCGGGATGCGCCTGGACCAGCGCCTCGAGCCTCGGGATTGCTTCTTCCGCGGGCTCGACCCTCGCGAGCATCGAGACCATGCCCATGGAGCCGGGCTCCCGTGCGACCGCGTCCGCGTACCAGGCTCGGACCTCCGCGCCACGCCCGGCGCGCATCATCTCGTGGGCCCACATCCGGTGCGCGTCCAGGTCGTCCGGATACGCGTCTCGCCACTCCCGCGCTGCGGCGATCGAAGGCAGGCGACCCTCCGTCCGCGCGAGCGCAATCCTCGAAACGAAGGCGGCCTGGTCGACTCCAGGCGCCTTCGGCAGGGCGCGCAACAGCCCTTCCGCGAGCCGGTTCGCCTCTGTGTAGTGCTGGGTCTGCAGCAACCAGTTGAAGCTCGTGCCCCATCCCCCCGGCGCCTGCCCCAGGTGGACGCGCGTCATCGTCTGGCCATCCTCCTTGCGCATCGACATGGTCGACGGAGGCTCGGTGAGCATGAAGTCGATGGGCCTCACCCGCTGGAACGGGAGGCCCGCCAGGGGCTGCGGCACGGAGTCCGCGGTGTCGTTCCGAGCCGAGGACCGCGAGTAGTAGATGACCGACGTGTACAGCGGCGCGGCGCCCAGGACGTTGTAGAGGAAGAGGCCCCGCTCGTCCGTCACGACCACCGTGTCACGGGCCAGCGTGCCGCCCTCACCGACGACTTCGACGTCCATCGCCCCGGTAGACATCCGGCGCGTGAGGTGATCATTGGCCTCGAGCGTGAACCGCGAACTGCCCGCCGTGATGGTGACTGGGATGTCCAGGCCGTTGACGAAGAGCACGTCCTCGAAGTCCATGGCGTAGCGGACCAGCCCGACGGCCACGAGCGCGCAGGCCCCGATTCCGCCAAGCACCCCGTACGTGCGGCGGGGAGAAGTCGAAGGAGCACTCACGGCTGGACCTCCTGGGCAAGCGTCGACGCGGTGAACAACAACGGACGGCGGCCTCCCGCTCCGGGCAGATGCCAGCGGTCCACCCACGCATGGAAGAGCACCTCCGAGGCACGTGGATCCGCCGCGTCCGCCAACAACTCCAGCGCCGGAGCGGGCACGCCCTGCGCCAGCCCCTCCTGCGACACGGCCCAGACGCGCAGGGCCCGGTTGCTCTCGGACGCTGGCGCAAGCATGTCCCGCACCCGCAGGGTCATCACGGGAGCGCCTTCCCGAGCGGCCCCCCGGCCTCCATCCACGACCACGACGCCCTGCCCCAGCACCTCGTCCATCATGTGCTGCCACGCGGCCACCAGCCGCTCCGACGGGTCGTCCTTCCAGCCATCCCCGGACGCCTCCCACGCCACGGTGATGCGGCGGCCATGGGCTCGCGACATCGCGTCCAGCAGTCCCGCGAAGAACGCGCGGGACGGCGCAGCGGCACTGTTCGCATCCAACCGCGCTTCGAGCCGCGCGCGGACCTGCGCCAATTCCGCGTCCACCCGGGACTGGGCCTGGGGAGCGAAGCGTGTCTCGGGGTATTCACGCAGGAAGGTCAACATGGAGCTCAGGCCCGGCTGCGCCGCGACGCGCGTCCAGGCGTACTCCTCCACCTTTCGCATCTGCGGCCACACGGAGACACCTACCAGCAACACTCCCACGCAGGCGGCGGCGAGCAGCTGGGGCCAGGACACGATGCCGTCCCTGGCGCGGACATGGCCCTCCTGATCCGCGCTGGCCAGCAACGCCGCGGGCAGGTGCTCCACGCCACTCTCCGCGTCCAGCATCCCCCGGCCCAGCAACTCCAGCACCCGGCGGTGCCGGGCAATCAGCTCCTGTGCCACGCCTTCGGCCGTCTTCTGGCCGCGCACGTTCAACACCACGGGCTGACCGTTGAACTTCATCTCCAGGGCGGTGTGCTTGTAGACGCCGTTCTGCTGGTGATTCACCAGGTGCAGGTCCTGCAGGTGCACGAGCGGCCACACGGTGATGCGATCGATGGCGACCTGCACCAGGTGCAGCGGATGGATGGTGTTGAAGGTTCCGTAGGGGCTCGCCAGCGCCCGCATCAGGTAGCGGACCACGGCATAGGTGCAGGCGGAGAAGAGCGCGGAGAAGAACGCGCACCACACCCAGTCGCCGACGCTCCGCTCCGCGGTGCCGAGGAAGCAGTGCGCGAGCATGAGGCCGGTGACCGTGGCGAACGCGAGCGTGAACCCCGCCGGGGTCAGCCAGTTCGTGGGGGTGCGCCAGCCGCCAATGCGCTCGGCCTCCGAATGCAGCCATTCGCGGGTGACGGCCGGCAGCGCGTCCACGTCCAGCGTGACGCGCGTCGGATAGACGACCTCGGTGGCGCTCTCCGGGTTGAAGCGCCGGCCGAACGCGAGCAGCCGGTTCGCTCCCTGGGACTTCTGCTGGGCGAAGAGGTGCGCGGCCGCGGCGGAGAGCTGGCCTCCGGCCCAGCGGCGCAGTTCGGGGTCGGCGTCTTGCGGCAGCTCGGCGTCGAGCTTCTCCAGTTCCTTCGCGGCGTCGGCGTCCTGGCCGTGCTCCAGCATCGTCGCGATCCGCCGCACCTTGAGGGCGAGCACATCCATCCGCGACACACCGGGCAGCGCCTGCGCCTGCTCCAGCACCTTGAGCGAGTCCGCCACCTGCCCCATCGCCTCCAGGCAGTCCGCCAGCGCCACGCGCGGGCCCACCTCCGACGGGCCATGCTTGCCCGCGCGCCAGAAGGCATCCGCGGCCTCCTTCAGCTGCTCCAGGCGGATCAACGCCCAGCCCCGCTGCAGGTGCCCCTGCCAATGGTCGGGGGCCCGCGCGAGCAGGGCATCGTACTCCGCGAGCGCCTGCTTGAAGTCGCCCTCGAAGAAGAAGTGGCGGCCCAGCAGGAGGCGCGCGTCGTGGAAGTCGGGCTGCTCGGTGAGCAGCGTGGTGAGGACCTTCCGGCCGCCGTCCTTGTCACCTGCTTCGAACAGGTTGATGGCTTCCTGGAGGTGCGCGTTGTTCGCCGACTCCGGACCGTCCACCGGCTTCGCGGCGCTGGCGTCGAAGGCCTGCCGCGCTTCGGGGTCGGAGAGCAGCTCGTAGGCTTCTCGCAGGCGCCGGAACTCGTCCGGATGCGTCTCCGGCGGGTTCTGCCGGACGCGCTCGAAGTAGGCCTTCTTGATGGTACGGGCGTCCGCGTCCTGTGGGACGCCCAGCACCTCGTAGGGGTTCTGGCGGGGCTCGTTGTTCACCGTCGCTCCAGTCCTGGCGTGTTCGCGGCCGCGTTCACCAGCCGCCACGCCTCATCCAAGCTGTCCACCGCGATCAATCGCAGGCGCCCGGCCACTTCGGGCGGCAGCGCCGCCACGTCGTCCAGGTTGCGGCGCGGGTGCACCACCACGCGCATGCCTTCGAGATACGCGGCCACCAACTTCTCGTGCACGCCACCCACCCGCCGCACTTCACCGTTCAGCGTCACTTCGCCCGTCACGGCCAGCCGCGCGGGCAACGGGCGCTGCGTGTACGCGGACAGGCCCGCCAGCGAGAGCGCGAGCCCGGACGACAGGCCGTCCTTGCCGACCTCCGTGTCCGTGTAGTGCAGGTGCAGGTCGTAGCGCGTCGTGAGCGTTCCCAGGCTCAGCGCGGTCGCTCGGGCACGCACCACGCTGAAGGCCACGTCCGCGGCCTCCTGGCCCTCGGGCCCCACGCGGCCACTGCACCGCAGCACGCCGCGCCCGGGAACCGCGACCGCCTCCAGCGGCGAGACATGTCCGCCCCCGGGATGCCAGCCGAGCACGCCCAAGCGTCCCACCGCGGGCAGGTCGCGCGCCAACAGACGGCGACGGGCCGCGACTTCGGCCTCGCGCCCCGCCGCCGCCAGCGATTCGCCGTTCGCGGCCGCGATGGCATAGAGCTCTCGCGCTTCGTCCAGCGCTCCCGCTTCGAGCCGATGATCTCCCAGTCGCAGCGCGGCGGCCCCCGGTGCCCCGGCGATGTCGACCGCGGCGCGACGGGCGTCTTCCACCTGGGCGGCGGGCCGTCCCTCCAGCCACATCAACTCCGCGCGAAGCAGGGCCGCGGCGGCGCGGGTCTTGGGCGATGAAGGCGCGACCACGAGTTGCCGCTTCGCCTCCGCGAGCGAGCCCCGGCAGAGCGCTTCCACGGCGGCGTCGAGCTTCGCCTCGGAGAGCGCGGCGCGCGCAGTGGGCAGCTTGAGCGCCTGCGCGGCCTGCTCCAGGGGAGGCGCGTCCAGCATGGCGGTGGTGGCGGGGAGCCCGAGCGCCGAGCGAGCACCGAGCACCGACTCCGCGAGACGCAGGTCCTCCGGCGAGAGCATCCGGGCCCGTCTCAGCGCGGGCATGGCTTCGGAAGGACGGTTCGTGCGTTCGCACAGACGGATGACGGCGCGCCAGGCCTCCAGTTCACCGGGCGCGGCTTCGGTGGCTTCGAACGCATGCACCAGTGCGTCGTCCGGCCGGTCCTCTTCCAGGAGCGTGATCAACTCCGCGCGCAGGGACGCATCGCGAGGGGTTTCGCGAACGGACGTCTCCAGCATCTTCAGCGCTTCCGCCCGCCGGCCATCGCGAGCCCAGGCACCACACAGGAGCCGGCGCGCGGGCCCGCCTCCGCCCAGATCCAGGGCCTTGCGCGCGTGCTCCGCGGCGCCGCGAAAGTCGCGCTCCTGGAAGAGCGCTTCGGCCAGCGCCAACCGCGCCGAAGGTTCGGCCGGGCGCAGCACCACCGCGCGCTTGAGTTCGCTCAGGAGCATGCGTGCTCCTGAAGCAGCAGCGCGGTCGTGCTCGATGCGTCCGTGCAGCGCCGCACCACCGCGCGCTTGAGTTCGCTCAGGAGCATGCGTGCTCCTGAAGCGGCAGCGCGGTCGGGCTCGATGCGTCCGTGCAGCGCAGCACCACCGCGCGCTTGAGTTCGCTCAGGAGCATGCGTGCTCCGGAATCGGCATCGCGCGCAGGCTCAACAGGCCTGTGCTGCGCGGCACCACCAGGCGCTGGAGTTCGGTTCGCGGCACGTGCTCGCTCAGCCCAGGTCGAACAGCAGGTCGGTCAGCTCGGCGTCCAGGCGGGCCGCGGCGGCGCGGTCGCCCTTCGTACGGGCCTCCCGCAGGGCATTGCACAGCGACTCAAGCCGGGGACGCACGCTCGCCGGCGCGGTCGCGATCCGTTCGGTCGCCGCGGTCAGCAGGGCATCCGCGTCGGCATCCGAGGATGCAGGGGTCGCAACAGGCACGGGTGCGGACATCGTGGCTCCCGGAGTCGCGCCCCATTCGCGCGCCAGCCGCTCCTTCGCCTCCAGCCGCTGCTCCGGCCCCAGGCGCTGCGAGCGCTTGTCCACCACCAGCGTGGCCTCCTTGCCGGTGGAGACCACTCGCGTCGTGACGTCGAGGATGCCGTTGATGTCGTACGTGAACGTGACCGCGACCTTCTCCGTCCCCGCGCGGCCCGGCGGTACGCCCTCCACCGTGTACGCATCCAGCAGCAGGTTGTCCTTCACCAACCGCGCCTCGCCCTGGAACACGCGGATCTCCACCGCGCGCTGCCCATCCGCCGTGGTGGCGAAGGTCTCCGTGCGCGATACCGGCACCGTCGTGTTGCGCGGAATCAGCGGCGAGAAGACGCCTCCCACCCGCTCGCGCCCCACCGACGCCTGCACCTCCACGCCCAACGTGAACGGGCACACGTCGGTGATCATGATGCCGTGCGCCGCACTCACCGCGCCCGTCTTAAGCCCCGCCTGCAGCGCGGCCCCCAATGCAATCGCCTCGTCGGGGTGCACGCCTTCGCGCGGCTCGCGGCCGAAGTACTCCGCGACCAGCTGGCGCACCAGCGGCACGCGCGAGCTGCCCCCCACCAGCACCACCTCCGCGATGGACTTCTTCGACAGCTTCGCGTCGCGCAGCGCGCTCTCCATCGGCTCGAGCGTGGAGCGCACCAGGTCCGAGATCAGCGCCTCGAACCTCGCGCGCGTCACCTCCACCTCCAGCGACGCGGGAGTCCCACCCCGGCCCGCCGCGAGGAACGGCACGATGACGGGCGTGGCGTCCACCGACGTGAGCGCGATCTTCGCGGCCTCCGCCGCGGCCTTGAGCCGCACCTGTGCCGCCAGGTTGCCGGCCAGGGACACGCCGTGGCGGCGCTCGAACTCCGCGCCCAGCCACGCGGCCAGCGCCTGATCGAAGTCGCTGCCGCCCAGCTGGTTGTTGCCCGCGGACGCCTTCACATCCAGCACGCCCTGGAACATCTCCAGCACCGACACGTCGAACGTGCCGCCGCCCAGGTCGTACACCAGCACGTACTGCTCGGCGTCCAGGTGGTTCACGCCGTATGCGAGCGCCGCGGCGGTGGGCTCGTTGAGCAGCCGCTCCACCTTGAGACCCGCGAGCTCACCGGCATCCTTGGTCGCCTGGCGCTGCGCATCGCTGAAGTACGCGGGCACCGTGACGACCGCCTCCGTCACCGTGCCGCCCAGCGCCCGTTCCGCGTCCTCGCGCAGCGCGCGCAGGATGAGCGCGGAGATCTCCGTGGGGCTGTAGCGGCGGTCGCCCAGCGTCACCGGCAGGTCGCGGCCCATGCGCCGCTTCACCTCCGCGATGGTGCGCTCCGGATGCACGAGCAACTGCGCTCGCGCGGACTCGCCCACGTGGAGCCGCCCCTCCGCGTCCAACCCCACCACCGAGGGCGTGAGGCGCTGCCCCAACCGGTTGGTCAACAGGTTGGGACGGCCCGCGCCGTCGAGCGCGGCCACCAGGGAGTGGGTGGTGCCCAGATCGATGCCAACGACATGACTCATGATAAGGAAACCTGGGCCTTTCGGCGGAGGACTAGGACTCCGGCGGAGTCCACGGCTGGGCGGGCGCGGCGACAGTGGTGGCGGCCACCGGCCCCGAGTACATGCGGCGCAGCTGCTCCAACCCTTCCTCGCTCATCCCCACCTCCCGGGCGATCTCCAGCGCGCGCTCCGGCGACGCATGGGTGACCCACTTCCAGGTGTACGAAGCGACGAGCCCGCCAATGCAGGCCAGCGCGATCACGCCCGGGACGATGGCGTCCGTCTGCTCGTGATCCCCGAAGGCGACGAAGCCGACGACCAGCGAAATGAGCCCCGCGACGATGAACACGAAGCGCGCCCATGCCACGAGCACGGACTTGCCGCTCATGCCGATGGCCTGCCCGCGCCAGCCATTGCCTTCCTCCGCCACGACGAGCCAGCCCTCCAGCGGAATGAGCGGCACGAAGTTGATGTGACCGAACTTCGTCGCCACGTAGCCCAGGCCCGGAATCGCATCGACCTTGCCGAAGAGCCTCGAACCGAAAATGACCATGTGCTGCCCCCTCGAAACCGTCGCGCCGTGCCTCGAAGCACCTGGCCGCGCGAGCGCGAATCCTGCGGCACCCGGGCGAACGCGCGCAATCCCCCGCCCCGGGTAGGACAGCGCCTCACGGCCCCGTGAGGCAACTGCGTTCAGACAATACGGACAATGCGTGCAGAACGGGCTGCACGACAGCCCGAGCGCATCCCTCCCACGATGCGCGGCTCAGGGCCGGCGCACGCAGCGGAAGCCGACCCCCGTCAGCCCGTGCTGGGGGTACGGGAGACCGCGATGGGCGGACCGGAACAGGGGCGGCACGTGATTGAGCCAGGAGCCTCCACGGTGGACCGGCTTCGCAGGCTCGCCGGAGGGCTCGAAAGGCGCGTCCTCGCCAAGCCGCTCCTGATACCGGGTGGCGGTCCACTGCCACACGTTCCCGGCCATGTCGCAAAGCCCCCAGCCGTTGCATCGCGGACCGGCGTGGACCACCGGAGCCGTGCCACCCGTGCAGCCTCGCGACGCGCAGGACACCGAACCGACCACGTGCTCCCCGGCGAACGACTCGCCCCACCAATACGCGGTGGGAGCGGAGGCACGCGCGGCGTACTCCCACTCCGCTTCCGTGGGTAGCGCGCCCCCCACCAGTTCGCAGTAGGCCCGTGCCGCCCGCCAGTCCACGCAGTTGACGGGATGATCCGTGCGCGTGGAGTCCAGGTTGCAGCGGCCGAGCCATCCCTGCGGCGTCTGTGCGTCGGTCCACCATCGCGCCTGGGGATCCTTCGCGCGCACCTGTTCGAGCCGCGCCGCGAAGGCCCGCACCGTCACGGGCGTGACGTCCATCTGGAACCGCTCGAACGCGGCCTCCGTCCGGGGGCCTTCGTCCACATCCCGCCCCGGTTCTCCAGCGGGGGAACCCATCTCGAAGTGCCCGGCCGGCAGCCACACCGTCTCAGGCGTGGCCACCGGTTCCACGTGGGCCATGAGCGGAGCCGTCCCCTCCTTCGCGGGCGCACAGCCCACCACGAGCACGAGGACGGCGAAGCCTGGGCGGGACAAGAAAGAGGTCATCCGGAGGCATGTTCGAACGTGGTGGCCTGGAACTCCAGCAGCACGTCACAGCCCTCCAGCTCCGACGGGTGCTCCACGCTCATCGCTCCACGCCCTCCAGCAACGACAGGATGAACGCGCCGTACGCGTCCTTCATCGGCAGCTCGTAGTCCACCTTGAGGCGGCGGCGCTCCGCGAGGACTGTCTCCCCCGTCTTCGGGTTGAGCGCCTCCTTCGCGTACGTCTCCCGGTAGAGCCCCGTCCCGCGCTTCTGCCAGTTCGGCAGGTCGTTGAAGTTCACGCCCCGCTGGAAGAGCAGCTCGTTCTTCTCCGCCACCGACAGGCGCACGAGCGTGTTCGTGGCCTCCGCCACGCCCTTCCCTTCGCGGCGCAGGCTCCAGTAGCAGTGCGCGTTCAGCGCGTTCCGGTTCGCGTCCTCGTTGCGCCAACGGAAGTAGTCGCGCACGAGCCCCGCGTTCGGCAGCTCGCAGATGCGGCAGTCGAACGCGGCCAGGTCCCCCAGCAGCAGCGAGAACTTCGCGCTCGCCTCTCCCGCGAGGATGGAATTGAACTTGCGCGTCTTGCGCCCGAAGGCGTCCTCGTCCGGGTGGAACAGCAGCGAGATTTCGTCGCTCTGCGTGTAGCCGTAGACGACCCGGAAGCCGCAGTCCATCAGGTGCCCGGTCGTCGCGACCATCAGGTCCCGGACGCGCACGTCGAAGGGGCTTTCGAAGGCGTGCACCTCCTTGGTCAGCCGCGTGAAGCCACGGCCATCGATGCGCGCCACCATGAAAACGCCGGGCAGCACGCACAGGTCGTGCGCGGTCTCGAACACGCGCATCTTCTCGTCGAGCTCATCGAACTTCACGTTGCCACTCCTCCACGGCGAAGCCGTCCTGGGACCACCGGACGAAGAAAAGTGCGTCGAACCCCTCCTCGGGGCTGGGGACCTGCAACCGCTTGTAGGTGCCGAGCACGCCCACCAGCGGCACGCGCTGCTCCACCGGGCGCTGATCATTCCGCAGGAGCGCGTCCGCGACCTTCGACTGGAAGTAGAGCCCCACCACGCGGAAGCCGAACTGCTTCGCCGCCGAGATGTAGCGGGAGCGCTCCGCCGCCGTGGGGTTGGTGTTGTCCACCACGAAGGGCTGCTTCGCTTCCAGGCACGCGCGCAGCAGCACCTTCTCCCGGTGCCGCGTCTTGAGCATGTCCAGGCTCAGGCGGACGTGCGTGGTGAAGAAGCGCTCCCGGTAGAAGCTGCTCTTTCCCGCCCCCTGGATGCCCGTGAAGATGACCGCCTCCATGCCGTCCCTCCCCTCCCGCGAAGGCCGCTCGCGGGGACTTCGGGACGCTCAGGCGCGGGGAAACCCGACAAGCCCCCGGCCGCCCACCCGCCGGGGTGCACCAAGGCGGTCACACGACATCGTCCCTTCCTGAAGGTGGACCCGCTGGGGCTGGCTGTTGTATCCCCGGAGTGCCGGAGCGGTCCGGGTGAACGCCGGCCATCGCAGGCATGGATGGCGGGAGGAAAGTCCGGGCTCCACAGGGCAGGGTGCTGGCTAACGGCCAGTCGAGGCGACTCGCAGGAAAGTGCCACAGAAAACAGACCGCCTGTCCTCGCAAGGGGGCGGGTAAGGGTGAAACGGTGCGGTAAGAGCGCACCGCGTCCGGGGTGACCCGGACGGCACGGTAAACCCCACCTGGAGCAAGAGCCAATAGGAGCGCGTCCCCGCAAGGGGACAGGGATGGCCCGTCCCATGCGTTCGGGTTGCTCGCTGATGAGGTCCCTGGGCAACCAGGGCCCTAGATGAATGTTCGCCGCCCATCCCGAAAGGGGTGGGGACAGAACCCGGCTTACAGGGCCGCTCCGGTTTTTTTCCCTGTCATCCGCCCACGGGGACCTGCGCCAGCAAGAGGCGGCCCCGGCCATCGTTGCGCACCGCCTCCGGGTTGGTGATGGGCAGCCGGGCGTCGTTGCGCGGCTCCCACAACCCCATCCACACGTTGATGGCGCGCGGCGAGGCGCCCGGCGGCAGGGCGATGACGAACTCGTCCTTCACCGTCTCCCCCACCTTCCACTGCGTGGTGGGGTACAGGCCACCCGCGGGCTTGTGGTCCACGTTCATGCGCTCCATCCGCCCGTCCGCGTCCTCCAGGTGCACGAAGACGAGGTAGTCCTCTTCGATGGGCTGGAGCACCTTGAAGAAGACGGTGACGCGCGCCTGGTCCCCCGGGGGGATGCGTCCCGGCTGCACGGACGCGCCCACCACCTCCACCTTGCCGCCCAGGTTGGCGCCGCTGCGGATGGACAGCGGGGGCACCTGCGCGACGGTGGCAGCGCGGCGCTCCTCCGGGCTGGCCCCACCGGGGGCCTCCACGATGCAGGCACTGGAAGTGCCCAGGAGGACGGAAGCGGTCAGCAGGACGTTCAGGGGCGGAAGGCGCATGACGGAGGGCCGTTCTACCCGGCCACGGGCGCTGCATCCAACTGCGTGTTGGTGTATGCGGAGCGGCGATGAAGACCCCGACCTCCCTCGACGCACTCCTGGCG
>NZ_RAWE01000183.1 GCF_003611695.1 Corallococcus carmarthensis | reverse complement strand
CCACCGAGGGCGAGGCGAAGCCGTCCGAGGCCCCGCCGACCAACGCCTGATCCGCGGCCCTGCTTGAAGCACCCAGGCCCCGCCGTCCCCTCACCGGGACGCGGGGCCTTCGTGTTTCAGCGATAGGACTCGACGATGTCGACGCCCGCCGAGGAGAACTCCAGGATGGCCGTCCCTGGCTTGGAGTCGGGCCGCTTCCGCAACTGCCCCTTGGAGAGCCGCGCCACGGCGCAGATGGGGATCTTGTCGCCGTCCGGCGGATGCGCCTCGTAGTACCGGACGACCACCTGGGGGCCACCGGTCCACGCCCGTCCGTAGAGACGGGTGGTCGTTTCAAGAGGCCCGAGGCTGGAGATCAACATGCTCTCCACGGGACCGTCGTAGAGCGTGATGGGACTGACGTCGTCCTGATTGATGTCGAGCGCGACATTCGCTCCATCGCCCACGCGCAGGCGAAGGATCCGCATCGTGTTCAATGCGTCCTCGGGACAGTCCTCGGGCTTGGGTGTCCCGTCCGAACGAAGCCCCACGCCCCCTCGGGTCGTGGTGCAGCCCAGCGACAGGGCCAGCACGAGGGCAACCGGGGACCACTTGCGCGGTGCGTTCATGTCGCGTCGATCTACTCCCGGATGAATCGCTGTTCCAGGACGAGGTAGGCCTGGGACAGACCATCGGAACGGACCAACTCCAGCGCAAGTTGCTCCAAACCCTGGGGTGATTGGAAGCGTCTTGCTGGAGAGAACCTCCACCAGGATGTCCGCCCCTTCCTCCTTCAGTCGAGCGGCGGAGGCATCACCACCAGGGCGTCCAGGGGTGCGCGGATCTCCCCGGTGCTGTCATCCACGCCACCCACCACGAGCACGGAGCCGTCCGGCAGCGCGGAGCACGTGTGCCACACGCGCGGATTCGGCAGCAGCGGCAGGCCCAGCACGGTGGGCTGCGCGTTCGCGTGCGGGGTGATCAGCTCCGCCCACGGGGTTGCGTACGTCGTGCCGATGGCCGTGCCCCGTCCGCCCAGCACCACGACGCGCCCGTCCGGCAGTGACACCGCGCACGGGTTGCTCCGGGGCATCAACGCGGGGCCGTCACTCACGGTCATCACGTCCTCCAGCACCTCGGAGGCGCCCACGGCCCGCGCGCCCTGGGAGGGATCCACGCCGTCGAAGCCGCCCATCAACAACGGGCGAGGCCCTTCATCTGGCCGTCCCAGCAGCGCGACCACCGCGCCCACGCGGGGCACCCGCAGCCGGGGCGGGACGTTCAACAGGCGCCCAAGGTCCGTTCCGTTGAATCCGACAGCGAGCACATCCGGCTGAGGCCCCATGGTGTCCGCGCCGCCCGCGACCAAGAAGGTCCTTCCGTCCTCCATGACGGTCAGCGTCGTGTCGACACGATGCACGTCGCCGGCCACGTCGACGAAGGAGCCGGAGTCACTGTCGAACGCTTCCGCCGTGAACACCCCGCTTCCGTCCGCCGCACGCCCGCCCACCAGCAGCACGTGCCCCTGTGCATCCACCGCCGCCGCGTGCTGGTAGCGCGCGACCTTGGGCGCCAGTTCGCTCACCGTGATGTTCACCGTGTCCACGAGGCGCGCCATTCGCTGCAACGCCACCGGGGCGAAGGACTCCGCGCCCCCTGTCAGCAGCACCTTCCCGTCCGGCAGCAGCGACGCCGTGTGGAAGGCCCGCGCGCCCACGTCCGGCCCGTAGCTGAACGTGCCGTCCGCCGGGTCGAACACCTCCGTGGTCACCGACACCGGCCGTGTCCCGTTCGGCGCTGGCCGGTAGCCGCCGGCGATCAACACCCGTCCATCCGGCAGCGTCGTGGCCGTGTGCCCCGCGCGCACTTCGGTCGGCGGCGAGCACATCCCGGGATTCGACGCCAGGTTCACCGGCACGAACTCCCCCAACCGCCGCAGGAACACCCGCACCTCGGGCGCCTTCCCCTCCGCCACGTCGAACGGCGCGGAGCGGCCCAGCGACACCAGCTGGCCGCCCTGATCCGGCCTCCCCACGTAGGCCCGCACCTCCAGCACCCGCTCACGGCCGGGCGGCAGGGCCGGCACGTCCTCTTCCATCCACGCCACCGTCGACACCCGCTCATGGGATGCGCCGAGGCCCGGCCCCGTCACGCGGAAGCGCAGGTGCGTCACCCCGGCCAGGGGCGGCGTGCCGGCGCAGGCGGTGGTGAGCAGGTCCAGGGAGGGACGGACCTCCTTCTCCCCGCAGGCGGGGGTGAGGGCCACCAGGAGTGAGGCGAGGAGCGTGGAGCGGACGAAGCGCGGAGCCATGCGGAGGACGCTACCAGCCCCCCTCCCCGGAGAGGTGGAGTCCAGACGGCGGGAAGCAGGCGGCGGGGCGGGGATTGCGCTGTAATGCGCCCGCGCCAGGACGTATGTCCTGTCCCCTCCTCCATGAAGCTCTCGCTCGCCACCCGCATCTTCCTGGGCTACGCGCTGGTGCTGCTGACGTTCGGGGCGGTGTCCCTGTTCAGCGTGGCGGAGCTGCACCGCAACCGGCTGGAGATCCGGCTCGTCAGCCAGGGCTACCTCCAGCTGTCCCAGGACGCCGCCGCGCTGGAGACCTTCCAGACCAGCCAGGAGAAGGACACCGAGCGCGTGCTGGAGCAGAACAGCGTGGAGACGCGCCGCGCGCTCATCCGCCTGGCGAGCCTCTACTACGCGCCCCAGATGGCCCAGCGCCTGGACGCCGCCCGCGCCAAGGCCCGCGAGGTGCTCACCTTCGCCCCCGAGGGCGAGGTGCCCTTCGTCAAGGAGCTGGACGCGCGCTTCGCCGAACTGGCGCGCAACTCCCAGGCCTACGGACACGCGGTGGAAGCCGTGTTCACCGCGCTCGCCTCCGAGTCCCCCGAAAGCAAGGAGGTGGCGCGCGCCACCTCCGAGCTGCGCCAGTTGGAGAGCGCCATCGGCCGTGAGCTGCGCGTGCTGCGCGCGACGCTGGGCAACCGCATCCGCGAGCGCGTGGACGGCGCGGAGGAGCGCGAGCGCAGAACGGGCCTCACCATCATCGCGCTGTCCATCATGGCCATTGGCGTGGGCGTGGGCGTCACCGCGTGGTCCGCCCGCACGCTGCGCCCGGTGCGCACCCTGATTGAAGGCGTGTCCCGCATCGGCCGGGGTGACTACTCCGCCCAGCTGGGCGTGCGCGGCGAGGACGAGGTCGCGCTGCTCGCGCGCGAGTTCGACCAGATGGCCCGCTCACTCCAGGCGCGCGAGGCGCAGCTCAAATCGCAGGCCGAAGCGCTGATGCGCGCGGAGCAGCTGGCCGCCGTGGGCCGCATCTCCGCGCAGATCGTCCACGAGGTGCGCAACCCCCTGTCCTCCATCGGCCTCAACGTGGAGCTGCTCCAGGACGCGGTGGACAGCGCGCACTTCGAATCGCAGGACACCGCCACGGAAGCGCGTGAGCTGCTCTCCGCCGTCACCCACGAGGTGGACCGCCTCACCGACGTCACCGAGCAGTACCTGCGCATGGCCCGCCCCGCCCGGCCGGACCTGGAGCCGGAGGACATCATCGCGGTGCTCGACGGCGTGCTCGACTTCACCCGCGAGGAGCTGGCGCGCGCGAGCGTGGAGGTGGTGCGCGACTTCGCCCCCGGCACGCCCCGCGTGCTCGCGGACCAGGGCCAGCTGCGGCAGGTGTTCCTCAACCTCTTGCGCAACAGCCGCGAGGCCATGCCCACCGGCGGGCAGCTCACCGTGGCCACCGCCCCGCGCGACGGCGACGTGGAGGTGACCGTGCGCGACACCGGCAACGGCATGACGGAGGAGGTCCGCCGCCACCTCTTCGAGCCCTTCTTCACCACCAAGGAGGGCGGCACGGGCCTGGGGCTCGCGGTGAGCCAACAGATCCTCCAGGCCCACGGGGGCTCGCTCTCCTGCCAGAGTATTCCCGGCCAGGGGACGACCTTCGTGTTAAGGCTTCCTCGCGCATGAGCTTTACACCGTACCGGGACGTGCTGCCCTCCGGGCTGCGCGTCGTCACCGTCGAAACGCCCCACCTGCACACCGCCCTGCTGGCCGTCTACGTGAGGACCGGCAGCCGGCATGAGACGGTGGAGAACAACGGCGTCAGCCACTACCTGGAGCACCTCTTCTTCCGGGGAAGCGAGGGCTGGCCGGACACGGTGAAGATGAACGCCGCCGTGGAGGAAGTGGGCGGCAACCTCAACGGCGCCACCACCCGGGACCACGGCTACTACTACACGCCGCTGCACCCGGCGCACCTGCGCGTGGGCCTGGACGTCATCGGCGACATGCTCACCCGCCCCCGCCTCACCGACATGGAGGTGGAGCGGCAGATCATCCTGGAGGAGATGCTCGACGAGGTGGACGACAAGGGGCGCGACATCGACCTGGACAACCTGTCCAAGCGCCTGCTGTTCCCCGGCCACCCGCTGTCCCTCAAGATCGCCGGCACCCGCGAGTCCGTGAAGGCCCTCACCCACGCCCAGGTGCTGGAGCACTTCGCCCGGCACTACGTGGCCGGCAACCTGGTGGTGTCCGCCGCGGGCAGGGTGAAGCACTCGGAGGTGCTGGAGCTGGCCGAGCGCGCCTTCGCCCACCTTCCGAAGGGCAGCGCCACCACGGAGAGCGCGCCGGCCCTGTTGGGCCCCGGGCCGCACTTCCACTTCGTCACCCACGACGAGTCGCAGACGGAGTTCAAGCTCACCTTCCGCGCCGTGCCGGAGCAGCACGAGGACTTCCCCGCGCTCCAGATTCTGCGGCGCCTGCTGGACGACGGGCTGTCGTCGCGGCTGCCGTTCGAAATCGTGGAGAAGCGCGGCCTCGCGTACTCGGTGCAGGCCGGGCTGGACACGTACCACGACATCAGCCTCTTCGAGATTGAAGCGGCCAGCGCGCCGGAGAAGGCGTCGCTGGTGGTGGCGGAGTCGCTGCGCGTCCTCTCCGAGCTCTGCGAGAAGGAGGCGAGCGAGGAGGAGCTGAACCGCGCCAAGCGCCGCCACCGCATGCTGCTGGAGTTCTCCCAGGACTCACCGGGCGAGCTGGCCGGGTGGTTCGGCGGCGTGGAGTTGTTCCGTCCTCCGGAGACGTTCGGCCACCGCGCGGATCAGGTGGACCGGCAGACGGCCGCGCGCGTGCGCGAGGTGGCCCGGCGCTACTTCACCCGGGAGAACCTGCTCGTCGTGGCGGTGGGCCAGCGCAAGGGACTCAAGGCGCTGGAGAAGGTGGTCGCGGACGCGGAGGGGCTGCCCTCCTCCGCCGCCGCGCTCAGCGCCGCCCGCGGATGATGATGGGCCCCGACGAGGCCTTCTTCTTCTTGGGCGTCGCCTTGTCGATGGCCTTCTGGATGCGCAGGTACTCGGGGTTCTGCGGCTCGCGCTTCAGGGCCTCTTCGATGAGCTTCTTGCCGCGCGGCAGCTGCGTCTCGAACTGGGCGTAGAGGCTCGCGAGCGTGGCCTTCTCCTCCACGGTCGCCTCGCCCAGCCCCATCAGCCGCTCCAGGACCTCCTGCGCCTCCGGCTTGCGGCCGGCCTTCAGGTGCAGCCGCCACATGCGCGACAGCGCGGGCGCGAAGGCGGGCTCCGTCTTGAGGGCGAAGCGGTAGCTGTCCTCCGCCGCGCGCGCGTCTCCCTGCTCCTCCAGCACGCGTCCGCGAACGTAGAGGGCGCGGGGGAAGCGGGGGCGCAGATGCAGCGCCCGCTCCACCAGCGGCTGGGCCTCCGACGCGCGGCCCTGGGCGCAGATGATCTCCGCGAGCCACACGGTGGCCTCCACGTTGTCCGCGTCGTCCTCCAGCAGCTTCTTGAGCGCGCCTTCCGCTTCCGCCGGGCGCTTCATCTCCATCATCACGCGGGCCTTCATCGCCACCACGTCCGTGGTGTCCGCGTCCTCGGGCGGCACGGCCTGGAGGTCCGCTTCCGCCATGTCGTAGACGCCGCTCATCAGGAAGTAGCGCGCGCGCAGCAGCCGCGCGGGCGTGAAGCTGGGCGAGGCCTGGAGCACGCGGTCCATGAGGTTGGCCGCGAGCAGCTCCTCGCCCTTCATGAGGAGGATTTCGGCCTCCACCGTCTTCGTCGCGGCGTCGTCCGGGTTCTCCCGGAGGATGCGCTCCAGCGTGGTGAAGGCCTCGTCCGCGTGCCCCTGCCGCGCCTGGAGGCGGGCCAGCGCCAGGATGTCCTCGTTGGGCAGCTTGCCCTCGTTGCGCAGGGCGACGAGCGTGGAGATGGCCTGGGGTGTCTGCCCCTCCCCCAGGTACAGGTCCGCGAGCTGCTTCTGGATGACGGGGTCGGTGCCGGGCAGGAGGCTTTCCGCCTGCTTGAGGGTGAGGATGGCCGCGCCCGGGTTGCCGGCGCCCTGGTGGGCCTTGGCCAGCAGGAGCAGCGGCTCCACGCTCTCCGGCGCGGCGTTGGTGGCCTTCTGCAGCGCGGAGATGGCGCGGGCGTACTGGCCCTGCGTGAGCGCGTCACGGCCCTCGGAGAGGGAGTTCTGGACCTGGACGGCCTGCTTCTGCGCGGCCGCCGTCTCCGGGTCCTTGCAGGCAAGCGGGAGGAGCAGGACGAGCGTCCAGGGACGGGGCAGAAATCGATGGGGCATCGCTGAGGGACAGGGTAGCGGATGTTATCCTTCTGCGTCGATGGACCCTTTCGTGCGCCGCCTCGTGGAGAGGCTTCATGATCCCAGCCGGCCGCTGTCGCGGAACCGGCATTTCCACACGTTCGACACCCCCGAGGGTCGAATGGCGCTGAAGGTGTTCCGCCGTCTGCGCAGCCTCCAGCAGGACATCCTCGCCTGCCAGAAGGAGGGCCGCCGCGCCCGCATCTCGCGCCGGGTCAACCCGGAAGGCGACCACCGCATCGAGCTGTGGATGGAGCGCGTCGCGGGCCGCCGCGTGTCCATGCTCCAGCCCGCGGAGTACGAGCTGCTCGCCCGGCTGCCGGGTGTCCGGGACGCACTGGAAGTCCTGGACGAGGCAGCCTGAAGCCGGAGCGCCGCTAGAACACCCAGGGCCCCAGCCCCGTGGGCGCCCCGTCACACGCCGCGCGAAGCCGCGCCTGGGCGTCCTCGTAGGAGAGCCGGGCCGCGTCCGCCTTGAGCGTCGCGGAGGCCCAATCCCGCCACGAGCGCAGCACCGCGACGTGGCGGCCGTCGTCATCCTGCGCCTCGGAGAAGTGGACCAGCAGGCGCTCCTCCAGTGCCTCGCGCGCCTTGGTCCACGGCCCTTCCTTGTCCAGTTGGACGCGCTTGTCCCGCTCCACGGTGGAGAGCAGCGTGCGTGCGTCCGCCGACAGGCCCTGGAGCGACGGGCGGCGGCGCGCGGGCTCCATGGCGACGCGGTAGACGGCGGGCCAGAGCGTGGGGTCCACGAAGGCGACCTTGCCCTCCACCAGCCGCACCGCGAGCACGTCCTTCGACGCGCGCAACATGCGCCCCAGCCGGTACGCGAGGCGCCCCTTCGCGTGGTCACGCCAGCTGCCGGTGGGCCGGCCGCCCATGACCTGTTCGACGAGGGACGTGGGCCCGTGGGTGGGCACCTCGGTGATGACGTGGCGCGTGCGCACCAGTTCTTCCGCGTCCCTCAGCGTCTTGATCATCCGTGCGCCCCTCTCCGGTACGGCAGGTGCCGCACCCATGGGGAAAACATTCCGCGCGGGGGACGGATTCCGGCGCCTGCCTCCGCACGCCCTCCGTAAAGAGCGATAATCCTCCCAGGAGGAAGCGCCTGATGACGACCGCTCCCGGCCCCCGAGGCCACCTGCTGATGGGCATCCTGCCCGACGTCCGCCGCGACGCGCTGGGCTGTCTGGGGCGCATGCATCGCGAGTACGGGGACGTCGTGCGCTACCGGCTGGGCCCGCTGCGCTCGCACCTCATCGCGCATCCGGACGGCGTGAAGCACGTGTTGCAGGACCACGTGAAGAACTACACGAAGGACCACATCGCGTACCGCATGGGCCGGTGGATCACCGGCGACGGACTCATCACCAGCACCGGCGATTTCTGGCTCCGGCAGCGAAGGTTGGCGCAGCCCGCCTTCCACCGGCAGCGCATCGCGGGCATGGCCGCGGGGATGATCCGCCGGATCGAGGAGATGCTCCAGCGCTGGGAGCCCGCGGCCGCGAGCGGGACGCCGGTGGCGCTCAGCGAGGAGATGCTGCGGTTGACCCTGGGCATCGTCGGGGACGCCCTCTTCGGCACCTCCGTGGAGGCACAGGCCGAGCAGGTGGGCCGGGCCTTCACGGAGCTCAGCCAGCAGATGGCCGAGCGGTTCCGGACCTTCCGCATGCTGCCGCCCGTGCTGCCCACGCGGTACGACCGGGCCTTCCGGGACGCGCGCGGCCTGCTGCGCGGAACGGTGCAGGGCATCATCGAAACGCGCCGGAAGCGCGGCGACGACACCGGCGACCTGCTGTCCATGTTGATGCTCGCGCGCGACGAGGACACCGGCGAGGGCATGACGGATGAGCAGCTGGTGAGCGAGGTGATGACGATGCTCCTCGCCGGCCACGAGACGACGGCCACGGCGCTGAGCTGGGCCTGGGCGCTGCTGGCGGAGCACCCGGAAGCGGAGGCCCACCTGCACGCGGAGGTGGACGCGGTGCTGGGCGGACGCGCGCCCACGGTGGAGGACGTGCCCCGGCTCGGATACACGCGGCAGGTGGTGGAGGAGGCGATGCGGCTGTACCCCGCGGTCATCGTCCTCAGCCGCAGCGTGAAGGAGGACGACGTCGTCGGCGGCTTCCAGATTCCGAAGGGCACCACGGTGGACGTGAGCCCCTACGTCACGCAGCGCCACCCGGACTTCTGGGAGGAGCCGGACGCCTTCCGCCCGGAGCGCTTCGCCCCAGAGGCCGTCGCGAAACGGCACCGCTTCGCGTACTTCCCCTTCAGCGGCGGGCCGCGCCAGTGCATCGGAAACAGCTTCGCGCTGATGGAGGCGCAGCTGGTGCTGGCCACCGTGGCCCAGCGCTACCGCCTGCGCGAGGCGCCCGGCTTCACGCTGCAGCCCGATTCGCAGCTGACGCTGAGGCCCAAGGGTGCGCTCCCCATGGTCCTGGAGCGCCGGAGCTGAGCGTGCCGCCTCAGTGGGGCGTCACGGCGGCGCGCTGCACGTGCGTGACGCCGGGCAGCGTGGGCGCGGGGTTGAGCGCCTGGACGAGCATGGCGCGCAGGGCCTCCGTGAGGTCCTCACCCGGCGCGCTCACGCCTGCCGGGGCGCCCTGCAACGGCGCGGGAATCTCCGTGCCCACCACCACCAGCGGGATGCGGACCTCCCACGCCAGGTAGTGCGCCAGCCGCACCGCCGGCTCCGAGGTGTCCATCAGCAATGCGCCAATGGCCCCCGCGCTGAACGGACGCCACAGCGGGCGCGCGGCCTCCGCGGGCGGCAGCACGCAGAAGTCCACGTTGAGCACGTCGCTCAGCTCCAGACGGCCCAGCGTCCCGAAGCCGCTCTTCACCGCGGTGGGATCCGCGGACATCGCCTCCAGCCCGGGCACCCGCGCCAGGATGCGCCGCGCCGCGGACGAACCGCTGCCACAGACGAAGACCTTGGCCGTCGCCACCTTCGCCAGCGTCCGCGTGCGCAGCAGGCGACCACGCAGCGCGTGCACCTCCGCAGCGCCGATGAGGTCTCCCCCGCCCAGGTTCTGGCCTTCGCTCTCCGTGGGCCGCGCCACGCCCTTCTGGAGCAGCGTGGACAGCACGCCCAGCACCTCCATGTCCGTGGCGGGCGCCAGGTCCAGCACCTCGCCCAGCGCGCGCGGCTGGCGCAAGAGCTCCATCACCTGCGCCGTCACCGGGTGCTGCTCCTCGGACAGGTCCACCTCCGGCGCCAGCATCAGCCGCGTGTGGCGCGGCGGCAGGCCCGGCAGCAGGCGGTTCACCTCGTCCGACTGCCGCATGCCTTCCAGGAGCGCGTCGTCCATGGCGCGGTTGATGCGCGGACGCGCGGCGCTGGTGCCGGGCGTGAAGGTGAAGTTGCCCTCCGTCCACGACAGGAGGCGGAACAGCGCCTTCTCCCCTTCCACCCTCCCCAGCCGCGCGTTCACCGTGCGGCCGTCGGAGACGGAGATCTCCCCGCGCTCCGCGCCGCGCTCCAGCGACAGCTTCCCGTTGCGCTTGTTCATGCCCAATATCTGCATGAGGTCCGGGATGCTGAGCTGGCTGAGCGACCCTTCGATTTCCTGCTGCTCGCTCTTGAGGTCCTTGGCCGCTTCGTTGCGCCGGAAGATGTGCTCGATGCGGCTGAGCACCTCGTCCAGGTTGAACGGCTTGCGCAGCGTGCCGTCCCGCATGCCCCGCGCCCGGTCCGAGTCCAGGCTGGACGTGGTGAGCACCACCGGGATGTCTTCCGTGCGCGGGTTGGTGCGCAGGATTTGAACGAACGTGCGCGCGTCCAGCAGCCGGCACGCCTCGTCGAAGAGCGTCAGGTCCGGGTGCCGGAGCACCGCGACCTCCAGCGCCCGCGAGCCATCCGGCGCGTAGTGCACCTGATAGCCCTTCGTGCGCAGCGCCCGCGACAGGGCGCGCACCGAGTCGAGGTCGGGGTCGGCGATGAGGATCTTCCGCACCTGGGCCAAGGTCGCTTGCTCCGCTTCGTGACGTCA
Source organism: Corallococcus carmarthensis (assembly GCF_003611695.1). GTDB lineage: Bacteria > Myxococcota > Myxococcia > Myxococcales > Myxococcaceae > Corallococcus > Corallococcus carmarthensis. The sequence continues at coordinate 10,196 of NZ_RAWE01000183.1, read as the reverse complement.
GTAGGGCTGCAGGTCGTATTCGGCCTGCAGCTTGGAGATGAGCCCGTCCACCACCGCGGTGTCCGAGGTGTGGAACCCCCACGTCGCGCCCCGCCCCCGCCGCTGGATGAGCGCGTACGACGCACTCTCCGACAGCCAGAGGATGAACTCGTGGCGCGCCACCCGTTCGTCCCCTTCCAGGAACACCGGCGTGAGCGCCGCGTGCGACTCCAGGTCCACGCGCCGGCCCAAGAGGTAGATGCGCGAGGACAGGTCCGGCGGCGCCTGCTCCAGCCCCACCGCCAGCGGCAGGTCCGCGCGGATCTCCGGGCCGCCCACGTAGAGCAGCCCGCGCGAGCCCGGGTCGCGCACCAGCTCCCGGGCGATCTCCACCTGGAGTTCGTCGAAGAGCACGTCCGCCACCTTGCCCCGGCGGCTGGGTTCGGCGCGGTCGTCCGTGGGCAGGCGCGGGCTGTTGGGCGTGCCCAGCAGCAGGTCCACCTCGTCCCAGAACGGCAGCCCGTCCAGCATCAGCCGGCGCTGGAGCGACGCGCGACGCTCATCCATGCGGCGGCGGCAGCGGTGCACCAGCTCGTCGAAGTCCTCGCCGTCCTTGGGGAACGTGCTGGCGCCGCCCACGAGCGCGAGCGGCAGGCGCTGCTCCACGTCCTGAACGTCCGGCTCGTCGCGCACGGCGGCGACCGCGCGGCGCACGAACATCATCGCGCCGAAGAAGTCCGTCTCCGGCAGGAGGAGGTAGAACTCCTGGTCGCTCGCCTTCGCGATGACGTCCGAGTCGCGGATGATCTTGCTGAGCGCCTTGATGATACCGCGCACCGCCTTCTTCGCGTCCTGCGCGCCCAGCCGCACGCGCACCAGCGGAAGGTTGTCGATGCTGAAGGTGAGCAGCGAGAACGTGCGCCCGTACCTGCGCGCCTTGTAGATCTCCTTGGACGCGTAGTCGGTGAAGTAGCTGAGGTTGTACGCGGCGGTGTCGCGGTCGCGCAGGCCCAGGCGCTGGAGCGCCATCAGCTTGCGGCCGTTCTTCACACCCACCGCGGCGAAGTCCGCCAGCACCTTCGCGTCGCGCGTGTGCTCCATGCGGAAGTCGCCGGTGAGCGGGTCGGACAGCTGCGCCAGGCCCATCACCTCGCCCGCGGCCACCAGCGGCACGTACAGCACCGGAGAGCGCTCATCGCGCGCGAGCCATGGGGAGGCCTCGCGCAGGCGCAGGGACAGCGGCCCCTCCGGGCTCATCTTCTCCGGCAGGAACTGCTTGTCGAGCAGGCCCCGGTACGAGCGCAACGCCAGGTCTCCCCGGTCGTCCACCACCCACAGCGCGGCGCTCTGCGCGTCGCACACCGCGCCCAGGTCCGCGATGACGCGCTCCTGGAGCCACTCCAGATCCGGGTGGGAGAGCAGCTCCAGGCAGCGCTGCTGGAGGTTGTGGAAGCGGGCGAACTCCAGGTTCTCGTCCTGGAGCCGCGCGCGCTCGTGGCGCAGCTGGGCGCGGTCCATGGCGCGGTCCACCGCGAGCAGCAGGTCCGACTCCTCCACGGGTTTGACGAGGCAGTCCGCCACGCCCAGGCGCAGCGCGACCTCCGAACCCTGCACGTCTTCGCGGGTGCTGACGAGGATGACCTCCTGCTCGGGGTCGCGTTCGCGCAGGCGCGCGGTGAGCGCGAAGCCGTCCACGCCCGGCATCACCACGTCGGTGAGGACCAGGTCGAACGTCGCCCGGGCCACCTCTTCCAGGGCGAGGGTGGCGTTCTCCACGGCGACCACGCGGTGCCCGCGGCGCGACAGCAGGTCCGTGGCGAGTTGTCGGAAGAACAGGTCGTCGTCGACGACGAGGATGGGACCGGCCACGGCACTCAGGGGGAGAAGGGAGGAAAACCGAAGGCTATCGGGCCCTTGGAAGCACGACAACGCCTTCGAAGACGAAGGACACGGGGCCCCGGAGCCGGATGTCGGACAGGTCGCCTGGAACGCGGATGCGCAGGTCGCCGCCCGGCAGGGTGACCCGCAGCCAGGCGTTCGAGGGCAGGCGCTCCGCCAGCACCGCCGCCACCGCGGACGCGCACGCGCCCGTGCCGCAGGCCTGGGTGAGGCCGCAGCCGCGCTCCCAGACGACGACGGTGAGGCCGTCCTCGTCCACGCGGACGAACTCCACGTTGGTGCGGTCCGGGAAGGCCGGGTGGTGTTCCAGGCCGGGGCCCAGGCGCTCGGCGGCCTCCAGGGGCTGATCCAGGAGCACCAGGTGCGGGTTGCCCATGTTCACGGCCGTCCCCCGCAGGTCCGGGTGGCCGGGCACGGGGGCGTTCACGAAGGGCTGTCCCGTCGTACCGGACGGCAGGTTCGCGGCCACCAGCCGGGCGGGCCCCATGGAGATGTCCACGCCCACCACGCCGCCGTCGCCGTAGCCGGGCTCGCAGGTGAGCACGCCGGCCCCGGTCTCCACGTCGATGAGCGCGGGGTGCTGGCCGGAATGGTCCACCAGATACTTCACCGCACAGCGCAGGCCGTTGCCGCACATCTCCGCGATGCTGCCGTCGGCGTTGTGGACGACCATGCGGGCAAGGCCGCGGGACGACGGGAGGAGGGCGAGCACCCCGTCCGCGCCAATGCCCCGGCGACGGTCGCACAGCCAGCGGGACTGCTCCGCGTCGATGTCCACGCCCGTGCGGCGGCGGTCCAGGACGACGAAGTCGTTGCCCAGCCCGTGGTACTTGAAGATGCGTTCGCTTGCGTCCACGGGGGCAAGTGTAGACGCCCGCGTTTATTCGCGCTCGCCGACCTTCTTGGGCGGGGACGGGACGTCCAGGGCGGGCATGGCCCGGCGCGAGGCCCCCGGAGCGGCCGGGGCGCTGGCACGGCGCAGCTCGGCCAGTTCGGCCTCCCGGGCGGCGAGCTGGTCCTGCATGGTCTCGACGTGGGCCTGGAGGACCTCCATCTCCGCGGCCATCTCCAGCACGTCTTCCGGGGGCTGGGAGGTGGAGGCCTTCGCCTCTTCCAGGGCCTGGACCAGCGTCTCGCGTTCGGTCTCCAGCGCTTCCAGCCGGGCCTGCTGTTCGCGGATCCGGGTGGCGAGCTGATCGCGTTCGGCGCGCTCGGCATCCAGGATGCGCGCGGCATCCGCGGCGGCGGTCTCCAGGGAGTTGGCGCGGCCTTCCAGGCGGACGCGGGCGGCCCGGGCGACCGTGAGGTCGGACTGGAGGCGCTCGCGTTCGGAGTCCGCGCGTCGGACGTGGGACTCGGCGTCCGCGGCGGCCTGGGTCAGGGCGGCGACGCGGGACTCCAGCGCGGCCTGTTCGGTCCGCGCGTCCTCGAGCGCCGTGGCGAGCCGGGCCTCCAGGGCGGCGAGGGCTTCGCGGGTCTGTTCGGCGGACTGGGTGAGGCGGGCTTCCAGTTCGGCCTTCTCCGTGGCGGTCCGGGCCTGGGCCTCCGCGAGCCGCTCATCACGCTCGGCGTTGGCGGAGTCCGCTTGCCCGGCGAGGTCCGCGATGCGGGCTTCCAGTTCGGCACGCTCCGCCGCGGCCCGGGCGGTGACGTCCGCGAGCTGTGCCTCGATGGAGGACTTCTCCTCGCGGGCCTGCTCGGTGAGCTCCGCGAGACGGGCTTCCAGGTCGGACCGCTCCGTGCCCGCATGCGCGGTGGCTTCCGCGAGCCGCACTTCCAGTTCGGCCTTCTCCGTGGCGGCCTGCGCGAGCGTTTCGGCAAGGCGCACTTCGAGTTCGGCCTTTTCGGTTCCGGCGTTCGCGAGGAGCTCGTTGAGGCGCGTTTCCAGTTCGGCCTTCTCCAGGCCAGCTCTGGCGAGCGCTTCGTTGAGCCGCAGCTCCAGCGTCGCCTTGTCCGTGCCGGCGCTCGAGAGGGCTTCGGTGAGGCGCAGCTCCAGCTCCGCCGTCTCCGTGCCGGCCTGCGCGGTGGCTTCCGCGAGGCGCACCTGGAGTTCGGCCTTCTCGGTGGCGGCGCTCGTGAGCCGGGCTTCCAGTTCGGCGCGCTCCTGCTCCGCGCGGGCGGTGAGGTCCGCCAGCTGTCCTTCCAGGGTGGCCGTGCGCTCATTGCCGGTCTGGAGGGTCTCCGTGAGCCGGGCCGCGTCCGCGCGCGCGACTTCCAGTTCGGCGCGCAGGCCTTCCAGCGAGGACTCCAGGTTCGTGGCCTTGCCCGCGAAGCGGCGCGCGGTCTCCAGTTGCACCACGAGCACCTCCGCGTGTTCGCGCGTCGCGGCGAGCCGGTCACTGGCGTCCACCAACTCCGCTTCCAGCCGGCCGACCTGCTGGCTCCGCTCATGCAGCGCGGCGTGGGCCCGTTGCAGCTCGGACCCCAGGCGCATCAACTCCTGGTGCGCGGCGCCCAACCGGGCCGTCTCCGCGCGCAGGGCCATCAGCTCCTGCTCCTTCTCACCCAGCTGCGCGCGAAGTTCGTCCAGGTCCTGCTGCTGACGCTCGGTCCGCGAGAGCGCGCCTTCCAGCTGCGCTTCCATGGAGACCCGCACGGCACTGGCCTCGCGCAGCTCCTGCTCGCGCGCCGTCAGCGATTCCGTGAGACGCGCCGCCCGTGTTTCGGACTCGCGTGCCGCGTCCTGGGACTGCGAGCCCTCCGCGAGCCGGGCCTCCGCCTGCGCGAGCGAATCCTCCAGCGCGCTGAGGTTCGAGGTCTCGGCGGCGAGCCGGAACTCGACCTCCGTCAGCGACGCTTCCAACCCGACACGGCGCGACGTTTCGGAGGCGGCGCGCTTCTCCGCCTCCGCCAGCGACTGCTCCAGCGTGGAGAGGCGGGACTCCGCATCCTTCAACGAAGCTTCCAGTTCGGCGCGGCGCGCGGACTCGGAGGCAATCGTGGACTCCGCCGTGGCGATGGACGCCTCCAGTTCGGAGCGGCGCGTGGAGTCAGCGGTCTGCTTGGATTCAACTTCCGCGATCGATGCTTCGAGCTCGGCACGCCGCGCGGACTCGGCGGCCTGCCGGGCCTCCGCCTCCGCGAGCGCCGCTTCCAGTTCCGAGCGCCGCGTGGACTCCGCCGCGAACCGGGCTTCGGCCTCCGCGAGCGTCCGCGCCAGCGAAGCCTGGCGCTCCGTCTCCGTGGCCAGCCGGGCCTCGGCCTCGGTGAGGGACTGTTCCAGCGAAGCCAGTCGCGTGGATTCGGCGGCCCGCTGGGACTCCATCGTCGCGAGCGACTGCTCCAGCGAGGCCACGCGTGCGGTCTCGGTCGTGAGCCGGGCCTCGGCCTCCGTGAGCGACTGCTGCATCGCGGTGAGGCGCGCGGCCTCCTCGGTGTAGCGGGACTCGGTGCCCGACAACGACGCTTCCAGTTCGGCTCGGAGGGCCTGCTGTTCGCGCGTCGCGGCCTCCCACTGGAGCCGCTCGGACTCCAGTTGGGCCTGGACGGCGGCCTGCGCCTGCTCCGCTTCGGTCAGGCGTTCCCGCTGCGCCACGGACTCCGCGCGCAGGGTCTCCAGCTCCGAACGGAGCGCGGCCTCGTTCGTGCGAGCGTCATCCAGCGAGGACAGCGCCTCCACCTCGGACCGCCGCGCCTCGGTGAGTTCCGCGCGCAGCTCGCGCACCGTCGCGTCCTGGGCCGCTTGCGACTGCTTCGCGTCCGACAGCACGGCACGGACTTCTTCCAGCTCCCGGGCAGCCCCACGCGCCTCTTCCGACGCCGTGGCCAGGGCCGCCGCGTGCGTCTGTCGCAGCTCCACCAACGCGGCTTCGTTCGTCCGCTGTGCTTCGGTGAAGGCGGCCTGGACCTCCGAAAGCGTCTGGCGCGTGTGCTCGAACGCGGACTCGGTGGACAGCCGCGCGGCACGCACCGCCGACAGGTCCGACTCGAGCTGGGTCCGGGCCTCCTGTGCCGAAACCCGCGAGGCTTCGGCCCGGGCGCGCTCCTCTTCCAGCGCCGAAGCAGAGTCCTTCTGGAGCTGGGCGAACGACGCCTCCAACCGGGCCCGCTGCGAGCGCTCCTCTTCCAGCACCGTGCGAGCCACGCCCAGCGCGGCATCCAACCGCAGCCGGTCCGCTTCCAGCGCGCTCTGCGCCTCGTTCCACGAGGACTCGGAACCCTCCAGCCGGGCACGCAGGGCGCGCTCCGCGTCGAGCGACTCCTGCAGGTTCGCGAGCGCCACCTGCGCGCGGGACTGCTGCTCACGCTCCGACAGCAGCTGCGCCTGGGTGTCGGCGAGCAACGCCTCCCAGCGAGCGCTCCGCTCCTGTTCGCTGTTCAGCGACTCGCGTGCCGTGCCCAGCGCCGTCTCCGCGCGCTGCCGCAGCTCCCGCTCCGCGTCGAGCTCCGCCTGAGCCGAGGCCCGGGCCTTCTGCTCGCGCGACAGGTCCTCCTGGATGAGCGCCGCCAGGGCCTCCGAGTCGGTCAGCTCCTGCCGCAGCGAACGGAGCGTTGCCTCCAGCTCCGTGTTCCGCGCCTCGGCGGCCTCACGGGCCTGGTTCGTCTCAGCGAGCCGGGCCCCGTGCTCCCACACCTCACGGGCCAGGGTGTCCCGGGCTTCGGAACGCGCCTGTTCGACCGCGGCCTCGAGCCGAGCCTCTGCGTCGGCGCGCACGACGGAGAGCACCTGTTCCGTCTGGCCGCTCGACTCGGACCGGGCATCGGCGAGCGCGGTGGCCGCGCGGGCCTCTGCTTCCTCCAGCCGCCGGGCCAGGACGGCCTCCGCCTCGGCACGAACCTCCGCGAGCATCCGCGCCGCTCGGACCGCGGCTTCCTCCAACTGCTGGACCCGCTCGGCCTCCGCCTCGGCGCGAACATCCGCCAGGGCCTGGGCCCGCTGGGCCTCCGCCTCGGCACGCGCCTCCGAAAGGGCCTGCGCCGCACGTGCCTCGACGTCCACCAGCTGCCGGCTCCGTTGAGCCGAAGCGCTTGCGCGGACCTCGGCGAGCGCCTGCTCCCGCCGGCCCTCCGCCGCCTCCAGGGCCGCGGCCAGCCGCGCATCCGCATCCGCCCGTGCTTCGGTCAGCGCCTGCGCCGATTCCGCCAGCGCGCGCTCGACACGGGCATCCGCATCGACCCGGGCTGCCTCAAGCGCCTGGGCCACTTCCGCCAACGCACGCTCGATACGGGCATCCGCATCGGACCGTGCTTGCGCCGCATCGGCCAGAGCACGCTCGACACGCGCATCCGCGTCGGCACGTGCTTGTGCCGCATCCGCCAGAGCACGCTCGACACGGGCATCCGCATCGGCCCGTGCTTCGGTCAGCGCCTGCGCCGACTCCGCCAGCGCGCGCTCGACACGGGCGTCCGCGTCGGCCCGTGCTTGCGCCGCATCCGCCAGCGCACGCTCGACGCGAGCATCCGTGTCGGACCGGTTCGCCTCCAGCGCCTGCGCCGCCTCCCGCGCATCCGCTGACGCTCGCTCGACACGTGCATCCGCGTCGGCCCGGGCCTCCTCCAGCGCCTGCGCGAGCCGTGCCTCCTCCTGCTCACGGGCCTCCGCCAGCGCACGCTCGGAACGAGCCCGAGCCTCCTCCAACGCCTGCGCGAGCCGTGCCTCCTCCTGCTCGCGGGCCTCCGCCAGCGCACGCTCCTGCCGCGAATCCGCGTCGGAGTGCGCGGCGGCCAGCGCGTTCGTCACCCGCTCGTCGGCCTCTGCGCGGGCCTGGACCAACGCCTCGTCCAGCCGTGCCTGCGCCTGGCCCCGCTCCGCGTCGATGGCCTGCACGAGCGCGGCCTCCACCCGGACGCGCTCCGTCTCCGCCGCCGCCAGCCGCTGCCCCGCCGCATGCTGCGCGGACTCGACCCGCTTCTGCTCCGCCTCCAGCGTCTCCAGCCGCAACCCGGCCGAGTGAAGCTCCTCCTCCAGCCGCGCCGCCAGCGCCCGGGCCGCCGACTCCGACTGCGCGCGACCCTCCAGCTCCTGCCGCAGCCGGCCTTCCGCCTCGCGCGCCGCGGTCAGCTCCGTCTCCAGGCCGCGCAGCAGCGCCTCGCGCTCCGAAAGCCGCGCCTCCGCGTCCTTGCGCGACCCTTCGGCGGAGTGCATCCGCTGCTGGGCCTCGGCGAGCTCCCGGCGAGCGCGCGCCAGCTCCGCCTCCTTTACAGGCACCGCGTCGCCCGCCGTCCGCGCCGAATCCTGCGCGCGCGCCAGCTCCGCCTTCAGGTGCTCCACCGCCGCGAGCGCCGTCGAATACTGCTCCGCGATGCGCAGCTCCCGCTCGCGAGCCGCCTCCGCCTGCCGGCGCTTGTCCTCGGCTCCGTCCTGCGCGCGCTCCGCCGCCAGCCGGTCCCGCTCCCGGTCGATGCGCAGCGAGCCCAGCTCGTCCTGGAGCGTGCGCAGCTCCGTGTACGCCTGGGTCAGCCGCTCGCGCGACTCGTCCAGCGTCGCCGCCGTCTCCTCACGCCGAGCCCGCTCCAGCCGCAGCGACTCCTGCGCGGCCAGCGCCTGCACGCCCGCGTCCGCCTGCGCGCGCTGCGCCGCCTCCACCTCCAGGCGCTGCGCCGTCAGCCGCCGGTCCGCGTCCGCGATCCGCTCCGTCGCGACCTGCAACTCCAGCTCACGCCGCCGCAAACGGCTGCTCAGGTCGTCCCGCTCGCGCGCGGACTCCACCGTGCCCCGCGCCTGCTCCAGCTGCGCGGTCAGCCGGGCCATGTCCTGCCGAGCGCCCTCCAGCGCCGGCTTGAGCGTCACCACCTCCGCCTCGCGGTCACCTATCTCCGCGCGCAGCTTGGAGACCGCCTCCTTCAGCCGCCCCGCCCGCTCCTCCCACGTCTTCGCCCGGGCGGCGACCTCATCCAGCTTGCCGCGCGTGAAGGCCAGCGGCTCCGGCGGCAGCTGCACCCACGTGGGGTCCACCACCCGCGCCGGCTCCAGGCCCGCCATCACCACGAAGTACGCCGCCTCGCTGTGCCGCACGAGCGAGCCGTCCACCTGCAACCCTTCACCCCGCTCGAACGCCAGCTGATAGCCCAGCACCGGCGACTGCGTGGCCACCTCCACATGGGGGAAGTGCGCCGTCAGCGCGTCCAGCAGCTGTCCGTACGTGGGCGGTACCGTCTCTTCCGGATCCACCAGCTGCGGCAGCGCCAGCCCCGCGATGTTGCGCAGGCCGCCCACCAGGAAGCCCTGCCGGGCCACCAGCCGAGCCAGCTCCGCCATCAGCTCCGGCGCGCGCACGTAGGGCGCCAGGTCCGTCACCAGCACCAGGTCGAAGCTTCCCGCCTCCAGGTCGTCATAGACGTTGGCGCGGAAGCGCAGCTGCGGGTGCGCATGGGCCTTCTGCGCCGCCTCCACCGCCGCCACGTCGGCGTCGCACGCCACCACGGTGCGCGCGCCCCGCTCCACCAGGAAGCGCGCGCTCTCGCCGCCCGTGGAAGCCACGGCGTCGACCTCGAGCACGCGGCGGCGCGCGAACAGGCTCTCCGCGAAGATGTAGCGGGGCAGCAGTTCGCTGGGCCCCATGCGACGAAATGTGGATTGCAAGAGTCTGTTCCGAGCGCGGGAGTATACCGTCGGCCCCGGAGGCCCCAAGTTAAGGGCCAGCAACCTGTACGGGCGCAGCGCCCGTCCGACCGGAGGGCAGGCGACATGACCACCCATTCACCGCAGGGATTCGGCTACCGGGCCCGCCGCACCTTCACCCGGCTGCTCGTCTTCCTCGTCATCCTGGGCCTGGGCGGCGGCGTCGTCTTCCTCCTGGGCCAGCTCAACGCCCGCACCTTCACCGTCGTGCAGGAGAACGGCGAGCTGGTGGTGATGAAGGGCCGCGCCCTGCCCACCGGCGCCGCCGCCTACCGCCCCGGCGACCCGCGCCTCGCGGACGCCTACGCGCCCCTCCCCCTGGAGGGCCAGGACGTCACCCTGCTGACGCAGCAGAAGTTCACCGACCGCGACGACCTGGACCGCGCCCTCTTCCCCCTCCTGGAGACCCTGGCCCGCCCGCGCATCGCGTCCGGCGAGCCCCCCAAGGTGGAGCGCGGCCTCTACTACCTGCGCCGCGCGGAGAAGCTCGGCGGCATCACGGAGGAGCAGCGCCGCAGCCTCCAGTCCATGCTCACCGACGTCGCCTTCTACCAGGCGCGCCAGAAGCTGGAGGACGCCCGCCGCCTCGTGTCCGAAGGCCTGGCCCAGCTCAAGCTCGCCGCGGAGACGGAGAACCGCCACGCCCGCGCCGCCAACCAGATGCTGACCACCGTGGGCCCCACCGCCCGCAACCTGGAAGAGGCCCTGCGCCGCGCCGTCCACACCGAGAGCGCCCCGGACAACACCCCTGTAGCAC
>NZ_RAWE01000182.1 GCF_003611695.1 Corallococcus carmarthensis | reverse complement strand
GGGTGGGGTGAGCTATGAAGCCGCCATGCCCAGAAACCTTGTTCTGCCTTTGTTCGCGCTGCTCGCGTTCGTCGGCTGTACCCACCAGGTGCGGCCGAGCCCCGCGCCCATGTCCAACGCGGGGACGCCGCTGGCGCTTCGCGCGCGCTACTTCATCTCTCCCGAGCAGAAGGCGCGCATCGACTCGGACAGCTACTTCGTCCTGGGCGCCGGGCACACCTGGAACATCACCATTGGCGAAGCGCTCACGCGCAGCTTCCCGCAGATGATGGGCACCGTCTTCCAGTCCGTCCAGGAGGCCTCCAGCCCCGACGACCTGGGTGACGCGGACGTGCTCATCGTCCCGGAGATCCAGTTCTTCGACGTCAACGGCGGTGGCTTCGTGTCGCAGCTGAAGCTGACGGTGCGCTCCCGGGGAGGCCAGGACGCCGTCCAGGTGAGTGACCTGATCGAGGGCGAGTCCCAGAAGAGCAAGGCGGCCTCGGCGTGGATTGGTGGAGCGGCCGCGGGGCAGGAGGCCCTGCGTCAGTCCACCGAGCTCGCCTTCGAGGACGTGATGCCCAAGGTCGCCACCCGCCTGCGTGAAGTCTTCGCCAAGACGCAGGCCAAGGCGGCCGCGGGCGTGCTCTGACACGAAGCCCCCTTCAACAGGCGCCAACACGCGAGGGCCCGGAACCCAATGGTTCCGGGCCCTTTGTTTTTCCCAGACACGCTAACGCGCTGCGTATTGAGGCCCCGGCACCAGGGGCCTACTAATCGCCTTGTTGTCACAGTGCCAATAAGCGTCGGAGGCCGTGCATGAGACTGCGATGGAGCCGTGCTTGGACGTGTTCGAGTTCCCTGGCCCTCGGTTTGATGGGAGCCGGGGCGTTCGCTGACCCCTTACCGCTGCTGGAGACCACCGCGCTGCGCTCGCCGTTTTCGGCGGCCTGCGCCGGGAAGCCAGACAGCACCCCGTTGCCCGTGGATCCACGCACGCTGGTCGTGCCGGGCGTCAACAAGCCCGGGGCCGCCGTCCAGTTCAACGCGTACTGGGTGGACCTGCACACGCCACCCGCGCCGTTCGTGTCCACGCTGGCGCCCAATCCCACGACGTGCGGCGAGTTCCGCGCGAGCGCCGCCCGGGGGCGCGCCAACATCGAGGGCCGCACCTACTTCCAGCCCTTCTCCAACTCGCTCGCCTACTACAACCTCTACACGCTCTGGGGCTACCTCATCCGCCCCTCGGACTTCGACGAGCAGGTCATCAAGCGCTACGGGTACACGAAGGCGCCGTTTCGCAATCCCTACCCGCTGCCGTGGGAGAACCCGAACCTCACCCAGGGCGGAAGTGGCCAGCTTCCCCTGGGGCTCGTGCAGGAGAAGGACGAGAACGGGCGCTACACGGGCAACATCAGCTCCAGCTGCTCGGGGTGCCACGACTCGCGGCTGGGCACTGAACAGGAATCCGGCTTCTTGTGGGGACGCTCGAACGACGCGTTGGACGCGGGGTTGATCCAGTCCGACCTCTTCCGCTCCACCGTCGTGGGCAACATCTTCCAGCTGGCGCCCGTGCCCTGGAGCGTGGGCCGCGGCACCAGTGACGCCATTGGCATCGTGGACCTGCTGCCCGCGCTCTTCGACATGGACTCGCTGGCCCTGGCGCCCAGCCTGCTGGAGTTCTTCCCGTCCCACGCGGGCGGCATGTCGCGCGCGCCCAACTGGTTCCACCGCGCCTTCAAGACGCGGCAGTTCTGGGATGGCGCCCTCACGTCGGACAACGTCCGCTCGGAGATGGCCTTCGGCGTCGCGAACCTGGGGCGCTCGCCCGTGCAGCGCCGGGCGCTGACCGCCGAGTTCGAGGACAACGACAACTTCTTCATCTCGCTCTCGCCTCCCACCTATCCCAAGACGGTCAACACCGCGCTCGCCGAGCAGGGCGCGGTGCTCTTCCACGAGCGCGACCTCTGGGCCAACGGCGCCAACGCCAACATTCCCAAGGCCGCGGGCAACGGCTCCTGCGCGAGCTGCCACGGCGTCTATTCGCCGCGCTACGCCGCGGACCCCGCGTACCTGCCTGACCCGCGCCTCAAGGGCGTGGCGGGCGTCATCACGCCCATTGAAACCATCCGGACGGACCCGGCGCGCAAGGACCTGATGGCGGACGTGCGCAAGCGCAGGACCTGGAACACGTCCTTCCTGGGCTACAACGACGAGGCCCCCAACCACGGCCCCTTCTACGACGACATCATCACCAGCGCGGTGCGGCGGGTGCCGCGCAGCCTGTACGACAAGGGACTGGGCCCCATCTATTCACCGGAGGGACCCAACGAGTGGATCAACCCGTTCGGGTACATCGCGCCGCCCCTCTACGGCGCCTGGGCCTCCGCGCCGTTCTTCCACAACGGCAGCGTGCCCACCCTCTGGGACGTGCTGAAGCCGTCGGACCGCCCGTCGGTGTGGAAGCGCGCGCAGACCTCCGCCAACGTGCTGGGGACCAACGCGGGCTATGACTCGAGCTATTCGGCCTTCGACTTCGCGAAGCTGGGCTGGAAGGTGACGGCGCTGGCGTGCGGAGACGTCCCGACGCGCGACCCGTTCATTCCCTGCAGCCAGGAGATGGCGACGCCCGACATCCTCTTCGCGAACATCGCGAACCTCGCCGCCAACTACAACTCGCTCGCCTACCAGTCGCCGCCGCCCATCACCCAGAAGCAGATCCGCTCGCGCATGATCTTCAACTCCCACCTCTACGGGCTGGGCAATGAAGGGCACGACTTCACCCAGTCGCTCACCGACCCGGAGCGCTGGGCCATCATCGAGTACATGAAGACGCTGTAGCGCTGACGGCGGGGGGCGCGGCGTATGGCGCCCCCCGGCCCGCTACAGGAAGCGGCGCAGCAGGCCCAGCTTGCCGGTGTAGGGCGGATAGCGCAGCTTCATGTCCAACGCGAACGGCCGCTTCACCACGCTCTTCTTGTGGCTGAAGGCGTCGAAGCTGGCCTGGCCGTGGTAGCCGCCCAGGCCGGACTCGCCCACGCCGCCGAAGGGGAGCCCCTCCGCGGCGAAGTGGACGCACACGTCGTTGGTGACGGCGCCTCCGCTGGACGTCTCCGCGAGCACACGCTCGTTCACCGCCGCGTCCTTCGCGAAGCTGTAGAGGGCGAGCGGCTTGGGGCGGGCGCGCACGAAGCGGATGGCCTCGTCGGTGTCCGCGCAGTCCACGAGCGGGAGCAGGGGGCCGAAGATCTCCTCCTGCATCAGCGGGCTCGTCAGGGGCGCGTCGGTGATGACCGTGGGCGAGAAGTAGCGGCTCTTCGCGTCGCGCTCGCCGCCGAAGGCAATGCGCCCGTCCGCCGCGAGCGCGCTGATGCGCTCGAAGTGGCGGGCGTTGACGATGCGGCCGTAGTCGGCGCTCGCCCTCGCGTCGTCGCCGTAGAAGCTCCGGACGGCCTTCTGGACCAGTTCGGTGAAGGGCGCCTTGAGCTCCGGGGGAAGGAGCACGTAGTCCGGCGCGATGCAGGTCTGCCCCGCGTTGACGAACTTGCCCCAGGCGATGCGGCGCGCGGTGACTTCCAGGTCCGCGCTCCGGTGGATGATGCAGGGGCTCTTGCCCCCCAGCTCCAGGATGGTGGGCGTCAGGTGCCGGGCCGCTGCTTCGGCGACGGTCCGGCCCACCTGGGTGCCGCCGGTGAAGAAGATGAGGTCCCAGCGCTCCTGGAGCAGCGCGCGGCTCTCGTCCACGCCGCCCTCCACGACGGAGACGACCTCCGGGGGAAACGCCTCGCCCAGCAGCTTCGCGAGCACGCGGGACGTTTCCGGCGCGTGCTCGCTGGGCTTCAACACGGCCGTGCAGCCCGCGGCGAGCGCCCCGATGAGCGGTGCGAGTGACAGCTGATAGGGATAGTTCCAGGGCGCGATGATGAGCGTCACGCCCAGCGGATCCGCGTACTGCCAGGCCCGCGCCGGCTGGATGACCAGCGGCGCTGAGCCCTTCCGGGGCTGCATCCAGGCCTTCACCTGCTTGAGGGCCGTCTTCAGCTCTCCGTGGATGCTGCCCACCTCCGTGAGGTAGGCCTCCTCCGGGCTCTTCGCGAGGTCGGCCTTGAGGGCGGCCAGGATGGCCTCCTCATGTTCGCGCGCCGCCGCGTCGAGCGCCCGCAGCTGCTCCTGCCGCCATTTCAGCGGGAGCGTGACGCGCGTTTCGAAATACGCCCGCTGCCTTGAGACAAGCGCCTTCACGTCAAGCTCCCGCTGATTCCTCATGGGACGGCCCCTATGTGTGTGGTGGTCTACTCGAGCAGCTCACCGCGCTCCGCCTTCGCGACGAGCGACGCGGGCGGAAGGAAGTGCTTCCCGTAGCGCTCCGCGAGCTGGCGCGCGCGGATGATGAAGCCACGCGGCCCCGTGCCGGACGGGCCTTCGTAGCCGTTGATGTACTGCACGACGCCGCCGGTCCACGGCGGGAAGCCGATGCCCAGGATGGAGCCCACGTTCGCGTCCGCGACGGAGCGCAGCACGCCCTCGTCGAAGCAGCGCACCGTGTCGATGGCCTCCGCGAAGAGCATCCGCTCCTTCATGTCCTCGAAGGGGATGGTGTGGCCCGGCTTCGTGTAGTGCTTCTCCAGCCCCGGCCAGAGGTTCGTCCGCTTGCCGTCCGCGTAGTCGTAGAACCCGCCGCCGGTGGAGCGGCCCTTGCGCTGGTGCTGGTCGATCATCGCGTCCATCACCGCGTAGCTGCCGTGGTCCTGCCACGGCTGGCCCGCCGCCTCCACGGCCGCCTTGGTCTCCTGGCGGATCTTCCGGGGCAGCGTCAGCGTCAATTCATCCACCAACTGGAGCGGGGCGGCGGGGTAGCCCGCCTGGAGTCCCGCCTGCTCGATGGACGCGGGCGCGATGCCTTCACCCACCATGGCGATGGCCTCGTTGAGGAACGTGCCAATCACGCGGCTGGTGAAGAAGCCCCGGCTGTCGTTGACGACGATGGGCGTCTTGCCAATCTGCACCGCGATGTCGATGGCCTTCGCCAGCGTCGCGTCACTCGTCTGCTTGCCGGCGATGAGCTCCAGCAGCGGCATCTTGTCCACGGGGGAGAAGAAGTGCATGCCGACGAAGTCCGGCGGCCGCGACACCCCTTCGGCGAGCAGGGTGATGGGCAGGGTGGAGGTGTTGGACCCCAGCACCGCGTCCGGGGCCACCACGCCTTGAATCTCCTGGAAGACCTTGTGCTTGAGCTTCACGTCCTCGAACACCGCTTCGATGACCAGGTCGCAGCCCGCGAGCGCGGCGGGGTCTTCCGCGGGGGTGATGCGCGCGAGCAGCGCGTCGCCCTTCTCCTTGGTGGTGGAGCCCTTCTGGACGGCCTTCTCCACCAGCTTGACGGAGTAGCCCTTGCCCTTCTCCGCGGAGGCGAGGCTCACGTCCTTGAGCACCACGTCGATGCCAGCCTTGGCGCACACGTACGCGATGCCCGCGCCCATCATCCCGGCGCCCAGCACGCCCACCTTCTTCGCGGTGTGCTGCGGGAAGCCCTTGGGACGGCCGCCGCCGGAGTTGATGTGCTGCATGTCGAAGAAGAACGCCTGCATCATGTTCTTCGCGACCTGGCCGACGACGAGCTCCGTGAAGTAGCGCGACTCGATGGTGAACGCCGTGTCCACGTCCACCTGCGTGCCCTCCACCGCCACCGCCATGATGGCGCGCGGCGCGGGCATGTTCGTGCCCTTGAGCTGCTTGCGCAGGTTGGCGGGGAACGCGGGCAGGTTGGCCGCGAACGCCGGGTGGGACGGGGTGCCGCCCGGAATCTTGTAGCCCTTCTGGTCCCACGGCTGCTGCGCGGCCGGGTTCGCCTTCACCCACGCCTTCGCCGCGGGCAGGAGCGCGTCCACGGAGGGCACCACCTCATGCACCAGGCCCAGGTCCTTCGCCTCCTGGGGGCGGTAGCGCTGGCCCTGGAGCAGCACCTTCATCAGTGCGTCCGTGATGCCCAGCATGCGCACGGTGCGCACCACGCCGCCGCCGCCGGGCAAGAGGCCCAGCGTCACCTCCGGCAGGCCCACCTGCGCGCCCTTCACGTCCGCGATGATGCGGCGGTGACAGGCGAGGGCAATCTCCAGCCCGCCGCCAAGTGCCGCGCCGTTGATGGCCGCGACCACGGGCTTGCCCAGGGTCTCCAGCGTGCGCAGCTGCGCCTTGATCTCCTGGCCCAGGTCGAAGACCTGCTTCGCCTCGTCCTTCTTCACGCGGCGCAGGTCGTTGAGGTCGCCGCCCGCGAAGAAGGTCTTCTTGGCGGAGGTGATGACGACGCCGGTGAGGGTGGCCTTCTCCTTCACCAGCCGGTCCACCGCCGCGCGCATGGACTTCACGTAGGCGGCGTTCATGGTGTTGGCGGACTGGGAGGGGTCGTCCATCGTCAACACGACGATGCCGTCCGCGTCCTGTTCCCAGCGCAGGGTGTTCTGTTCGCTCATGGCTTTGCTCGGATGTCTTTGAAAGGGGATGGAAGGTTCAGACGCGCTCGACGAGGGTGGCCACACCCATGCCGCCGCCGACGCACAGGGTGACGACCGCGCGGCGCGCCTTGCGGCGCTCCAGCTCGTCCACCACGGTTCCAAGAATCATCGCGCCCGTGGCGCCCAGCGGGTGCCCCATGGCGATGGCGCCGCCGTTGACGTTGAGCTTCTCGTCCGGGATGCCCAGGTCCTTCTGGTACTTGAGGACCACGGAGGCGAAGGCCTCGTTGAGCTCGAAGAGGTCGATGTCCTTGACGGACAGGCCCGCGATGTCGAGCAGCTTCCGGGTGGCCGGCAGCGGCCCCGTCAGCATGATGGTGGGCTCCGCGCCGGAGGTGGCCACGGCGGCGATGCGCGCGCGCGGCGTGAGGCCCAGCGCCTTGCCCACCTGCTCCGAGCCCACCAGCACCAGCGCCGCGCCGTCCACGATGCCGGAGGAGTTGCCCGGCGTGTGCACGTGATGGATGCGCTCCACCGCGTGGTACTTCTGGAGCGCCACCGCGTCGAAGCCGCCCATCTCTCCCATGGTCGTGAAGGACGCGTTGAGCTGCCCCAGCGAGGCCACGGTGGAGTCCGGGCGCATGTGCTCATCGCGGTCCAGCACGGTGAGGCCGTTCTGGTCCACGACGGGGACGACGGACTTCTGGAAGTAGCCGTTGGCCCACGCGTGGGCCGCGCGCTCCTGCGAACGCACCGCGTAGCGGTCCACGTCCTCGCGGGTGAAGCCCTCCATGGTCGCGATGAGGTCCGCGGAGATGCCCTGCGGCACGAAGTAGGTGTCGTAGTTGGTGGCGGGGTCCATGGCCCAGGCGCCGCCGTCGGAGCCCATGGCCACGCGGGACATGCTCTCCACGCCGCCCGCGATGACCAGGTGCTCCCAGCCTGAGCGCACCTGCTGCGCGGCCATGTTCACCGCCGTCAGCCCGGAGGCGCAGAAGCGGTTGAGCTGCACGCCGCCGGTGGTGTCCGGCAGGCCAGCCGCCAGCACCAGCGTGCGCGCGATGTCCGCGCCCTGGTCGCCCACGGGGGACACGACGCCCAGCACCACGTCGTCGATGCGCTTCGGGTCCAGGTTGGGGTTGCGCTGCTTGAGCGCGTCCACCAGGCCGACGAGCAGCGACACCGGCTTGGTGCCGTGCAGGGCACCCTTCTTTCCCTTGCCGCGAGGGGTACGGACGGCGTCGAAGATGAATGCTTCCTGGCTCACGGGGAGCCTCCTTGTGAGAAGGGGAGGGGGCTACAGGGACCGGGCGACGAGTTCCTTCATGACCTCGTTCGCGCCGGCGAAGATTCGCAGGACGCGCGTGTCCGCGAACAGGTGGGCGATGGGGTATTCCTTCATATATCCGTACCCGCCGAACAGCTGGAGGCACCGGTCCACTACGAGACAGGCCTGGTCGGACACCCAGTATTTCGCCATGGCCGCCGTCGTCACGTCGAGCCTGCCCGCCAGGTGGGATTCGATGCAGTCGTCCACGAAGGTGCGGCACACCCGCTGGAGTGTCGCGCACTCCGCCAGTTCGAAGCGCGTGTTCTGCATCGCGAAGAGCGGCTTGCCGAAGACATGGCGCTGCTTGGTGTACTCCACGGTCAGCTGGACGGCGCGCTCCAGGCTGGCCACCGCGATGATGGCCGTGGTCAGCCGCTCCTGGGGCAGCTGCTGCATGAGCTGGGCGAAGCCCCGGCCCTCTTCTCCGCCCAGCAGGTTGACGGCGGGGACCTTCAGGTCGTCGAAGAACAGCTCGGTGGTGTCCTGGCCCTTGCCACCCAGCTTGTCGAGGATGCGGCCCCGCTGGAACCCGGGCGTCGTGTCGGAGACCTCCGCGCACAGGAGTGAAATCCCCCCGTGGCCCTGCTGCCCCGTGCGCACGACGAGGATGAGGAAGTCGCAGACGTGGCCGTTGGAGATGAACGTCTTGGCGCCGCTCACCCGGTAGAAGTCGCCTTCACGCACGGCGCGGGTGGTGATGGCCTGGAGGTCGGAGCCCGTGCCCGGCTCGGTCATGGCGATGGCGCCCACCCATTCACCGCTGGCCAGCCGGGGCAGCCACTTCTCCTTCTGGGCCTCCGACGCGTAGGCGAGCAGGTAGTGCGCGACGATGGCGCAGTGGACCGGGAAGCCCATGGAGGGGTCCCCGGCGCGGACCTGCTCCTCGATGAGGACCGCCTCGTGCGCGAACGTGCCACCGCCGCCGCCGTAGGCCTCGGGGATGGACATGCACAGGAGGCCCAGCTCTCCGGCGCGGCGGTAGAGCGCCTTGTCCGGGTAGCCCTGCTCCACGTGCTTGGGCACGTTGGGGACGACCTCCTTCGTGAAGTAGGTGGCCGCGAGCCCCCGCACCTGTTCGAGTTCGTCCGAGCTCCACCGGGGACGTGCCGTCGTCATGTCTGCCTCCTAGAGTCCGAACGTCTTGCCGATGATGTCGCGCTGGATTTCGCTCGTGCCGCCGTAGACGGTGGAGATGACCGTCGCGCGCAGGTGCGACTCCATGTCGTATTCGAGCGCGTAGCCGTAGCCGCCCAGCATCTGCATCCCCTCCAGCGCCACGCGCTTGGCCGTCTCCGTCGTCTTCAGCTTCGCCATGGAGGCTTCGCGCGGGAGCATCCGGTCCGGGTGCTCATCCGCCATGGCCGCGACGCGGTAGACGAGCAGCTCGCAGCAGTCCAGCTCCGTGGCCAGGTCCGCGATGCGGTGCTTGAGCGCCTGGAAGGAGCCGACGGCGCGGCCGAACTGCTTGCGCTCCTTCACGTAGGCGACGGCGTCGTCGAACGCGCGGCGGCCCCGGCCCAGCATGGACGCGGCGAGGATGAGCCGCTCGCTGTTGAGCCCCGCCATCAACTGGGGCCAGGCATGATCCACGGTGCCCACCACGGAGGACTCCGGCAGGAAGCAGTCCGTGAAGAAGACGTCGTTGACCTCCTTGCCGCCCATCGTGGGGATGCCGCGGATCTCCATGCCGGGCGTGCCCGCGGGGACGCAGAACATGGTGAGGCCTTCGTGGCGCGAGCCCACCGTGTTCGTGCGCGCCACGAGCAGCAGGTGGTCCGCGAAGTGCGCGTTCGAGCACCAGGTCTTCTGCCCGTTGACGATGAAGCCCCCGTGGGTCCGGACCGCGCGGCAGCTGAGCGCGGCGACGTCCGAACCGGCTCCGGGCTCGGAGATGGAGATGGCCTCCACGCGGCCCCGGGCGATGCCGCCGAGCACGGTCTCCTTCTGCTCCGGGGTCCCGAACTTCGCGTAGGGGCCCGCCGCGACCGCGGTGGTGATGAAGCCGCCCACGGGCGCGAGCCCATAGGAGGTCCGCTCCGCGAAGAGGCAGACGTCGGACATGCCGCCGCCCGCGCCGCCGTACTCCAGGGGAATGCCCACGCCCAGCCAGCCCAGCTCCGCCATCTGGCCGTAGAGGCCGGGGGCGTGGGCCTCGGTGCCGTGGTGGGTCAGCGCGTCCCGCTGCGCCCGCGTCCCGGTCCTTGCGCGACAGAACGCGTCGATGGCATCCGCGAACGCGGCTTGCTCCGGGGTTCTCACATGCATGGATGGCTCTTTCGGGGGAGGGGGTGTCAGGCGTTCGCGTAGAGCGCGGCGATGCGCTCGGCGTATTGGGCGAGCAGCACGCGGCGCTTGAGCTTGAGGGTGACCGTCAATTCGCCGGTCGCGGCGGACCAGGCTTCGGGGACGACCTCGAAGCGTTTGATCTGCTCGGAGCGGGAGAGCCGGGCGTTGGCCGCGGCGACGAGGGTCTCCAGCTCGGCCTGGACCACGGGCTCGCGCGCGAGGTCCGCGAGCGCCACGGAAGGAAGGCCCCGGGCCCGGGCCCAGAGCGGCGCGGCCTCTGGATCCAGCGAGACGAGCGCCGTCACGTAGGGATGGCCGTCGCCAATGGCAATCGCCTGGCCCACAAGCGGGTGGGTGCGCAGCATGCCCTCCAGCCGCGAGGGCGCGATGTTCTTCCCGCTGGAGGTGATGAGCAGCTCCTTCTTGCGGTCGGTGATGGTGAGGAAGCCGTCCGCGTCGAGCGTGCCGATGTCACCGGTGGCGAGCCATCCGTTCGCGTCCACCGCGCGGGCAATCTCACCGTCCGGCGCCAGGTAGCCCATGAAGACCACCGGGCCGCGCACGAAGATCTCTCCATCCTCCGCCAGCCGCAGCTGGAGCCCGGGGATGGGCCGCCCGACGGAGCCGACGCGGAAGTCGTTGGGGAGGTTGATGGTGGCGCAGCCGGTGGTCTCGCTCATGCCCCAGACCTCCAGCACCTGGATGCCGAAGCCGCCCAGGTACTCCAGGATGTCCACGGGGATGGGCGCGGAGCCGCTGCTCGTCCACACCAGCGCGTCCAGCCCCATCGACCTGCGCAGGGGCTCCAGCACGCGCGCTTCGGCGTCCTGGGCCTGCTGCTGGACCTCCGGGGGCACGGGCCTGCCAGACCCGCGGAGCCGGAAGGACTCCAGCGCGGCGGCGTGGGCGGCGAGCAGCGGTTCGCGCCGGGCGGGCTCCAGCGCTTCCACCTTCAGCCGCAGGCTCGCGGCCAGCTTCTCCCAGAGGCGCGGCACGCCGAAGAACGCGGGGGCTCGCGAGCGGGCCAATAGCGGCACCACACCCGTGGGGTCCGTGCACAGGTGCATGTGCAGCGCCTTGTAGAGCGCGCGGTAGAGCCCCAGCTCGCGCTCCGCCACGTGCGCCAGCGGGAGATACGCGATGGAGGGGACCCGCATCGGGACGGGGACGGAGAGGTCCACGGCCACCGCTTCATAGAAGGCGTTGAGGTGGCTCAGCACCACGCCCTTGGGGTCGCCGGTGGTGCCGGACGTGTACATCATCGCCAGCGGATCCTCCGGGCGGATGTCCTTCCAGACGTCCTCGAAGGCCTGGGGGTTGGCTTCGTGCAGGGCGCGGCCCTCGGACTCGACCTCCGCGAAGGAGATGAACCGCGAGTCCCCGCGCGGCAGGGCGGCCTCATCCAGGACGACGATCCGCTTGAGCGCCGGGAGCGTTTCGAGCACCGGCCACCACCGGGCCAGCTCATCCGCGCCCTCCAGCACCACCACCGTGGCCGCGCTGTGCCTGGCGACGTAGCCCACCTGTTCGGTGCTCAGGGTCTGGTACGCCGTACAGGAGATGGCGCCCAGGTGGACGGCGGCATAGTCGACGATCCAATGCTCCGGCCGGCCGGACATCATGATCATCATCCGCTCGCCCCGGCCCAGCCCCAGCGTGCAGAGCCCGCGTGCCATCGCGGCGGTCCGTTCGCGCAGCTGGCCCCAGGTGAGGGTGCTGTTCCCGGAGGTGAGGGCGGGCGCGTCCGCGTACTCCGTGGCGTTGCGTTGGAGGAGGCGCGGCAGCGTGAGCTGGGCCGCCAGGGAATGGCACTGCGCTTCCAGGGATGCGTGAGACGGACCCATGGGCACCTCCGCCGGTTCAATGGTCAATCAGGCTGTCGCGTGCTTCTTCCTCGTCAGGGGTCGACGTAGAGGTCGAGCACGACGTCGGGGCCGCCGCCGTAGCGGCTGAAGTCGGTGACTCCGCCCGCGCGCAGCACGTCCTCGTCGATGAAGGTCTGCCCGGTGCACTCGCGCGGCGGGCGCTGGAGGAGGGCCACGGCCGCGTCCGCCATGATGTCCGGCGAGCGGGCCCGCTGCATCGAAGCGTCCCCCCCGAGCAGGTTCTGCACGGCGGCGGTGGCGATGAGCGTGCGCGGCCAGAGCGTGTTCGCGCCGATGCCCGCGTCCGCGAACTCCGCGGCCCAGCCGAGCGTGAGCAGCGTCATCCCGTACTTGGCCAGCGTGTACGCCGGGTGCAATCCCATCCAACGGGGATCCAGGTTCACCGGCGGCGACAGCGACAGGATGTGCGCGTGGGGCGAGCGCCGCAGGTGGGGCAGCGCCGCGCGCGTCAGCAGGAACGTGCCCCGCAGCTGGATCTGCTGCATCAGGTCGAAGCGCTTGACCGGGAGCTCCTCCGTCTTCAGCGGGGCGAGGGCGCTCGCGTTGTTCACGCAGAAGTCGATGCCGCCGAAGCGCGCCACGGTGGCGTCCACGGCGCGCTGCACGTCCGCCTCGTCGCGCACGTCGCCCACCACCGCGAGCGCCTGGCCGCCGGCCGCTTCAATCTCCGCGGCAGCGGTGTGGACGGTGCCCGGAAGGCGCGGATCCGGCGTGCCCGTCTTGGCGAGCAGGGCGACGTTGGCGCCCAGCCGTCCCGCCGCGACGCCGATGGCCAGTCCGATGCCACGGCTTCCGCCGGACATCAGCAGCGTGCGTCCGGCGAGGGGGCCCGGACCGCCCGGGGTCCCCGTCACTTCGGGGGCCTCGGCTTCGCCGGAGTGGCACGTCCGGGCGTCGCCGTCCGGGCGAGCTGGGGGAGCAGGTCGCGCACGATGAGCAGGAGCGATTCGCTCAGGAGCAGGTGCGTCTCTTCGCGGCTGAGCGTCCCGTCGCGGAGCCACTCGCGGATGGAGGACTTCACCAGTCCGCCGTAGGAGCGGATCATCGCCCGCTGCCGCGAATCGTTGCCGACCTCGGCCTTGAGCCCCAGGAACTCGAGCGTTCGCGACGCGGCCACGTCGTCCGCCTCGGCGATGATGCGCTCAACGTCCGGATCCGCGCCGATGCCGCCGCTGCCGATGACGGCCAGGTACGTCTTGCCGTGGGTCGCCACGGTGTCCAGGTACCACTCGACGCTGCGCTCGACGCGCTCTCGCAGGGTTCCGGTCATGGGGACGCTCTTTTCGATGCCGGGCATGAGCAGCATTCGCTTCACGACCTTCAGATAGAGGTCCCGCTTCTGCCCGAAGTAGTGGTTGAGGAGTCCCCGCGCGACGCCCGCCTCCTTGGCGATGTCGGTGGTGGAGACCTCCGCGTAGGGGCGCTCGCCGAACAGGCGCATGGCGCAGTCGAGGATCTGCTGCCGGCGCTCGTCGGGTTCCAGCCGCTTCCAGCGGGGGGCCAGGGCGCTCATCGCCGTGCCTCCTGCCAGGGAAGGAACGCGGGCAGGTCTTGAGTCACAGTCCGGGAGAATTTCGCGGGTCGCTTCTGCATGAAGGCCATGACGCCTTCTAGCGCGTCCGGGCTCTCCCCCAGGCTCGCGATGAGCTGACTGTCCAGGTTGAAGGCGGGCTCGGGCGAGGCCATGGCGCTCATCCGGTAGAGCGCCTGACGGATGACGGCCACGGACACCGGCGCGGTCGTCTCCACCAGCTCCTTCGCCAGGGCTTGCGCGGCGCCGGCCAGCGCCTCGGGTTCGTGGAGGGATTGGACCAGCCCCGCGCCCAGTGCCTCCTGCGCCGGGATCAACCGGCCGCTCACCATCCAGTCCATCGCGCGGCCCAGCCCCACCAGCCGGGGCAGGAACCAGCAGGAGCCCGCCTCCGGGTAGATGCCGCGCCGGCTGAAGACAAAGCCGAACCGGCTGTTGTTGGCGGCGAGCCGGAAGTCCGCGGGGAGGATCATCGTGGAGCCCACGCCCACCGCCGCGCCCTGCACGGCGGCGATGACAGGCTTTCGCAGCGCGAACAGCTGGCGGGCCACGCGCGTCGCGGGCTCCACCCAGGCGCCTCCGGGGATGTCTGTGTTCGTGACCTCCAGCGACTGCCCGCTGAGGTCCGCCCCCACGCAGAAGTCCCTGCCAGCCCCCGACAGGATGACCACCCGCACCGCTTCGTCCGCGTCCGCAGCGGCGAGCGCGGCCGCGAGCTCGTCCGACATGAGCACGGTGAAACCATTGCGCGCCTCGGGCCGGTTCAGCTCCACGGTGGCGATGCGGTCCGCGACCGAAACACGGATGTGTTGGTAGCTCATGGTTGGTAATCCTGACGCATGTGAGCGGTATAGTGGGTGCTTGTTGGCGGATCGTCAACAACAAGAGTCATTGGACATCCCCGATTGGCTTTCGACATTCTGCGTCATCCCCTTCCACCCTGGAGAACGTCCCATGAGCTCTGTCGCCTTTCGTCTGGAGGGCCGTCGCGCCCTGATCACGGGAGCGTCCGGAGGGCTGGGTTTGCACTTCGCGGAGGCGCTGGCGCGAGCGGGCGCGGAGGTGGTGTTGGCGGCACGCCGGGCGGACAAGCTGGCTTCGGAGGTGGAGCGGCTGCGGGAATCAGGGCTGCGCGCGCACGCTGTGTCCATGGACGTGACGGTCGCCGCGTCCGTGCAGGCGGCCGTGGCCGAGGCCGAAGCGAAGGCGGGTGGGGTGGTGGACGTGCTGGTGAACAACGCGGGCGTGTCGGGCGAGGGCTTCTTCCTCCAGGTGGAGGAGGAGCAGTGGGATGCCGTGGTCGACACCAACCTCAAGGGCGCGTACCTCGTCGCGAGGGCCGTGGCTCGGCGGCTGGTGGAGAGCGGCACTCCGGGCAGCATCATCCACATCGCCTCCATCCTGGGGCTGCGGGTGGGCGGTGGGGTGTCGCCCTATTGTGCGTCCAAGGCCGGGTTGCTCCACCTCACCCGCGCCATGGCGTTCGAGCTGGCGCGGAACTCCATCCGAGTGAACGCGCTGGCCCCCGGCTACATCGAGACAGACTTCAACCGTGCCTTCTTCGAGACGGACGCGGGCAGGAAGCTCGTCTCTCGCATTCCCATGCGGCGGCTTGGCTCCATGCAGGAACTGGACGGTCCTTTGCTGCTGCTGGCGTCAGATGCGGGCAGCTTCATGAGCGGCTCGGTCCTCGAAGTGGATGGCGGCCACCTCTGCTCGACCTTGTAGTTCCCCCTTCTCCAGGAGCCACCGGATGGACTTCTCTCTCTCTCCCGAAATCGAAGCGTACCGGCTGCGCGTGCGTGACTTCGTGGCCACGCACGTGCTGCCGCTGGAAAAGCAGCCGGACGCGTTCGACGCGCACGAGAACCTCCGCGAGGAGGTGGTGGCGCGGGTCCGGGAGCGCGCCCGCGCGGAGGGGCTCTGGGCCTTCCAGATGCCGAAGGCGCGCGGAGGGCAGGGCCTGGGCGTGGTGGGCATGGCGGCCTGTTACGAGGAGGCCGCCCGTTCGCCCTTCGGACCGGTGATGTTCAACGCCGCGCCGCCGGATGACGGCAACATGATCGTCCTGGAGAAGGTGCTCGCGACGGAGGCGCTGAAGCAGCGCTGGTTGCAGCCGCTCATCGACGGCCGGGTGCGCTCCGCCTTCGCGATGACGGAGCCCGACGGCTGCGGCTCCGACCCGTCCCTGACCTATACGCGCGCGGAGCGGCAGGGCGATGAGTGGGTCCTCACGGGCCGGAAGTGGTTCATCACCGGCGCCCAGGGCGCGCAGCACTTCATCGTGGTGGCGCGCACCTCCGACGATGAGCGCAAGGGGCTCACCGCCTTCCTCTTCGACGCGGATCAGCCCGGCTGGCGCATCGAGCGGCGCATCCCCATCATGGGCCCCGAGGAGCACGGCGGCCATTGCGAGCTCGTCTTCGACGGCCTGCGCATTCCGGACTCGCAGCGCCTGCTGGAGGTGGGGGACGGGCTCAAGGTCACGCAGATCCGCCTGGGCACGGCCCGCCTCACGCACTGCATGCGCTGGCTGGGATTGGCGAAGCGGTGCCTGGAGGAGGCGGGTGGCTATGTCTCGCGGCGGATGAGCTTCGGGGAGACGCTGGCGCGGCACGAGGGCGTGCAGTGGATGCTGGGCGACGCGGCCAAGGACATCCACATCGGGCGGCTGCTCACCATGAGCGCCGCTTGGAAGCTGGACCAGGGGGACTTCGCGCGGACGGACATCTCCATCGCGAAGATCCACGTGGCGGATGCGCTGCACAAGGCCGCGGACACGGCCATCCAGTTGATGGGGGCCCGCGGCTACTCCAAGGACACGCTGGTGGAGTGGATCTACCGCTACGCGCGCCAGGCGCGGCTGGTGGATGGGGCCAGTGAGATCCACAAGATGGTGCTGTCACGCGCCTACCTTGCTGAGGGAGCGGACTTCTTCCGGTGGGGCGTGGCGTCCGCTTCCAAGGGCGAGGGGTAAGCGATGCGCGAGGAACAGAAGCGCGCGCTGGAGTCCTTCCTGGCCACGAAGGCGGAGGCCCGCGAGGTGCGGCTCATCGATGCGCGACTGCTCTCCGGGGGCGCCATCCAGGAGAACTGGTTGCTGACGGCGGTGGTGGGCGGCGGGCCACATGAGGGCGTGCTGGAGTGCGTGCTGCGCTCCGATGCGCCCTCGGGCGTCTCCGTGTCGCACGGCCGCGCCCAGGAGTTCGCCCTGCTGCGGGAGGCGTTCCGGGCGGGCGTGACGGTGCCGGAGCCGCTGTGGCTGGGAGACGCCTCTGTCCTCGGGCGCGCGTTCTTCGTGATGCGCAAGGCGCGGGGGACCGCCGCCGGCCATCGCGTCGTGAAGGACCTGGGGCTGGGCGGTGATCGAGAGGCGTTGACCGAACGTCTGGGCGAGGAGCTGGCGCGGCTGCACGCCATCCGGCCTCCCGTGGAGGCCCTGTCCTTCCTCCCGGTGCCGGAGTTGTCGCCCGCGCTGCGCGGCGTGAGGGAGTTCCAAGCCTTCCTGGACGGCCATCACACTGCGTTCCCGGCGCTGGAGTGGGGGATCCGCTGGCTGGAGCGGCATGCGCCCGCGACGCCGGAGTTGGTGCTCACGCACCGGGACTTCCGCACCGGCAATTACATGCTGGACGAAGCAGGACTCACGGCCGTGCTGGATTGGGAGTTCGCGGCCTGGTCGGATCCGCTGGAGGACCTTGGCTGGTTCTGCGCGCGGTGTTGGCGGTTCGGACAGTTCGACAAGGAAGCGGGAGGCATTGGTTCCCGCGAAGCGCTGGCGCGGGGCTATGCGCGCGTGAGCGGCCGTCGGCTGGACTGGGAGGCCGTGCGCTACTGGGAGGTCTTCGCCCACGCGCGGTGGGCGGTGATTGCCCTGCAACAGGGAGAGCGGCACGTCTCCGGCCGCGAGCCCTCCCTGGAGCTGGCCCTGACGGCGCATGTCGTGCCGGAGCTGGAGCTGGAGCTTCTGCGGATGACGGGAGGACCGGATGCGTGAACAGCCGGAAGGGGCAGCGCTGCTGGCGGTGGCTCGCGAGGTACTGCTACGGGAGCTGCTGCCCGGGCTGCCGGAGGACAAGGCCTATGCCGCGCGGATGATCGCCAATGCGATGGGCATCGCAGAGCGGCAGCTGCGCGAGGGAGTGGGGCCTCAAGAGGTGGAGCACCTTGCGCTGGTTGCCCTGCTCCAACGCGAAGGCGGACTGGCGGAGCTGAACCGTGAACTCGCGGTCCGGATCCGCCAGGGCAGGTTCGACGGTAACGACGAAGCGTGGTCGCTCTTGTGGAGCGCCACCGTTCAGCGGGTGCGGGAGAGCGCACCGAAGGCCCTGACGGCTTCCTGATACTGCTTGATCAGATGCGTGACGGTCCTCGGGCTGAATGCGACGTCGCACCTGGGGCAGCGTCCACTGCGTCTTCCGAAGTCCGGGCTTCCGGAGAGCTGCCCGGCGGAGCTGGGGTTCCTGGCCCAGACGCGGACCCTGGCCGGGCTGGAGTCGCTCGCGCGCAAGGGCGTGCTCTATTTCAACCTGCACACCAGGGCCCGTACCTCCTACGGCGAGATGCGCGGGCAGCTCTACGCCGTCCAGCCCTGACCCGGCGCTGGAGCTCCCCGCGCGCACGCCCGGCTAATCCTGGAGGACCCGGAGCTCCTTGCCGCTCCCGCGCGCCGGATCTCCGAACGTGGCGTCCGAGGCGGTGACGGTCCCCGTCAGCCCACCGACCACGTTCCATTGCGTGCCGGTGCCGAACGCCACCGTCACCGGCTCATCCCCCAGGTTCGTCGTCGCTCCCTCGGCGCAGACGTGGGTGAAGTTCTGCGGCACGTTGTACGCCTTGCGGTTGGGGTAGCCGACCTGCCGGTAGTAGCCCAGGTTCGCGCCACCGGACTGGGGATTGCCGAAGGTCGCGGCGTTGAAGGTGATGGTGCCCGTCACCCCCGGGATGAAGCGGAAGTGGCCGTTCGCCCCGTAGGCCACGTCGCAGGGGCCCGGCAGGTTGAAGGTGGCGCCATCCGGGACGCCGGCGTTGAAGGTGGTGATGTCGTAGCCACCGGGCAGGTCCTTGGGCACGTTCAGGGGCGTCAACTGGAGCGGCCCCTGGTCCCAGCTCGTGACGACGAACATGAAGCGCGTGGGCAGCGACTGTTCGTAGAGCAGGAGGTTGTCCGCCGACGTGGTGCCGGCGAGCATGTCCAGGTTCGGCGTCTCCGTCGGAGAGGTGAACTCTCCCTGGACCTTGGCGTTGTTGAGGGCCTGGAGGTACCAGTCACGCGCGATGGCCGGGAAGTACTTCAGCTCGAGCGCCCACAGGTACGCCTCCTTGAGGATGTACAGCCGGGCCGACAGGGATTGCGTGGGCGCCAGCGTGTTCAGGTAGGTGTAGACGCCGACGCCGCTCGAGCTGGTGCTCGTGGTGTCGCGCTTGTAGGAGAACGAGAAGTCGAACGTCCCGCCCAGGTAGGTCTCCCCGCTGGCGGCGATGCCCATCTGGTCCGCGTTGCCGATCTCCGACGTCTGGAGGAAGCCCGCGTAGATGTTGACGTCCAGGTGGACGCCGAAGCCGGTGGTCTGCCCGTTCGACACCCGGTACTGCCCGTCGCACACCGAGCCACCGCTCATGGCGAACTTGAGGTACTTCTGGCCGTTGATGTTGGTCTCGGTGCCGTACGCGTCCACGACCGCGGCGACGTAGTTGTTGCCCGTGTAGAAGGTGCTGAGGTCGGTTCCGTCCGGCGCCGTGAAGATCTGCTGGATCTCCGCCTGGGTCTTGCCGGAGGCCGCCAGCCTGTTCACGCACTCCGTATACAGGCTGAACATCCGGGCGTTGATGGCCGCCTCGGTGTACGAGTCGACCACGCCGGGCGTGCACGCGTAGCTGAAGAAGTCGCCCGCCGCGGTCTCGTCCGCGTCATCCGAGGCGACGGGCCAGTGGGCCACGACCAGCGGCGCCGGGCTGAACGCGGTGTCCTGGTTGAAGGCGAGGTTCGCCGCCGTGCCGTACTGGGAGCGCAGCCAGAACAGCGAACGCCCGAAGTAGCACCCGTAGGGACGCACGAGGTACGCGGACGCGTCATCAAGAGGGTAGTACGGGTGCCGGTAGGCCTTCGTCTGCACCTTGATGCTCTGGGCCGTGAACTTCCCGTCCTGCCACGCGATGTGCCCCGAGCCTCCGGCCCTGGCGCTGATGCCCCAGCTCACGCCCGCCTTGTAGCCCTCGAAGGCGCCCGCGGCGACGGTCTCCTTCGAGGAGTACTGGATGCCCAGGCTCGCGGAGACGTTGATCTCATTCAGGACCACGTCCTCCTGGGTCGTGTTCATCTCGTAGTCGAACATGTTCCAGTCCGCCATGCCGTCGGGGCTGGCGTTGCCCCAGACCTCCGGCGCCGGGACGGGCATGGGGAAGGGGTCGCAGATGGTGGTGAGCAGGCGCTTGCCGCTGTTCTCCTGCTTCGGCGGGTGGAGGGCGCTCTGCAGCTTGAAGTCGCCATACTTCAGGGAGGACATCTGGATGGGCGAGCCCACCGAGTACTCGCTGCGGACCCAGGCCATCCCCAGGATGATGGGGAGGGTGGAGGTGTCCTGGCCCGTCGATTCAGGGATGACGCCGACCGAGAAGCACATCGAGAGGGGGCCTTCGGTGTCCTCCGCGGTGTTCGTGAAGATCTTGCCGTACTCCTTCCAGGTGGGCGCGGCCGACGCATCAATCTGGCGCAGCGGCCGGATGTCTTGAATCACGGCCAGGGAGATCGCGTTGTTGGTGTTGCTGTTGAGGCTGTCCGCGAACAGGGCGACGAGCCGTCCGGCGGGATCGACGGCCAGCCCCGTGCCCCGGGCCTTGCGGCTCCTGGCCGCGTTGGGCCAGGAGAGGACCATGGGCACCTGCACGGGGCTGGGGTTGGCGTGGCAGGCGGCATCCAGCGTCCAGGAGAAGGTGGTCGAGGTGGCATGGGCTTCATCCCACAGCGCCGCGATGACGCAGTTGACGGTGGGGCTGGTGGGGGTGGCTCCCGGCTGGGTGACGAGGATGGTGCGGACATCGAGATGCGAAACGTTCGAGGACGTCTGCGTGGGGTTGGTCGCGGGGGCCGGCACGTACCAGGACGGGAACTTGGAGACCCAGTCATTGGTGAGGGGGTTGTAATCACCCGTGTCCAGGACGAGGTGGTAGACCTGCACCGTGTTGTGCGTGGGATCCCAGGCGGCGTAGTTGATGAGGATTTCCGTCTCCCCCTTGCCGGTGCACGCCGACACTCCGTTGGAGAGGATCTTCACGGGTGGCGTGCCGCCATCCGCCGCCCCCGACGGCACCAGGACCTGGCACCAGTCCGTCGCGGAGCGCGTGGCGCCGGGGGCGACCCGGGCCGCGCACAGGATGTTGTTCGCGCTGTCGACCCAGAAGACGTAGACGAGGCCGCGGACCGAGACCACGCCGATGCGCTTCTGGGTCAGGAAGGCGAAGGTGGACTGCGTGGAGTCAACGTCGATGGTGAACTGGGTCCAGGGATCCAGCCGCTTCGGATTCCCCTGGGGACGGCTCAGGTAGGCGACGGTGGAGGTGCTGACGTAGCCCTGGAGTTTCTGGTCATCGTCGACGCCCACCAGGACCAGCGAGGAGCCGGTCTGGATGAGGCGGAACTCTCCGTTGTCACCATTGACGTCGAGCGGTCCGGCGACGGGGATGCTGATGACT
>NZ_RAWE01000181.1 GCF_003611695.1 Corallococcus carmarthensis | reverse complement strand
CCTGGGACCCAGGCGCCCCCGCAGGCCCCCACGGCGGAGGTCCCCACGCCCGCGGCTCCGGCGGTGAGCGCCTGGGCGTACACGCTGGGCGGCCCGCAGGACGACACGGGCGCGGGGCTGGCGGTGGGGCGGGGCGGGGATGTGCTGTGGGTGACGTCCGGCACGCCGCGCTCGGATGAGGACCGGGACCAGGTGGACGGCGAGCGGCTGGTGCTGGCGCTGTCCCGCTATTCGGCGGATGGAACGAAGCAGTGGGCGAAGGAGTTCGAGCGCAACCGCCTGTCGGACCTGCGCGTGGCGGGCTCCACGGGAAGTGACGGCGCGGTGTTCCTGTCCGGCAACGCGTTCCTGTACTCGGCGGACTTCGGGCTGGGCGAGGCGCAGGACGGCTTCCTGGTGAAGTTCTCCCAGGCGGGCGCGCCCGAGTGGCAGCGCCGCGTGGGCCAGAAGGTCTACGCGGTGTCCGCGGACGCATCCGGCGGCGTGGTGGCCCTGGGCGAGGAGTGGACGACGGAGGCCCACACGCCCCAACTGGTGCGCTACGCGGCGGACGGAGAGGTGCGCTGGACGAAGACGTTCGACGGCGCGAAGGACGGCACGCTGCTGTCGGCGGTGGCGCTGTCGGCCACGGGCACGTCGGTGGTGGCCGGACGGCTGGTGGGTCCGGTGACGGTGGACGGGCGCACGTTCGACGCGCAGGGCGCGGGCGGCTTCGTGGTGCTGGCGTTCGGCGCGGACGGAGCGCTGGCCTGGGGCCGCGAGGTGCCGGGCGTGAACGGCCGCGTGGGCTCCGTGTCGGTGGGCGCGGACGGCACCGTGGCGGTGGCGGGCGAGGCGGTGGGCCTGCTGCTGTGGAACGGCGTGGCGCTGGATGAGGGCGGTCCGTTCGTGCTGACGGCGGGCGCGGACGGGCAGGAGCGCTGGGTGAAGCAGCCCACGTGCGGCACGGCGTCGGTGGGCACGGTGGCCGCGGTGGAGGCCGCGGGCCCGGTGGCTGCCGCCTGCGGCAATACGGTCACGCGCTACGCGGCGGACGGCGCGCTGCTGGGGACGAAGACGCTGGCGCCGGTGTCGTGCGAGAGCGGCACGTGCTCGCTGGCGACGACGGCGCTGGTGGCGGCGCCGGACTCCGGGCTGGTGGTGTCCGGCTGGCAGCGCGATGGCGCGGGCGACACCTGGAACCAGGATGCGTTCCTGCGGTTCGTGACGCCCTGAGCAGTGGCCGGTGGGGGGCGCGCAACCCGCGCCCCCCTGGCTACGCGGTCGCCAGGCCCACGGCGCGTACCGCGTCCTGCACGAGACCGCGGACCCATGCGTGCTTCGGGTCGCCCTCGTTCCCAAGATTCCAGGCCAGGAGCATCTCGACGGGCGGCATCGCGACAGGCAGGGGCCGGAGCTCGAGCCCGAGTGCCTTCGCGTGCGCGGTGGCGAAGCTGCGCGGAAGCACGGCGAGCCGGTCCGAGCCTGAGATGAGCGGCAGTGCGAGGGAGAACGTGGTCACCACGCGCGTCACGCGACGCGAGAGCCCCTCCTTCTCCAGGAGCACGTCGATGCCACCGCGGCGCGACTGCGCGAGCGGGGCCACCAGGACGTGCTCCCACTCGGTGAACCGTTTCAGGGACAGCCGCCCGGTGGCGAGGGGATGCGTCCCGCGCATGACGCAGACGAACTCATCGACGAACAGGTGCTGCGAGCGCAGGTCCCGCTCCTTCGCGACCTCCGGGACGATGGCAATCCCGCCGTGCTCCCGCAGGAATGCCCCCAGGTCCGGCGTCTGGGTCCGGAGCGTGAGCAGGGCCCCGGGTGCACGCGCCGCGAGGAGCCGGTCGAGCGTCGGCAGGAGCAGCTCCGCGACCCGGTCCGACGTCGTCACGTAGATGTCCCAGGTCGCGGTCGCCGGGTCGAAGGGACGCCCCTGGTCGAACAGCCGCCCGGCCGCCAGCATCACCTCCCTGGCGGGCGCGCGAAGCGCCTCGGCCCGCTGTGTTCGCACGAGCGACCTGCCGTTGCGGACCAGGAGCGGGTCGTCGAAGTCGACGCGCAGCCGGTGCAGGGCGTTGCTCGCCGCCGCGGGCGTGATTCCCAGCTTCCTCGCCGCGCGCGTGACGTGCGCCTCCTCGAGGAGGTGGTGGAGCGCGCGCACGTGGTTCAGGTCGAAGGCCGATAGTTTCACGGCATGAACAATAGACCTTCCCACCATCAAGTTCCGCGAATGAGTGCCGCCTCGTAGCTTGAGGGGCATGAACGCACTCACCTACAGCCGCTTCGGCGGTCCCGAACTCCTGCAGCACACCCACGCGCCGGCGCCCCGCATCCGCGCCCACCACCTGCTCATCCGCGTCCGGGCCGTCTCGGTGAATCCCATCGACGGGAAGATCCGGCGTGGCGAGCTGCGGTTGCTCAGCGGTGCTCACTTCCCGAAGTCGCCCGGCTCGGACTTCGCCGGTGTCGTCGAGGAGGTGGGGGCGGGCGTCGAGGGTTTCTCGGTCGGAGACCGCGTGTTCGGCTTCCCCGGAAGCATGCGGGAGGGAACGCTCGCCGGACTCATCACGGTCGCGGCGGCGTCTGTCGCCAGGATCCCGCCCGGGCTCGACGACGCCGGGGCCGCGGCGGTTTCGATGGTGGGGCTCGCGGCGCTCCAGGCACTGCGTGACGTCGCGCGTGTCGCTCCCGGTGAGCGCGTGCTCGTCAACGGCGCGACGGGCGGTGTGGGGCTCATGTTGATCCAGCTCGCCCGGTCGCGTGGCGCGCACGTCACCGCTGTCACCTCCGCCGCCGGTCTGGACGTGGCACGGCAGTACGGTGCCCAGGTCGTTCACGACTATCGCGCCCGGCCGCTCTCGATGCTCGGCGAGCGTTTCGACGTCATCTTCGACCTGAGCACGAAGCTGTCCTACGCCGACGCGCGTGGCCTCCTGACGCCGCGCGGACGGCACGTGGGGTTCGAGCCGTCACCCGTGTCGCTCATGGCCTCCGCCC
This sequence comes from Corallococcus carmarthensis, assembly GCF_003611695.1. GTDB lineage: Bacteria > Myxococcota > Myxococcia > Myxococcales > Myxococcaceae > Corallococcus > Corallococcus carmarthensis. The sequence continues at coordinate 18,278 of NZ_RAWE01000181.1, read as the reverse complement.
TGCTCGGCCCCTTCCGACGTCAGAAGCAGCTGCTGCTCGTCACCAGGCCGTCCGCCCGGGACCTCGCGGAGCTCGCGGGGAAGCTCCAGGCCCGGGAGCTCCTGCCTCCGCCCGTGGAGGTGTTCGAGCTGTCCGACGCTCGAAACGCGTTCGAGCGGTCCGAGCGAGGGGGCGTCATCGGAAAGGTCGTCATCCGCGCCGCCCCCGCCGCCACTGCGACGTGAAGTCCGCGTCACCCTTCCATCGCCACCTCACACACAGCCGCATCCCAGGAGTCATCCATGTCCACCCGTCATCTCGTCGACCCTTCCCTCTTGCCCCTCATCGCCCACGAGTTCCTCCCGGGGCTTTCGCGCGAAAACCTCCCGGACGCCCGCACGTTCATGGACCAGATGATTGCGTCCATCGCCCCCCGAAGCACCGCGCTCCGCGGCGAGGTTCGCATCCCCGGGCGGCACGGAGCGCCCGACGTGCGGCTCGTCATCCAGACTCCGCCGGGCTCCGGCGCGGCACGGCCCGCCGTGCTGTTCCTGCACGGCGGCGGCATGGTGATGGGCAGCGCCTCCATGGGTGAGGGCTTCGACGCCGAGCTCGCTCTCGCGCACGACGCCGTCGTCGTCTCGGTCGATTATCGCCTCGCGCCCGAGGTGCCGTTCCCGGGTCCCATCGACGACGCCTACGCGGCGCTGCGCTGGGTCCACGCGAATGCCGCGTCACTCGGCATCGACCCGTCGCGAATCGTCCTCATGGGGCAGAGCGCCGGTGGCGGGCTCGCCGCCTCGCTGGCGCAGCTCACCCGCGATGACAGCGGGCCACGGCCCGCGGCGCAGATTCTCATCTACCCCATGCTCGATGCCCGCACCGGGACGACCCTGGAAGCGGACCCCAACCCGACGACGGGCGAGTTCTCGTGGACGCGTGCGCACACCCGCTTCGGCTGGGAGTCCCTGCGCGGGGACTACCTCCCGACCGACGCCCGCGCCGGGCACTTCTCGGCCTCGCTCGGCCAGGACGTCTCGCACCTGCCCCCCGTTTTCATCGCCGTGGGTTCGCTCGACGTCTTCTTCGACGAGTCCATGGACTACGCCCGCCGCCTCTCTCGCGCGGGCGTCCCGGTGGAGCTCCATGTCTACCCCGGTGCCATCCATGGCTTCGATGCCATCCCGGACGCCTGGATGACCACGAGCTTCAAGCGCGAGCTGAACGAGGCACTCGCCCGGGCCCTCCGTGCGCCGACCGAACTGGCGTCGTGAGCCCTTCAGTCCCGGTCTGGCGCGCCCAGCGGGAAGAGGGGCCGGAACGGCCGCGCATCATCCACCGCCCGGGCGAACGACGGGCGGGAGAGCAACCGCGAGCGGTAGGCGCGCAGCAGGGGATACGCATCGGAGATCCGGTGCGTCCAGTCCGCGTAGAACAGGGAAGGCGCGGCCGCGCAGTCCGCGAGCGTGAAGTCCGCGCCCGTGGCCCAGGTCCTGCCGGCGAGCTGCCCTTCAATCCAGGCGTAGGCGCGCTCCAGCTTCTCCACGGCCATGGCCAGGCCATCCTGCCGCTTCGTGGGGTTGCCCGTCAGCGCGCCGTCCACGGCGTGCTGGGCCGCGTTCATGACGTGCAGGTCGAAGAAGCGGTCGAGGAACCGCACGTCCAGCGCGGCCATCGGGTCCGCGGGCAGCAGCCGGACCGGCCCGGGATGCGCGAGCTGCAGATACTCGATGATGATGCTCGTCTCGACGACCTGGCGGTCACCGTCCACCAGCAGCGGGAACTTGCGCAGCGGCCAGCGACGCAACCATTCGGCCGAGTGCTGCGGTGTGTCCGGCCCGATGGTCCGGAATTCAAAGGGCGTGCCGTTCTCGTACAGCGCGATGAGCACCTTCTGCGTGTACGAGGAGAAGGGGTGACCGTAGACCGCGAGCGCCATCGTGGGACCTCTCCGTTCAACCACTTGTGATTTGCAAGGGGTTGAACCGTATTCGCACTACTTGCATATTGCAAGTATCAACCCCAGGAGGACGGCCATGCCGCAGACAGGAAGATCCGGCTGTCCCATCAACCTGACGCTCGAACAGCTCGGTGACCGGTGGAGTCTCATCGTCATCCGCGACGTCATGTTCGGGAACCGGCGCACCTATGGCGAGCTGCTCGATCAGAGTGAGGAAGGCATCGCCTCGAACATCCTCGCGGACCGGCTGAAGCGCCTGACCGCGTCCGGCCTGCTGTCGCGACGCCCGGATCCGAATCACCGGCAGAAAGGCATCTACCGCCTCACGGAAGCGTCCATCCAGCTGGTGCCCCTGCTCGCGCACATGGGGGCCTGGGGCCGCCGGCACACGCGGCCCAGCGAGGAGCTGTCGGTGCGCGCGGAGTTGCTGGAGAAGGGCGGCCCGCCCCTCTGGGACGCGTTCATGGACGAACTGCGCCACCTGCACCTGGGCAGGCCGCGCCCGGCGCGCTCGGTGTTCCAGGAGCTTCAGTCCGCGTACGAGAAGGCCGTCGCGCGCAACGCCCGGCGGTGATCAGGCGGTCGCGGTGTTCAGCTTCAAGTCCTGGTTCAGGCCCGCGTCCTTGCGCACGCGCCAGATGTACTGGTCCAGGAAGTAGTGGTGCAGCGCGAAGCCCCAGATGAAGCCTTCCATCAGGTCCCTCAGCGTGAGCCCCGCGCCTCCCAGCGCCACCTTCGTGTCGAACGCGCCGCAGCCCGGGTGCACACCCATGCCGCACCCCAGCGTCCGGTACGCCAGCGTGAACGCGAGCCCGCAGAGCGCGTAGATGATGAACCGCTGGCTCACCTTCGGCGCCTGGCCGAACGCGGCGCGGTCCACGCCTTCCGCGTGGTAGCGGTTGCGGTGAAAGAACCAGACGATGCCGTGGTACTGCACGTTGTGGAACGCCGTCACCGCCACGGTGAACATCAGGAAGTCCATCCGCCGCGACACCGGCGGCCAGAACACCAGCGACGTCAGCCCCAGCGCCGCGCCCAGCATCAACAGCTTCGGCCCGTTCACGCCCAAGCCCTGGCGCCACCGCCACACCTGCCTCGCCGCGAGCACCCCCACCACCGCGAGCACCAGCGCGAAGCACGCGTGCGCGACCCCGACCTCCCAGGTCGGCTCCGCCATCAGCCCCAGCCGGCGCCGGGCCCCCGGATGCGTCAGCGCGAACGCCACGAACGGCGCGAGCAGCCCGACGTACAACGTCATGCTGTCCAGCCGCCGGTCCCACGCGTCCCGCTCGCCGGCCTTGCGCTGGTAGAGCACCATGATGCCGTAGTGCTGCCGCACCACGTGCCAGTACGCCCAGAGCGCCGCCACCGTCACGAACACCGCGAACGGCCAGCGCTGCCCGGACAGCACCGACACCGCGAACACCGCCGGCCCCGCCGCGAACCAGCCCAGGCTGCCCCAGAGCAGCCGCGCCCGCGTCTTCCGCTCCCGGGCGTCCAGGTATGTGCGCGACACCGTCGCGAACAGGTGCGGCCCGTCCAGGAGCAGCACCCACGCCCACCACAGCGGCGGTCCGCTGACGCCGCCCAGCACGTGCAGCGCCATCAACGCCAGGCTCGCGCCCAGGCCCCCGACCGTGGAGAGCAGGTCGTGCCGCCGGTCCACCAGCCACCTCGCATGCAGGGGAACCGGGGCGAAATGGGGAACCGCGTTCATCAGGGGACTCCCGTCCGGTGGACCCGGACCTCTTCCTTGGGGGAACGAAGTCCCAGGATAGCGGGGACATACAGGTAAGACGCAGGCCCACCTGCGGTCTCGAAGGGGCACCGGACAACCGGGCATGGGGCCAGAACCCCCTTGAGGGAATGGCCCCCGGACGCGACAGTGCTGAACCATGGATCAAGGTCGGCGTACCTCGGACCGCAAGTCGGTCGGTCTGCTGGTGAAGCTCAAGCATGAGACCGTGGGGAGCTTCACCGAGGAGTTCGCCACCAACATCAGCCCTGGGGGCATGTTCATCCGCTCGCGCACGCCGCAGGCGGTGGGCACGCCCGTGCGCTTCGAGGTGCAGATCGCCAACGGCGTGCGCGTGCTCCAGGGCACCGCCACCGTGCGCTGGGTGCGCGACGTGAACGACCCCGCGGGGCCTCCGGGCATGGGCCTGGCGTTCCAGGAGCTGGATACGGCGAGCCGTGCGCTCGTGGACCTGATGCTCCAGCGCAAGCCGGGCGGGAGTGCCGCGCCGGCCGCCGCGCCGCTGCCGTCCATTGCTCCGGTCGTGGCTCCGGGCATCGCGCCGTTGGCCGCGCCGGGCATCGCGCCGGTGCGTCCGCTCGTGGCAGCGCCGCCGGCCCCCGCGGTCGCCTCGCCCCGTCCCGCTGCCGTTCCCGCGCGTCCCAGCGCCGTCGCACCGCCCGCGCGTTCCGCGCCGCAGCCGAATGGCTCCGGGGTGGCGCTCGATTCGCTCTTCGACGACCTGGATGCTCCTTCGAGCCCCGCGCCCACGGCGGGCACGCCGCTGTCGCTGGAGGCTCCGGACGAGCCGTTCTCGCTGGGGCTTCCGGAGGATGACGGCGGCATTCCGATAACGGACTCCGAAAGCGACGTGGACATCCCGCTGGACGAGCTCATCGCGGGCACGCCACCGCCCACCGTGCAGGGCGTGCTGGCGGATGGCGACGAGCCCCTGCCTGGACTCGACTTCGAGTTCGAAGCGCCTTCCGTGGACGGGCCCATCGAGATGGGACAGCCGCTCGACGAGGGGCCCATCGAAGTGGGCATCTCGGTGGAGGACGACGCGGCTTCGGGCGCTGGCGATGCGGGTGGGTTCGACCTGGATTTCTCGGATGCCTTCGACCCCGCGCCGCCTCGCGCGGCACCGGTGCCTCCGGCGCCCGTACAGCGTGCGGCCCCTCCGCCTCCGCCCGCCGTGATGCCCGCGGTGCCGCCGGTGGCGCCCGCCCAGGCCTCCGGTGGCAGCACCGAGTTCGACCTGGACCTGTCGTCCCTGGACGACGATGGCCCGCTGGAGCTGGCGCGCGAGCCCGCGTCGTCGCCGGGCCGTCATCGGCCGCTGGGGCGCGAGCCCGCGTCCTCGCCGGGTCGTGCCGCCGCGCCGGGCCTGGGCCGTGAGCCCGGCTCTGCCGCAGGCCGTGCTCCTGCGCCGGGACTGGGCCGTGAGCCTGGATCCGCCGCCGGTCGTCCCGCCGTGCCTGGACTGGGCCGTGAGCCCGGATCCGCCGCCGGTCGTCCCAACGTGCCGGGGCTCGGACTGGAGCCCGGATCCGCAGCCGGTCGTGCTCCTGCGCCAGGACTGGGCCGTGAGCCCGGATCCGCCGCCGGTCGTCCCAATGTGCCGGGGCTCGGACTGGAGCCCGGATCCGCGGCCGGTCGTGCGGCCGCGCCGGGATTGGGCCGCGAGCCCGGATCCGCCGCCGGTCGTCCCGCCGCGCGCGGTCCCGGTGAACTGCCGCTGGAGCCCGGCTCCTTCGCCAACCGTCCCGCCGCGCCAGGCCTTGGCCGTGAGCCTGGATCCGCCGCCGGTCGTCCCGCCGCGCGCGGTCCCGGTGAGCTGCCGCTGGAGCCCGGCTCCTTCGCCAACCGTCCCGCCGCGCCGGGACTGGGCCGCGAGCCCGGTTCCGCCGCGGGCCGTGCGGGTGCACCGCCACTGTCCCAGGAGCCGGCTTCGTCCTGGGGCCGCGCCGTTCCGCAGCAGCCTCCCGCGCCGCAGCCGCCTCCCGCCGCGCCGCCGCGCGCGTCCGGTGGCAGCGCCGAGTTCGACCTGGACCTGTCCGTGGACGACGACGGTCCGCTGGAGCTGCTGCGCGAACCCACGTCCTCGCCGGGACGTCCCGCCGCCCGGCCCGTGGCCCCGCAACCGCCGCCGCCGAGCGTGCTTCCTCCCTCCGTGCGTCAGGCCCCGCCGGCCCCCGCCGCGCCGAGCACCCCCGCGTTGCTCGCGCCCGCCGCCGCGCCGGTGGCCTCCGCGCCGCCTCCCGCACTGGACGCCAACGGCCAGGTGCGCCCCATCTACCTCACGCCGCCGCAGACGCCGCTGGCCGGCACGGGCCCTGTCATCGGCATCGACCTGGGCACCACCAACTCCTGCGTGGCGCTCCTGTCCAACGGCCGGCCCGTCGTGCTGCGCTCGCGCGAGGGCTACAACACCATCCCGTCCGTCATCTCGCTGAACGCGCAGAACAAGCTGCTCGTCAGCCACCGCGCGAAGAACCAGCTCGTCCTGCGGCCCACGCACACCATCTACGGCGCGAAGCGCCTGGTGGGCCGTCCCTATGACAGCGCCGTGGTGAAGCAGGTGCGCGAGCGCTTCCACTACGAAATCACCCCGGACGCCGCCGGCCGCGCCGCCGTGCGCCTGGGCACCGACGTACTGTCGCTGGAAGAGGTGCAGGGCATCATCCTGCGCGAGTGCAAGGAGATGGCCGAAACCCACCTCAACCAGAAGGTGGAGCGCGCCGTGGTGACGGTGCCGGCCTACTACTCCGAGCCCCAGCGTGAAGCGGTCCGCAAGGCGGGCCACATGGCCGGCCTCAAGGTGGAGCGCATCCTCAACGAGCCCACGTCCGCGGCGCTCGCGTACGGCCTCAACCGCGAGCTGAACAAGAAGGTGCTCGTCTACGACCTGGGCGGCGGCACCTTCGACGCGACCATCCTGCGCATCGAGAAGAACGTCTTCGAGGTGCTGGGCACCGGCGGCGACATCTTCCTGGGCGGTATCGACTTCGACAACCTCATCGTCGACTTCCTCCTGGAGCGCTTCCAGGAGAAGGAGGGCATCGCGTTCAACGGAGACGGCATCGCCCTGTCGCGCGTGGCCGACGCCGCCGAGCGCGCGAAGATGGCGCTGTCCGAGCGCAGCACCTTCGAGGTCCACATCCCCATGTTGATGATGGATGACGCGGGCCGCCCGCGGGACCTGCGCGTGACGATGTCGCGCCAGGACCTGGAGAAGATCTGCGACCCGCTGCTCAACCGCACCATCGACGTGGTGCGCGACGTGCTCCTGGACTCCAAGCTGAAGGCGTCCGAGGTGGACGACATCATCCTCGTGGGCGGTATGAGCCGCATGCCGCTGGTGCGCGACAAGCTGAAGGGCCTCTTCGGCAAGAACGCGCAGGCGAGCGTCAACGCGGACGAGGCCGTGGCGTTGGGCGCGGCGCTGTATTCAGGTTCGGTGGACAAGGTGAGCAGCGTGGTGCTCATCGACGTGCTGCCCATGACCATTGGCGTGGCCATGCCCGGCGGCGGCTTCAAGCGCGTCGTCGAGCGCAACAGCCCGCTGCCCACGCAGCGCTCGTTCGCCATCAGCACGTCGCAGGACAACGAAGAGCGGATGGAGCTGTCCATCTTCCAGGGCGAGGACAACCACATCTCCGCCAACGAGTACCTGGGCACCGTGCGCATGGAAGGCCTCCCACGAGGCCCCAAGGGCTCCGTGCGCGTGGCGGTGACGCTGAAGCTCGACTCCGAATGCGTGCTGCACGTGGAGGCGCGTGAGTATTCGTCGCGCAAGGAAGTGAAGGCGACGCTCGCCACGCGCTACTCGCCGGAGGAGCTCCAGAAGCAGCTCCAGGTGAGCAAGGAGGCGGTGAGCGCCGCCGAGGAGCGCCGGGGCGCGGACCTCAAGGACCGCGCGGGCCGCTTCTGGGGGTTCGTGAAGAAGGCGCTGGGCCGCAAGTAGACTCAACGCCATGACCGCCTCCGCCCCCCGCTACATGGCGCGCTTCCGTTGCATCGCGGAAGCGTGCGAGGACACCTGCTGCGCGGGGCTGACGGTGCCCATCAGCGAGTCGCGCTGGAGCCTGCTGCGCCAGAAGGTCGCGGGCGGCCCGGACGAGGCGCGCGTCTCCGCGTTGATCACCCCGAACCCGGACGGCGCCACGGGCCAGCAGGCGGGCATCCTGGGCAAGCGCGCGGACGGACACTGCGCCTTCCTGGATGAAGCGAAGCTGTGCTCGCTCCAGCGCCGGTATGGCGAAGCGGTGCTGCCGGACGGCTGCTCCGTCTTCCCGCGAGTGCTCACGCGCTGGGGCGCGCAGGTGGAGATGGCCGGGTCGCTCGCGTGTCCGGAGACAGCGCGCCTGTGCCTGCTGGCGGAGGACGCGCTGGTGCGCGAGCCCGTGCCCGAGGAACAGGCCCTGCGTCCGCAGGTCGCGCGCCAGGTGGCGGCAGGGGACGACGCGTGGACGGCCCACGCGGACACCGTGCGCGAAGCGATGCTGCGGTTGCTTGCGCGGCGCGAAGTCCCGTTCGCTGTGCGCCTGTTCGCGCTGGGCCGCATGGCGCTGGACCTGGGCGACTTCTACTTCCCGGGGACGACGGCGTTCGCACCCACAGGCGAGGCGTCACCGCATCCCGGCACAAGCGGGGTCGAGGAGGCCGCCGCGCCTGAAACGCGCGAGCCCATGGCGGACTCCGCGCTGGATGCGCGCGGAGCATCACGGCATCCCGGCGCAAGCGAAGACGTGGACGCCTCCGCGTCCGAAACGTGGGAGCCCATGGTGGACTCCGCGCCTGACGCGAGTGATGCCCGCGCGGAAGCGGCCGGAGAGCGTCTCGCGAGCATCCTTCGCGAATACGAATCCACGGACACGCTCGCGTCCCTGCACGCGCAGCTGGAAGCGCTGGAGCTGCCTGGAGGTCCGTGGGCCGGCATCTGCGGCGCCGTGCTCCGCTCGCGCGAGGCCGCCGTGAGCAGTCCTCGCTTCCTCTCGCTCATGCACGACGTGCGCGCGTCCTACGGCGGCGCGGACACGCATCCAGACGAGGCGTGGCAACTCCATGCCACCCGGCGCTCCGCCCTGGAGTCGCTGCACGGTGAACGCGTGCACCAGTACTTCCTGCACCACGCGCTCAACCACGTCCTGCGCCACCCGTTCACCGAGGCCGCGAGCCTCCTGAACGCCATGTTCCTGCTCGTGCTGCGCGCCTCCGTGGTGCGCTGGGTGCTGCTCGGGCACCCGGCCGTGGTGGCGCTGCTGGACACTCCCGGCACGCCCCTGGCCACCCTGGACGCCGCCGCCGTGGAGGCCTTCCAGGGGGTCGCCAAGCACGTGGAGCAGGCGCCTTCGTTCCTGGAGTTCGCGAAGGGCCTGGCCGGCGAAGGCCCGGAGACCTTCGCGCGGCTGCTCATCCTGGTGAAGGGCCTGTAGCGCCCCTTCAGCCCTGCTGCTTCGGCTTCGCGCCCAGCTGCTGCATGGCCTTCTGGAACGACGGGTACTCGTGCGCGCCCTGGATGGCCAGCTTGTCACCCAGGATGAACGTGGGCACCGCGCGGATGCCCATCTCCTGGGCCTCGCGCACGGACTCCTCGACGACCTGCCGGTAGCGGCCCTCCTCCACGGCGCGCTGGAGTTCGTCCGGATCCAACCCGGCCTCCACGCCCGCGCCCCGGAGCGTGTCCCACTGCCAGAGGTCCTGCCCCTCGCTCCAGTAGCGCCGCAGGATGGCGGCCTGGAAGGGCTCCAACCTGCCTTGCGCGCGCGCATACTCCGCCGCCTCGTGCGCGCGGCGCGTGGACGGGATGATGTCCCGCTGCACCATCGTCAGCCCGGCCTTCGCGGCGCGCAGCTTCAGCGGGTTGTTGGGGTCTTTCATCCCCTTGCGCACGTAGTCGGGCAACGGCAGCCCTTCCGGAGGCGTCTCCGGGCGCAGGAAGTAGGGGTGCCACTCCACCTGGACGTCGTATTCCTTCTTCAGCTTCTCGACCTCACCGAGGCCGACGTAACACCAGGGTCAAACGAAGTCGGACCAGATGTGGACGACGATGGGTGCGCTCATGGGCTGAATCTCTAGCACCGCGCGTCAGCGCCTTCCACCCCTTCCACCGGGCCCACATCCAGCGGTGGACAGCCCGCCCTCCCGAGGGCACGGTCCGGGTTCCCTTCCTCCGGAGGAACCTTCCGTGCCCCTGTCGCTCCTCGCGGCCCTGGCGCTCGGCGCCAACCCGGCGCCCGCGCCCCATCCGTTCAACCAGCAGGACCTGGTCACGCTGCGCCGGCTCAGCGGTCCCCGCGTCTCCCCCGACGGCCGCCAGGTCGTCTACGTCCTGCGCTCCACCGACCTGGAGATGAACCGCGGCCGCACCGACCTGTGGCTCGCCAACCTGGACGGCTCGGCCCCGCGCCAGCTCACCGCCCACCCGGACAGCGACAGCGACCCGGTCTGGGCCCCGGACGGCAAGAGCGTCTTCTTCCTGTCGTCGCGCGGCGGCTCCTCGCAGGTGTGGCGCCTGCCCGTGGACGGCGGTGAACCGCTGCCCGTCACGAAGCTGCCGCTCGACGTGAACAGCTTCGCGCTGTCACGCGATGGCCAGCAGCTCGCGGTGGCGCTGGATGTGCGCCCGGACTGCGCGGACGTCGCATGCAACACCCAGCGCGCCGCGGAGGCCTCCAAGAAGAAGACCACCGGCCGCGCGTATGATCAGCTCTTCGCCCGCCACTGGGACACCTGGCGGGACGGCACGCGTTCACACCTGTTCGTCCTCCCCGTGGCCGGCGGCACGCCCGTGGATGTGATGAAGGGCATGGACGCGGACGCGCCGAGCAAGCCCTTTGGCGGCGCGGAGGAGTTCACCTTCACCCCGGACGGCAAGGGCGTCGTCTTCGCCGCGCGCGACGTGGGCCCCACCGAGGCGTGGTCCACCGACCTGGACCTCTTCCTCGCGTCCGCCGACGGCAAGACGAAGCCGCGCAAGCTCACGGAGAAGAACCGCGCCACGGACACGAGCCCCGTGTTCAGCCCGGACGGCAAGACGCTCGCGTACGTGGCCATGTCGCGCCCCGGCTACGAGTCCGACCGCTTCCGCGTCATCCTGCGCACGTGGCCGGGCGGCCAGGAGCGCGTGCTCACCCAGGACTGGGACCGCTCCGCCGGCTCGCTCGCGTGGAGCAACGACGGCGCCACGCTCTACACCACCGCCAACGACGTGGGGCAGAACGCCGTGTTCGCGCTGGACGTGGCCACCGGCAAGCCGCGCCGCCTCACGCAGGCGGGCAACGCGGACGGCGCCCAGCCCGCGGCGGACGGCCAGGTCGTCTACGCGCTGGATGACCTGGACTCGCCGTCGGACCTGTACGCGATGAAGGCGGACGGCACCGGCACGCGGCAGCTCACCCAGGTGAACCAGGAGGCGCTCGCGGGCCTGAAGTTCGGCGCCTTCGAACAGTTCAACTTCCCGGGCTGGAACAACGAGACGGTGCACGGCTACGTGGTGAAGCCGGTGGACTTCGACCCGAAGCGCCAGTACCCGCTGGCCTTCCTCATCCACGGCGGGCCGCAGGGCAGCTTCGGCAACCACTTCCATTACCGGTGGAACCCGCAGGTGTACGCGGGCCGCGGCTACGTGGCGGTGATGATCGACTTCCACGGCTCCACCGGCTACGGCCAGGCCTTCACGGACTCCATCGCCGGGGACTGGGGCGGCAAGCCGCTGGAGGACCTGAAGAAGGGCCTGGACGCCGCGCTCCAGAAGTACCCCTTCATCCACAAGACGAAGCGGTGCGCGCTGGGCGGCAGCTACGGCGGGTACATGATCAACTGGATCGCCGGCAACTGGGCGGACGGCTTCCAGTGCCTCGTGAACCACGACGGCATCCTGGACGAGCGCGCCGCCTACTACGACACCGAGGAGCTGTGGTTCCCGGAGTGGGAGCACAAGGCCCTGCCGTGGGAGAAGCCGGAGACGTACGAGAAGTTCAACCCGGTGAACCACGTGGCGAAGTGGAAGACGCCCATGCTCGTCATCCACGGCGGCAAGGACTACCGCGTGGTGGACACGCAGGGCATCGCCGCCTTCACCGCGCTCCAGCGCCGGGGCATCCCGTCCCGCTTCCTGTACTTCCCGGACGAGAACCACTGGGTGCTCAAGCCGCAGAACAGCATCCAGTGGCACGACGAGGTGCTGGGCTGGCTGGACCGCTGGACGCGCAAGTAGCACGCGCCTGGCAAGGCATCCCCTGGGGCCTTGGCCCCAAGGGTCACCCGTGCTTCAGGGGATGCCGAAGCAGTCGTCGATGCAGCTGGAGAGGACCTCCGCGCAGGTGCGGTCGGCGATGCACTCCGCGCACTCCGCGGTGCGCGCGCGGCGGTCGTCCTGCTCGCTCTCCTTCTCGTCCTCCCAGGCGCCAATCTTGTCGGCGCACGTGCTGGCGTTCAGGTCGGAGTCGAAGCACTCCTGGCGTTTGTCGCAGATGGCATCCGCGTTGTTGGAACAGCCGGTGAGCAGCAGCACGGAGACACAAGAAGCCAGGGCAATCAGTCGGGACATGGCCCGGCACTATGCACGCGGAAGGCGCCTCCCGAAAATGCACTTCCGGGAGGCGTCGCGCACTTCACCGAGGCTGCATTACTTCGTCTTCGTCGGACCGCCGGTGGTGCCACCGGTGGATCCGCCCATGGATCCGCTCGGGGTGGTGCCGCTCGGCGGGGTGCTGGGGTTCATGGAGCCGTGGTTCATGGTGCCGCCCTGCATGCCGGCGCCGCCCACGCCCATGGCGTCGTCCAGCTTGCCCAGCGTCTGGTAGGCCATGTCGCGGTGCTTGGGCAGCTCCTGGGTGAGGTGGGTGAGCAGCGTGGCCAGCTCGCCCGTGGCGTTCATGCCCTGCTGGGCGGCCATCACCTTGCCGATGGCGGCGTCATGGGCGCCGACCTGGGCGGACATATAGGACGAGTCGAACGGCGCGCCCGTCATCGCCTGGAGCTTCTCCATGTCCGCCTTGTCCGCGGCCATGGCCTTCTTCTCCATGTCGTTGGAGGGTTTGGGCATCTCCGCCAGCTTCAGGTTCTGCGACTTCGCATAGTCCATGACCTTCTGGTCGGCGGTCGTGTGCGAGTCGATCATCATCTTCGCGTAGCTCTGCACGTCCGGGTTCTGCGAGTTCTGCTGCGCGAGCTTCGCCTGCTTGATCTCCGACTGGTTGATGTAGTGCAGGCGCTCCAGGAAGGCCTTCGGATCCGAGGGAACGATGAAGCCCTTGAACTCCACCGTGCCCTTCATGGCGGTGACGGGCTTCGGGGTGGTGGGGGAGGTGGGAGACGGCGCGGCGCTCTGGGCCAGCGAGACACCGCCGGTGAAGAGGACCGCGGCGAGGGTGACTCCGTGCAGGGTGCGCTTCATTGGGTGCTGCTCCTTTTCAAGGCCTCGGAAGTGAGGCGGGACAAGGTCGGTGGACCGGGGACGCCCGGGTCCGCGCGGCGCACGTTGGAGCAGGGCGCGACAGCGAACCCAGGCGGTGGGAGGGCGGACGTGTGCCAATTCACGTTGCGCCGGCGGTCCGGTGCGGCAGTGGACAGCGCCACTGCCTCCGGGACCGGGCGCGAACGTTCAGCACCGCACGGCTGTCTGGGAACGCCATCCCGTCCTCCTCGTGCCCGGAAAGCCAAGCATCCCGGGAGGGAGGGAAGGGAACAGAGGCAGGGCCCCGGCTGGCTGGCAGCCGGGGAGGGGGGCTACTTCGCGGGTCGCGGCGCCGGGGCTGGCTTCGGCGCGGGTGCCGGCTTCGGGGCGTCGGGCGTGCCGGCGGGGACGTTCTTCGTCTCCGACAGCTCGTCCTCGGCGCGCAGGAAGGCCTGGGCGGCGCGGTCCACGTCGTCGGGCTTGAGGCCCGTGAGGCTGGCGGCGGCCACGCGCGTGCGCGACGCGAGCGCCGTCTCCCCCAGCGCGCCGTGGATGCGCGTGAGGGCCACGTGGATCTCCGGGTCGAACGGATCCGAGGCCAGGGCCTCCAGGTACGCCGTCTTCGCCTTCGGGTAGTCCTTGCGGAACAGCAGGATGCGGCCCAGGTGCACGTTGGTGGAGGGCGAGCCCGGGTGCATGCGCAGCGAGCCGCGCAGCACGGACTCCGCTTCATCCAGCCGGCGCAGCTCCAAGAGCGCGAGCGCGAACTTGTTGGACACCGACTCGTACTTGTCGCCCACCAGCTTGTGCGCCCGCGAATACTCCTCCGCGGCGGCCTTCACGCGGTTGCGCTCGCGCAGCACTTCGCCCAGGTGCGCGAACTTGCGCGCGGGCACTTCCGTCACCTCGGAGAAGCCGCCGAAGGAGATTTCGCGCCCCTTCTTCTCGCTGTCCTTCTGCGCGCCCTTGGCGTCCTCCTTGAGCACCACGCGGTCGTCGCGCGGCACCAGCTCCTGGGGGAAGGGCTGCTTCTTCACGTAGGACAGCCACGTCTTTTCGAAGAGGGGGAAGGGCATGCCCGTCGCCGCCTCCACCGCCTTCTTGTCCGGCTGGCCCGCCTTCAGCTCCTGGAGCAGCGTGCGCAGGCCCGCGGTGCCCTTGGTGCCGTGGATGTAGTCGATGGCGTAGAACACCTCCGCGAACGCGGTGGCCGCGTCCTCCGCCGTGGGCAGCATGGCGATGGAGGGGTGCATCTTCTCGAAGGGGATGAGCTTGTCCTCCTTCACGCGCTTGCCCAGCAGGGCCTGCGTGGAGGGCGTCATGGCCAGGCCGCCCTTGCCGCGCCAGCGCGACTCCAGGAACTTGGCCAGGCCTTCGTGCAGCCAGATGGGCACGGTGTTGTGGGACAGCTGGCTGACCACCAGGTGCACGTACTCGTGCGCCAGCGTGTCCTGCCAGTCGTAGCCCTGCGCCACGGCCTTGGGGCTGGTGACCATCAGCTTGTTGAACTTGCAGATGGCGATGGTGCCCGTGGTGCGGATCTGCTTCTCCGTGAGGGTGCTGACGCGGGACAGCTCGCGCGCGTTGTTCACCACCTCCACGCGGATCTTTCCCGGCGGCGTCCAGCCCAGGTCCTCCGCGAGCGCGCGGTGGATGGACTCCAGCGTCTCCAGCGCGTAGGGCACCAGCACCTCTTCCTTGCCCTTCGGGTAGAAGAAGATGAAGTGCTCGCTCTCCGCGCGCTGGTGGTCCTTGATGATGGCGCGCGTGTCCTTGGCGAGCCGCAGGTAGCTGCCCGGCTTGTCCTCGATGTTGGCGCCTTCCAGCAGCGTCACCGCGTCGTCGTACTGGCCCTCCTCGAAGGCCACGCGCCCCTGGAAGTACTTCAGGGGCTCCAGCTCGGACGGCACGCGCTTCTCGACCTCGGCCAGCTCGCGGCGGGCGCCGCCCACGTCCCAGTCGTCCAGGGACTGCTCCACCTTGCCCAGCCGCTGCTTCACCTCTTCCTTGAGGGCCGCGTCGGGCGGCTGCGCGAAGGCCGTGGGGACGGCGAGGAGCAGGGCGCAGAGGACGCCCAGGCCGGGGATGGACGCGTGCATGCGGCGGCTCACTTCACCAGCTCCTCGTAGTAGCGCTTCACCTGCTCGCGGTACTTCTCCGGCGCGCCCTGCTTCATGGCGTCCAGCAGGTCCTTGCGGAACTCGCGAGGCGCCTGGAAGGCGTCCTCGTCCGGCAACTCCACCTTGTCCTGCGGGTTGCGGCCGTTGCCCTCCTGGCGGCGGCCGGAGCCCATGGGCATGGGCAGCCCGCGGCCGCCCTTGCGGCCCTGCTGGCTCTGCTGCATCTGCTGCTGGAAGCGCTTGAGGCCTTCCATGGCGGCCTGCTGCTCGCCGTAGCCGCGGCCCGGGTCCTTGCCCTGCATGCGCTGGGACGCCTCGCCCATGCGCTGGCCAATCTCATCCATCTGCTGGCCGGCCTCTTCACCGAACAGCGGCGCCGTCTGCTCCATGTCCTCCATCTGCTGGCGCAGGCCCTGCGCGCGCTGCTCCAACTGCTGCTGGCGCTGGCCCAGCTGCTGGAGCTGCTGCCGCTCCTGCTGCGACAGCTGCGAACCCGGCGGCGGGAAGAGGTTCTGCAGCTGCTGGCTCACGTCCGACACGTCGCGCGCGTCCTTCTTGAGCTGCTCCGCGAGCTTCGCGGACTGCTGGCGCACCTCCGGCGGGTTGCCGAACATCTCATCCAGCTGGCGCTGCTGCTCGCCCATGCTGGACAGCTGGCGCGCGGCGTCCTCGGCGCGGGCGGCGGACTCGGCGGCGAGGTCGAAGTCGTCCACCTTGAGCGCGTTCTCCACGTTGCGCAGCTCGGACTGGGCCTCTTCCAGCGGGCGGGACGCGCGGCTGTTGAGCCGGCCTGGATCCAGCTTCTGGTAGTGCTCCTGCACCTGCTGCACCTTGCGCGCGAGCTCGTCCTTGAGGGCCTGGCCCTTCTCCTTGAGCCGGTCGCGGTTCTGGTTGCGGGCCTGGTCGCGCAGGGCGCGCGTCTGGTCCGCGACCTTCTGCTGCTCGTCCATGGTGCCCTGCAGGTCGTCCATGAACTTGCCGAACTTCTCCGCCAGCTCCGGGTACTGCTCCGCGCCGAAGTCCTCCTGGGACTTGTCCATGGAGTCGAGCATCTCGTCCATCTGCATGCCCAGCTCCTGGAGCTTCGCCAGGGCCTCGTCCGACTTGCCCTCCTGCATCAGGCGCTCGACTTCATCCATGGCGCCCTGCATGTCCTCCTGCTGCATCATCTCCGACAGCGCCTCGGCGTTGAGGTGCTCGTCGCGGATGCCCTTGCGCAGCTCGGCCATGCGCTGCATCAGCTCCTGGATGCGCGACTTGAGCTGTTGGATCTGCTGCATCACCTGCTCGCGCGCGGCCTCGTCCGGGTTGGCCTTGAACTGTTCGATGAGGCGCGACAGGTCGCGGCGCTCGTTGGCCAGCTGCTTCGTCATCTCCTGGAGCGCCTCCAGCTTCTGCCGGTCCAAGAGCGACTCCAGGTAGAGGATGTCGCGCTCCAGGCCCTCGATTTCGTCCTCCACCACGGCGGTGAGCCGGGTGCCGGTGCCCCAGTCCTCGCCGCGCGCGCGCTGGGTGCGCAGGTACAGGCGGCGGAAGTCGGAGGTGGTGCCCACGCTGCGCTTGAGCTCCCCGCCGATGTTCAGGAGCGCGGAGATGATCTCCTTGGGCACGTCCTTCTCACGCGACAGCTCGGCGCCTTGAGCGCGGAAGTCGTCCGCGAGCTGCTGGCCGCTGGTGTCCACGGACTTCGCGGTCTCCACCGCCTGCGCGTCCTTCTGCTTCGCGCGGTCGGGGCCCTCCAGGCGGTCCGCCAGGTGGTCCACGAGGCGGCCCCACAGCACCTCCGCCTTCTCCAGTGCGGCGCGGCGGTGCTCGGCGGCGCTGTAGACGCGCAGGGTCTGCGTGCGGCTGACGCCCTTCTTGGGGCCCTCCACCGCGTCGTTGTCCTTCGCCTCCACGTAGTAGGTGATGCGGTCGCCGGGGGCGGGCTTGAGCGGGCCCAGGTCCCAGTTGAAGGTGCCCCGGCTGCGGCGGCTGTCCTCGCGCGGCAGGTTCACGCGCGTCTCCTGCTTCGCGCCGGGCATGCGGAACACCAGCGCCAGGCCGGACAGGCCGTAGTCGTCGGTGGCCTCGTACTTGAGCGTCACCGTCTGGCCGGGGTCGACCTCAATCTCCGTGGACGGCGTGAGCAGCGTCACCTGGGGGGACTTGTCCGCCTCCACGGTGAGGGGGATGTCCGGGCCCACCGCGAGCGGCTTCGCGCGCGAGGCGTAGAAGACGAAGTGGTAGTGGCCGCCCTGCTTCGCGACGAAGCTGCCGGTGAGCTCGCGGCCGCCGGTGACGGTGAGGGGCAGCGTCTGGCCGTTGACCACGACCTCCGCGCGCTCGATGGGGCGGTCCGAGCGCGTCTTCAGCGCGACCTCGGTGCCGGCGGGCGCGCTGACCTCGCCGTTGGTGCCGGGCACGGTGCGCGGCGCGAGGCCGGTGTACGCGGGGTAGCGGTAGGTGAGCTCGATGTCGCCGGTGATGGGCTCCGCCTGCGCGGCGGTCTCCGGGCGCGAGGCCTGTTCGCGCAGGTGCTTCCAGCCCGCGGCCCACCGCCCGCCCACGAAGAACATCAGCACCGCGAGCAGCAGCACCCCGCCGCCGCACGCCATCGCCACGCGGCGCAGCGGCTGGCGGTCCACCACGAGCCCGGGGTCCACCGTGCGGGCCCGCTCGTCCATCTGGTGCAGGAACGCGTCCGCGAGCTGCGGGGACCAGCCGGTCTCCTCACGGCGCTCGCGCGACAGCTCCACCGCCGCGAGCACGTCCAGCGACAGCTCCGGGCGGCGCTGGCCCACGAGCCGGGCGGTGAGCAGGTCGTCGCCCACCTGCCGGCGCGCGAGCACGATGCCGAAGAAGGCCGCCACCGCCACGCCCACCGGCACGGCGAGCCACATGAGCCCCTGGGCGAGCCCCGGCAGCGCCCGGCCCAGCAGGCCCGTGGCGAACAGGAGCACGAGGGCCGCGACGGTGCCCAGGAGGATGCCCTGGGCCCAGAGCTGGCGGCGCTGGCCCACGAGCCGGGCGGTGAGCAGGTCGTCGCCCACCTGCCGGCGCGCGAGCACGATGCCGAAGAAGGCCGCCACCGCCACGCCC
>NZ_RAWE01000180.1 GCF_003611695.1 Corallococcus carmarthensis | reverse complement strand
CCCCCAGCACCACCAGCGCCGGACGCCCGCCGCGCCCGCGCAGTGAGTAGGTGCCGTCGCGGGACGCGCGCTGAAGCTCCCCCACCACCAGGCACGCCTCCCCCGGGACGCCCACGCGCTCCCAGGACAGCGCCTGCGCAGGCTCTCCCAAGAGCTCCGCCCGGGTGAGCGCGGGCGGCGCCGCGCACCGGCGCACCTCCACCGGCGCCAGCAGCCCGGACGGCGCGAAGCCCACCGCCGCCCGCGTGCGCTCGCCCTTCAGGATCAGCACCGGCGTGTACGCGCGCTCCCGCGCCAGGAGCGGCCCCTTCCGGCCGTGAGGCCCCACCGCGTGCACCGCCGCGTCGTAGAAGGCGCACGGCACGCCGCCCGGTGACGTCAGCGTGTCCAGGGACTCCAGCTGGCCCCGGTACACGCCAAATCCCGGAGGCCGCCCCGCGCGCAGGGCCGCCACCGCCTCATCCAGGGGCATGGGCGCGGCGCCGCGCAGCGCATCCGCCCGCAGGCGCACCCGGGCACCCCGGGCGGACACGCCCGCGGCCAGCACCAGCAGCACGCCGCCCAGCGCCTTCACCAGCACGTCCGGCGACACGGGCACCAGGGGCGTCCCGCGCATCCACGGGACGAAGAGCACCAGCCCCAGGGCCAGCGCCCCGAAGCCGGCGAACATCCAGCGGGGCCGCGAGCCGGTGGGCGTCCGCCCCAGGGTGAAGGTCGCCCAGAGGAGCAGCGCCATCCCCACGCCGCAGAGCGGCAGCAGGAGCACGCGCCCCAGGTCCAGGTCCACGGCCATGCCCCACCCCCGCCCGTGTGCCGGACGGCCCCGCGACGGCGGAGCCCGGCGGGAGCAAGGTGGGAACGGGCGGACGGGGCGGCAAGCCCCGCCCCAGGGGAAGCGGTGGACTACTCGCCGGTGGCGACGCGGCGCACGGGGCGCTCCTGCAGCGGCCCCACGACCTTCAGGTCATCGAAGGTGCACTGGAGGTTGCGGCAGCCCAGCGCCAGCTTGCCCACGCGGCCCTCGAAGCCCGGCAGCACCTTGGAGGCGAAGAGCTTCTTGTTGAGGAACGCGTCCACCCGCACGCCGCTCTTCTGCCGCTTGAGCTGGAGCTTCACCAGGAAGGGGCCCTGCCGGGGCACGGGCATCTCGTCCTGGACGAGGTTCTTGGTGTCCTCCGCGCTGTTGCCCACCACCTCGTGCCCGTCGTCCGGGGAGAAGTAGCGCCACGACAGGCGCATGCCCGCGTCGGGGATGGCGAAGACGGACACCTGCACGTCGCGGATGCGGAACGCCAGCTCGCCGAAGTGCTGCCCGTCCTCCTCCACCGACCACTTCTTCTCCAGCGGATTCACGTCCATCAACACTTCCGCCGTGAAGTCGTCGCTCGTGAAGTAGCGGTGCGCCAGGTACGCGCGCGGCACCAGCTTGCCATCCGCTTCCCGGCCGGCCTGCACCACGCGCAGCTCCCCCTGGTCCATGGTCCAGGTGCCGCTGTGGACGTTGAGCTCCTCCTCGCCCTGGTCGAAGCCCAGCTCCAGGGTGGTGTCGTCGGAGCCGGCCACGGGGGGCGTGAGCTTCAGGCCGGTGAACACCTCCCCTTCCGTGTTGGCCGGGAAGTGCAGCTCGGTCGGCACGGGCTTCGGGCGCCCCAGGCCGTACTCCTCGTCGCCCAGGCGCAGGCTCACGGGGCCCACGAAGGCGCGCACCGCGAAGCCCAGCACGGCCAGGCCGCCCACCACGGACAGGCCGGTGCGCACCCGGCCCCAGCCCGCGTGGAGCGTCTCCAGCACGGCGGCCTCGGGGCCCGTCAGTTGCTTCATCGGGGCCACGTGAGAGGGCTGCGCGCGCGCCAGCGCCGACGCGGGCGCCACGTGCGGCGACGACGAGGCGGACACCAGCCCTTCCAGCGCCTCGCACACATCCGTGGCGGTGGCGTAGCGGGCCTCGCGGTCCGTCTCCAGCAGGCGCTCCACCACCGGATCCAGGCGCGGATCCAGGCCGCGCACGCGCTCGGACGGCAGCTTGAAGCGGCCCACCGGCAGCTCGCCCGTGAGCGCCTCGTACATCATCACGCCCAGGGAGAAGAGGTCCGCGCGGCCGTCCACGTTCTTCGCGTCCCGGCGCTGCTCCGGGGCCATGTAGTTGAGCGTGCCCATGGCCACCGCCGTCGCGGTGAGCTGCTTCTCCGAATCCGGCTCGCGGATGCCCGCCAGGCCGAAGTCCGCCACCTTCGCGTGCAGCCGCCCATCCAGCAGGATGTTCTCCGGCTTCAGGTCGCGGTGGATGATGTTCTTGTCGTGCGCGCACTCCACGGCGCGCGCCACCTGGAGCAGCACCTTCAGCGACTGCGCGGGCGTGAGCGGGTCCCGGCCGCTCAGCGCGTGGCGCAGCGACTGGCCCTCCACGTACTCCATGACGAAGTAGTAGTGCTCGCCCTGCACGCCCCGGTCGATGATCTGCACGATGTTCGGGTGGCTCAGGGCCGCGAGCGCGGTCGCCTCCTTGTCGAAGCGCGACACGAACTCCTCGTCCTTCGCCAGCCGGGGCGGCAGCACCTTCACCGCCACCGTGCGGCCCAGGGACCGCTGGCGCGCGAGCCACACCTCGCCCATGCCGCCGCGCCCCAGCACCTCCAGGAGTTCCAGACCGGGCAGCTCGGGCTTCGCGCCCGACAGCACCGTCTCCGCGTTCTCGATGACGCGGATGCGGGTGTCCACCACCGCCCGCGGCGCCTTCACGCCCGGCGTCCCCGCGCGGACCAGCGTGGCCCCGTCCAGCTCCGGAGCCACGGGAGCCGTCGCCGGAGCCCCGGGAGCCCCCGGAGCCACAGCGTGCGCCTCGGGCAATGCCACTCCGGACGCAGGTGCGTCGCGGCCCACCGCGGCGGGCGGAATCACCCCCGCGGGAACCTCGCCCTCGTCCGTCTTCCCCACGCCATCCGGTCGCGGGATGATCATTTCACTGCCCCCTGGGACGGAGCCGGCCCTCATCTCCTGTCCCACCGCGTCCTCCCGCTCCGCTCCAACACCGGCAGCGGCGGAAGGTGACGCCGATTGTCGCGGATTCTCCGCCGCGCGCGGCACGAACGTCACCGCGACGCCTGCTTCCTCGGCAGCCTCAACGGCCGGACGGATGCCCGACGGCTCGCCCGGGCGATGGATGCCGGACACGTCCGCGCGCCGCACCTCGAACCGGATGCCGCAGCGGCACGCCACCTTCTGGCCGCTCACGTACACCCGGGTGTCGTGCACCGTGCCGCAGTTGGGGCACGACTGGGTCGTCGTCATGGACGAGGAGCGCACCGTCAGCGCACCTTGCGGGAGGTGGAAGTGGTCAGCTCCGCGCCGTGCACGCGGAAGGTCTGGACGCCCTTCTCCTTGCCCTTCACCTGGAGCATCGGCAGCTCCTCCACGTCGAAGCCGGGCCCGGACTTGCGCACCGTGGCCTCCGACGCGAGCACCTCTCCGCTCTTGGCGATGCCGCACAGCCGCGACGCGGTGTTCACGGTGTCGCCGATGGCGGTGAACTCGTGCCGCTCCGCGCTGCCCATGTAGCCCACGACCGCCTGGCCGGTGTTGACGCCGATGCCCACCTCGATGGGCTTCTTGCCGTCCAGCACGCGCTGCCGGTTGAGCTCCGTGACGGCGTCCTGCATCTCCAGCGCGGCCCTCAGGGCCCGGCCCGGATCATCCGGATGCGACGACGGCGGCCCCCACACCGCCATCACGCAGTCCCCGATGAACTTGTCCAGGTTGCCCTCGTAGCGGAACACCACGTCCGCCATGGCGGTGAAGAAGCTGTTGAGCATCGACACCACCTCCTGCGGGGAGTCGCTCTCCGCCAGGGTGGTGAAGCCGCGGATGTCCGCGAACAGGCAGCTGACCTCCGCGAGCCGGCTCTGGCGCAGGTCCTCCGTGCCGCCGTTGATCACCGCGTCCGCCACCGCCTTGGACAGGAAGCGCGACAGCTCCGCGCGCGTCACCGCCTCGTTGCGGATCTGCTCGGCCAGCGCCGCGTTCTCCAGCGCGATGCCCGCCTGCGCCGCGATGCCGGAGAGGATGGTCAGGTCCTTCTCCGAGAAGGCGTTGATCTGCTGGCGGCTGTCCAGGAACAGCACCGCCATGATGTCGCCGTTCACCAGGAGCGGCACCGCCATGGCGGAGCGGATGCCCTGCGCCACGATGCTCTCCGCGGCGGAGAAGCGCTCGTCGATGATGGCGTCCGCCGTGAGCACCGCCTTGCCCGTCTCCACCACGCGCTTGAGCACGGTGTCCGACAGCATGACGTTCACCTGCTTGCCCTGCCGGTGGTGCACCGCGGCCGGGATGAACTCCCCTTCCGGGCCCACCTTCAGGATGACGCCGTGGTCGGCCGCGAGCAGCTCGAAGGCCACCTTGAGGATCTGCTCGAACAGGTCGGCCTGGTTGCCCTTGAGGCTCACCTGCCGGTGGAACTCGTGCACGATGCGCAGCTTCTCGTAGTCCCGGCGCAGCGCGGCGTTGTCCGTCACCTGTTCGGCCGGACGGAAGTTCTGCGGCACCTGGTCCATCTGCGCCAGGAAGGCCGGCATGGAGACGGCGTTGGCCACCACCGTCACGCCCGGCAGCGTGGGCGGGTTGGCCCCGCCGGGCACCGCCTCCCCGCTGTGGAACACGAGCCTGGAGGAGCCCAGGGCGATCTCATCCCCGTCCTTGAGGCGCATCTCCCCCGTCACCCGGCGCCCGTTGACGAAGGTGCCGTTGGACGAGTTCAGGTCGCGCAGGACGAAGTCGCGCCCCACCTTCTCGATGGTGGCGTGTTCCTTGGAGACCTCCCGGTCCACCAGCCGCAGCGTGTTGGACGGGTGGCGGCCGAGCGACGTGGTGGGGCCCAGGGGAAACTCCCCCAGCGTCCCGTCCGCGAACCGCCCCGTCAGGTGCGGCCCGCGCGGGTGCGACCCGGACCTGGGCGGGAATGGGGCGGGTGCCTGGTTCACGCGCGAATCCTCACCGGCCCGGACACTACCAGAGCCTTCCGCCTCAAATAAACGCTCGCGACGCTCCCCCACGGACAGGGCGCCGTCGCCCTGCACGGCCGGTCAGTCCCCGCTCCCACCCAACCGCTCATGTGGACGGCGGGGCCACCGTCCCCGGGGCGGCAGGGGCCACGGACGCGGGCGGCCGGCGCTCGGGAGCTCGGAAGCCCAGGCCGATGGACGGCAGGAAGGTCATCCCGCCCAGGTCCCGCTTCTGCCCGAAGATGACGGGGTTGCAGAAGACGTAGCCCCCGGTGAGCTCCGCGTAGAAGTGCACGTACTTGTAGCCCAGCGCGAAGCCCACCGTGGAGCCCACGAAGTGGCTGTTCACCGTGGAGGGCAGGCTCGCGTCGAAGCCCGTCACCGGCTTGCCCTGCTGGGAGAAGTCCACCAGCTGGGCGTCCAGCGAGGTGTGGCTGAAGACGTACTTGGGGGCCCCGTAGAGCTTGAACACGTCGCCGTACTCGGCGCTCAGGTACACCGGCACCTCCACGTCGGTCCGGCTGAAGTCCCCCAGCTGGACCACCTCCAGGACGTCCATCACCGCCCCGGAGAACAGGTGCTTGGACACCCCCAGCCCCACCGCCAGGTCATAGGAGCGGCGCGGCCCCGGCCCGCCGTGGGCCAGGCGCACCTTGCCGTCGAAGCGCAGCGCGTTGCCGTTGTAGCGCCCGCCCACGTCGAACCCGTCCAGGAGCCCCACCCGCACCATCAGCTCCGGGTTGACGCCCGGCGGGGCCACCACCAGGGCCAGGCCCGCCGTCAGCAGGCGCTGCTGGTCCTCCTCCGTGAGGGTGTAGGGCTCGTCGTTGTCGATGGCCCGCTTCGCCGCCCGCCCCTGGTCGATGCCCACGTCCACCACCGACCCCAGCGTCCCCACCGGGACGAACACGCCCATGCTGCCCGTCACCTGGACCTGGCCGGGCGAGAGCGTCTTCGCCGTCTGCATGGTGGACAACGGGGTCGCGCACCCCACGGCGAGGCCAGCGAGCCCCAGCAGGAGCAGGACGGGAAGGTTTCTCATGGGGTTGCAGGTTATGCCCATTTGCGGCGCGAACGCTTCAATCCGCGCGTCCACGTGGTAAGGGGGCTGTCGTGCGAATCAAGCAAAAACCCGAGGACTTCTCCGTGAAGGAGTCCTACCGCTTCGACGAAGTCGACAGCGGCCGCCATCGCGTCTACCTCATGGACAAGCAGAAGCTGTCCACGTTCGACGCAGTCAACCGCATCCGTGACGCGTTCGGTCTGAAGCCCGGCGCCATCAGCTACTGCGGACTGAAGGACAAGCAGGGCCGTACCGAGCAGATCATCGCCGTGGACGGCGCCGACGTGGACATGCAGGAGCCCGACCTGCGCCTGAAGTTCCTGGGCCGGACGGACAAGCCGCTGTCCGCGCGCAACATCACCTCCAACCGCTTCTCCGTCACCGTGCGCGCCCTGACGCACGACTCGCTGGCGCCGCTCAACCTGGCCGCCGCGGAGGTGAACCGGCTGGGCGTGGTGAACTACTTCGACAGCCAGCGCTTCGGCGCGCTCAAGCACGGCCAGGGCTTCATCGCCAAGGACCTCATCCGGGGCGACTTCGAGGCCGCGCTGCACAACTACTTCGCCCGCCCCTCGGAGCTGGACCGCACCGAGGACGCCAAGGTGAAGGGCTTCTGGCGCGACAACTGGGGCCGCTGGGACGCGCGCGTGCCCTTCGAGGGCGCGAAGAAGTACCACCGCATCCTGCGCTCCCTGCGCGACCACCCGGGCGACTGGCTGCGCGCGTTCCTGCAGATCGACTCGGACTACCGGGCGATGATCCTCTTCGAGTACCAGAGCTTCCTCTGGAACGAGGGCGTCCGGCGCTACCTCCAGCTGATGCTGCCGCGCGAGGCCATGTTCCCCATGCGCTACCAGGCCGGCACGCTGCTGCACTTCCGGGACGCGACCCCGGACGTGCTGCACACGCTGCGGGAGAAGACCTTCCCGCTCGTGGGGCCGGACTCCACCTTCGAGGATCCGAAGGTGGCGGAGGCCATGACGTGGGTGCTGGGCAAGGAGAAGCTCAAGCTCCCGGACCTGCGCATCAAGGGCGCGGAGCGGATGCTATACTTCAAGGAGGAGCAGCGCCCGCTGGTGATGTTCCCGCACAAGCTCGTCGTGGGCCGCACGCAGAACGACGACGTGAACCGCGGCGAGATCAAGGTCAACGTGGCCTTCACGCTGCCCCCGGGCGCGTACGCCACGCTGGTGATCAAGCGCCTGTTCCACTTCGAGTACACGGAGGACACGAAGGAGGACATCCGCACCTCGCAGCGTCCTCGCCTCGTGACCACCGAGCACGAGGAGGCCCGGGTGGACGCGGCCCGCAGCGCCGCCCGCGCCAGCGAAGGGCCTGCCCGCCACCGGACCCTGGCGGACCGGGCGCCGAGCCGGGTCGCGCGTCCGGCCTCGTCCGAGCGCCCTGCCCGTCCGGGCACCGCCCGCCGTGACGACCGTGCCGAAGCGCCAGGCAGGGACGCACGTCCGGCCCGCCGCGACAGCCGTGCGGAAGCGCCAGGCAAGGAAGCACGCGCGCCTGGCCGCATCGGCCGGCCTGCCCGCGCGCCCCGCGAGGCGCTTCCGGAGCTGGATGAGGTCAGGGCCGCCCCCCCGCCTGCTCCCGAGGCGGAGATTCCGCTGGGCTTCCGGGCGAAGCAGAAGCAGCGCAAGCAGGTGAAGGCGGACGGGCGGGCGGAAAAAGCCGAAAAGCAGCGCCTGGCTGCCGCCAAGTCCGCGAAAAAACAGAAGCGGAAGTGATGCTCGGGGGCAGCGCAATGGGCGTTCACGCTGCCCGTAGTCCAAGGCGTGAACGCTCTTGCCCTCGACTCGCTCCCCATGGCCATCGGAATGCTGATGGCTGAGGACGCCGCCCCGCTCCCCTGGAAGGCGGACGTGCAGGCCGCCCGCAAGGGAGACCCGTCCGCTTTCGAAGCGCTCGTGAGGAGTGTGCAGCGCCCGGTGTACGGCCTGGCGCTGCGCCTGCTGCAGAGCGAGGCGGAGGCCGCGGAGGTCGCGCAGGAGGCCCTGCTCCGCGCGTACCAGAACCTCCACCGCTACGACGACGCGCGCCCGTTCGACCTCTGGGTGCTCGCCATCACCCGCAATCTCTGCCTGGACCTGCTCCGCCGCCGCACCAAGGTGCGCACCGAGGAGCTGGAGCCCATGAAGGAGGTGCTCCCCAGCAACGAGGTGTCCCAGGAGGACGGGGCCATCGCGCGCGAGGAGCGGCAGTCACTGGAGGCCGCCATGGAGACGCTCTCCGTGGACGACCGTGAAGTGCTGGCCCTCTATTACGTCCAGAAGCGCACCACGAAGGAGATCGCGCAGATCATGGGCTGCGCGCCCGGGACCATCATGGCGCGCCTGTTCCGTGCCCGTGAGAAGCTGCGCAAGAAGATGACTCCCGCCGAGGAGGAGACGCGATGACCCCCTGCCCCGACCTGGAAGTCCTCTTCGCGGAGCTGGAGGCCGGAGAGGGCCCCGCGCTGGATCACGCCGCGGAGTGCGAGGCGTGCGCCGCCCTGATGGAGGACCACCGCCTGCTGGAACAGGACCTGTTCCGCCTGGCGGATCCGCTGCCGCCGCCGTCGCTGGTCGTGAACGTGATGGCCCGCGTCGCGGAGAGCCCCGTGCCCCAGCGCCGCGAGGTGTGGACGGGCCTGGCCATCCTCCTGACGTCCCTGGGCGTGGGGCTGGGCTTCCTGTTCACCAACGACAGGGCGCTCGGCCGGATGGGCACCGCGTTCGCGTCCAGCGTGGGCAACACGCGGGCGTTCGTGGAAGGCCTGTTCAGCGGCGCTCACGCCCTGTGGAGCACCGCGGGGTTGGCGGTGGCCTGCATCGTCGCGTTCGTCGTGTTCACGTCGCTGTTCGGCCTGAAGCGCCTGGCCGGCTCCCCTCCGTCCCTCTCCGAAGCCTGAGCGAGTCCATGAAGATCCTCCCCCGCCTGTTGCTTCCGACCCTCCTCCTCGGCGCCCCCCTGGCGCTCGCGGAAGGCGCCCCGGCCCCCGCCGCGGCCACCGCTCCGGCCCGCACCATCGACGTGAGCTTCCGCGGCTCCCTGCGTGACGCGCTCAAGACCATCGCGGAGAAGGGCGGCCTGAACCTGGTCGTCACCGGCGACCTGGACACCCCCGCGGAGGTCCGGCTGCGCGGCATCAGCGCCGAGCAGGCCCTGCGCACGGTGGCCCGCGCCTACTCGCTCCACCTGGAGCAGGACGGCTCCATCTTCACCCTGCGCCCGCTCACCGCGAAGGAGAAGGAGTCCGGCATGAGCCCGGCCGCCACTCCGCCCGCGCCGCCGGCCGCTCCCGTCGCTCCGCCCGTCATCGCCGCCACGCCGCCGGCCCCTCCCGCGCCGCCCGCCCTGGACGAGGACGCGACGCCGGAGGAGATCGCCCAGGCCCGCGAGGAGGCCCGTGAAGAGGCGAAGCGGGCCCGCGAGGAGGCCAAGCAGGCCGCGAAGGAAGAGGCCGAGGCCGCCAAGGAGCGCGTCCGCGAGGAGATCCGCAGCTTCCGCGACAGCTTCAAGCACAAGAAGGGCAAGCGCGGCGCCCGGGACGTGGTGGCGCGCGGACAGAACCTGGAGGTGAAGGAAGGCGAGTCCGTGGAGAGCGCCGTCGTCTACGGCGGCAACCTCATCGTGAAGGGCACCGTGGAGGACGACGCTGTCGCCTTCGGCGGCAACCTGGAGATTCAAGGCCACGTGGAGGGGGACGCGCACGCCTTCGGCGGCAACGTCATCCTGGGGCCCAACGCGCAGGTGGAAGGCGACGTGTCCGCCTTCGGCGGCCAGGTGCAGAAGGCGGACGGCGCCCTGGTGGAGGGCAGCCTGGAGTCCTTTGGCGGCGCGGGCCTGGGCCGCATGGTGGCGGGTGAGATCAAGCGCGGCATGCAGGACGTGCAGAGCCACGACGCGGCCTCGGCGGACGCCGATGCCGACGACGATGACGACCATGACAGGGGAGGCGGCGGCCTGGCGTCCTTCATCCTCCAGTTCGCGCTCCTCTTCGGCCTGGGCTTCCTGGGGCAGATGTTCTTCCCCACGCGCATGAAGGAGCTGGGCGATGAGATCCGCGCCAACCCCGCCCGCAACTTCTGGGTGGGCCTCGTCGGCGCGGCGGCCCTCATCCCGCTGACCATCGTCCTGTGCATCACGCTCATCGGCATCCCGGTGGCGTTCGCCCTCCTGGTCGCCTCCATGCTGGGCACGGCGCTGGGCTACGCGGCCATCGCCAGCGAGCTGGGCACGCGGTTGCCGGTGATGCGCGGCCGCAAGACGCAGGCGGTGGTGCTCGCCCTGGGGCTGGGCATCATCCTGCTCATCAGCCACATCCCGGTGGTGGGCGTGCTGCTCAACCTCATCCTCAACCCGCTGGCCTTCGGCGCGGTCATCCGCACCCGGTTCGGCTACCGCGGCCGGGGCATGCCGGAGCCCATCTTCCCCCGGAGCGAGAACCCGGTTTGACGCACCCGGCCTCACGGCCGCCAGGGAATGCCACACCGCATCATGAAGCCCCGCTCCCGAGCGTACCGGGAGTGGGGCTTTTCCTTCTCCAACAAGCCCCACGCTCGCGCGCCATCACCTGCGCTGTCGGAAGCGGGTGTTGCCTGCGGGCGTGCGGCCGTTGACAGGCTTTGACCGCCTCCGTCCGGTGCGCCATTTTGCGCGGCACCCATGCGACGCCTCCCAGACGCAACCCCGCGCGGCAGGGCCATCACCGTGGACCTCGAGGGCGAGAGCATCCCCGCCATCGAAGGCGAACCGGTGGCGTGCTCCCTCATCGCCGCGGGCGAGAACGTCCTCTCCCGCTCCGTGAAGTACCACCGCCCGCGCGGGCCGTACTGCTTCGCCGCGGCCTGCTCGCACTGCCTCATGCGCGTGGACGGACTGCCCAACGTCTACACCTGCCGCACCCCCGCGAAGGAGGGCATGCGGCTGGAGCGGCAGAACGCGTACCCGTCCGCGAAGGTGGACATCTTCGAGACCATCGACTGGTTCTTCCCCAAGCGCCTGGATCACCACGAGATGTTCGCGGGCGTGCCGGTGGCGGAGGACGTGATGGCGCGCGTGGCCCGGCAGCTGGCCGGCCTGGGCCTGTTGCCCAAGGAAGCGGGCCCGGAGCCCCTGCCCCCGCGCACCTTCCACACCTCCGTCGCGGTGGTGGGCGGCGGCGCGGCGGGCCTGGAGGCGGCGCGGGTGCTGTCCGGCCAGGGCGTGCCCTTCATGCTCTTCGAGCGCGACGCCACCCTGGGCGGACGGCTGGCCCACGGCGCCCCGGAGGACGGCGCGCCCTTCGTGCCGGAGGCCACCGCGTTCCCGCAGGGCAGCGTGCTGCGCAAGGCCACCGTCATCGGCCTGTATGACGACGAGCACGGCCGCTACCTGGCGGTGGCGTCGCAGGAGGCGGCGAACCTGCGGCTGCTCAAGGTCTACGCGAAGCGCTTCCTGCTCACGGTGGGCGGCCATCCCCCCACCCTCCCCTTCGAAAACAACGACCTGCCCGGCGTCATCGCGGGCCGCGCGGCGAGCCTGCTGTTGCGCCGCCATGACGTGGCCCCCCAGGTCGCGACGCTGGTGGGCCACGGCCCGGAGCTGCACGCGCTGGCGCACCTGTTCACCCAGCGCGGCGTGGAGGTGGCGGCGGTGGTGGACCTGAAGGGCCCGCTGCCCGCGAACGCGCACCCCAAGGCCACGCTCGGTGACGGGCTCAAGGGCCACGGCCTGCGCGGTGTGACGGCGCTGAGCTTCACGCCCCAGGGCGGCCGCAAGCAGAAGGTGTCGTGCGACGCCATCGTCGTATCGGTGCCGGTGTCGCCGGGCTTCGAACTGGCGCGCCAGGGCGGCGCGAAGGTGGAGTTCGACCCGGATGCGGGCCATTTCCGAGTCGAGGCGGACGCGGACGGACGCACGCAGGCGGCGGACGTGTTCGTCGCGGGGGACGTGGCGAAGCCGGGCTCGGCGAAGGACGCCGCGGCCATGGGCGCACGCGCGGCGCAGGCGCTGCTGGGAGGGCTGTCATGAGCAAGGCGCTCGTCTGCACCTGCGAGGACGTCACGGTCACGGACGTGGAGCACGCCATCGAGCGCGGCTACCACGACGTGGAGTCGGTGAAGCGCTACACGGGCTTCGGCACCGGCATCTGCCAGGGCAAGAGCTGCCACGCCGCGGTGGCCGCGCTGCTCAAGCAGAAGGCCCCGGCGCTCAAGCCGGAGGGCGTGGTGCCCTTCACGCCCCGCCCGCCGCTGTACCCCACGGAGCTGCGCCTCTTGGCCAGCGCCCCCGTGGACGAAGCCGTCCCGCCCGTGGGCGGCGTGCCCCAGGAACTGGAGCACTTCCCGTCCGCGCTGCGCCCGGTAGGACCGGTGCCGCAGAAGGCGAAGGTGGTCATCATCGGCGGCGGCATCATGGGCCTGTCGCTGGCGTACAACCTGGCGCTGCGCGGAGAGACGGACGTCGTGGTGCTGGAGCGCGGCTACCTGTGCGCGGGCGCGTCCGGCCGCAACGGCGGCGGCGTGCGCATGCAGTGGGGCACCCCGGCGCTGATCGAACTGGCCAAGCGCTCCATCGACTTGATGAAGGGCTTCGCGCGCGACCTGGGTGTCAACGTGTGGCTGCGCCAGGGCGGATACCTCTTCCTGGCCAAGCGCAAGGACACCGCGTACCGGCTGGAGCGCAACGCCGTCCTGCACAACAAGTACGGTGTGCCCACGCGCATCATCACCGCGGACGCGGCGCGCGACATCGTCCCGGGCCTCACGCTGAAGGACTGCGTGACGGCGGCCTACAACCCGGAGGACGGCGTCATCTTCCCCTGGGCCTTCCTGTGGGGCTACGCGCAGGGCAGCGTGAAGCGCGGCGTGAAGGTGGAGACGTACACCAACGTCCTCGGCTTCGAGACGAGCAACGGCCAGGTGCGCAAGGTGAAGACGGACCGGGGCGACATCGCCTGCGACACCGTCGTGCTCGCCTCCGGCGCGTGGAGCCCGCAGGTGGCGAAGCTGGCGGACGTGGCGCTCCCCAACGAGCCGCACCGCCACGAAATCCTCAGCACCGAACCGCTCAAGCCCTTCCTGTCGCCGCTGGTGTCGGTGCTCGACACGGGCCTGTACTTCAGCCAGTCCATGCGCGGCGAAATCGTGGGCGGCATGGGCGACCCGAAGGAACCCTCCGGCCCCAACATGGGCAGCACCCTGCGCTTCGTGTCGCGCTTCGCCCGCGCCCTCACGGAGCAGCTGCCGCACGTGGGCCAGGTGAAGGTGCTGCGCCAGTGGGGCGGCCTCTACGACGTCACCCCGGACAACAACCCCATCCTCGGCCGCACCCCGGGCCTGGACAACCTGCTCCAGATGTCCGGCTTCGTGGGCCACGGCTTCATGATGGCCCCCGCCGTCGCGGAGCGGATGGCCCAGTGGATGACCACCGGCGCCTCCGACGAGCTCTTCACCCGCTTCAACCTCCGCCGCTTCGAGGAAGGCACCCTCGAGCGCGAGGACATGATCATCGGCTGAGAATTCCGCCCGCCCCGCCCCTGTCTCCGCCTGGGACAGGGGCGGCCCCCGCATGTCCGCAAAAGCGGCACTCCCGGAAATCCTCGCAACCACCCGGGATGGTTGGGGATTCGCCGGGGAATGTGACGTTTCTTTACAAACGCAACCGGATTGCACGGAGCATCCACGCACCACCCGTGCTCCCGTTCCAGGCCGGGCCTCCTCTGACGGGGGCTCTGGCACGGGGCGTGCCTAGGGCTCCCGCGCCGCGCAATGCCGCGCGGGGGGAGACTCAGTGATGGCCGCGAAGAAGCTCGTGGGTGCGATGCTGGTGATGGGCCTGACGGCGTGTGGTTCCGTGGAGCCCATGGACGTGCCGGACGCGGAGCTGGCGTCGCAGGAGTCCAACGTCATCGTGGGCACGCTGAACTGGGTGAGCGCCACGTCCCTTTCGGGCACGCAGCGCACGAAGTCCCTGGCGGTGGGCTACCTCTCCATCCCCGCGGTGGGCAGCCGCTGCACGGCGTGGCTGGTGTCCAACGACGTCATCATCACCAACAACCACTGCATCGGCAGCAGCGCGGACGCGGTGGGCGCGCGCGTGTCGTTCAACTACGAGGACGGCGTCGCGTCCGCTTCGCGCGTCTGGTACCCGTGCGCCACGTTCATCAAGACGTGGAGCGGTGACGACATGACGGCGCTGCGCTGCTCGGCCGTCAACGGCCAGCTGCCCGGCCAGGTGTACGGCTTCCTCACCGTCTCCAGCACCAACGCGGCGACGAGCGCCACCGTGTACGTCGTGAACCAGAACTGCGACTACTACACGGACAGCTCCTGCGTGCCGACGAAGAAGTCCTCACCGGGCAAGGTGCTCAACGGCAACTACAGCACCACGGACATCTCCTACGACGCGGACACGCTGGGCGGCTCGTCCGGCTCGCCCGTCATCTCCACGTCCACGAACCAGGTGGTGGCGCTGCACCACATCGGCATCGGCGGCAACTCGCAGGGCCGCGGCACGGCCAACACCGGCGTGAAGGCCACGCGTGTGAAGGCGCGCCTCGCCGAAATCGGCCTGTAGGCCGTCACCTCGCGGAAGAAGGCTCCCCCCTGGCCAGCAGCACCGGCTGGGGGGGCGCGTTCGTTTCGGGCCGGGACGGATTCAAGAGCAGCGTCCGCTTGAGCCCGCCCAGCGCCAGCCGCCCCAGGCCCCGCTTGAAGGAGCGCGGCAGGAAGCGGAGCAGCCGCATCACCCACCGGTGTCCCAGGCCCGGGTACACCAGCGCCTCGCCCCGCTCGAAGCCCTCCAGGGCCTCGCGGGCGCACTGGCGCAGGGACAGTTCGAAGAACGGCGTCACCTCGCTCTCCAGGCGCGGTTCCAGCGCCAGCGGGCCCGCGGCCACGAAGGTGACGGGGATGCCCGCGGCCTTCAGCTCCAGCCGCAGGGACTCACTGAAGCCGTCCAGGAAGCGCTGCGTGGCGGCGAACGCCACCGCCCCCGGAAGGAAGAGGCGCGCCGCGCCCGAGCCCACGGTGAGGATGCCGCCCCGCCCGCGCTCCAGCATGGGACGCAGCAGGCGGTGGGTGATCATGGCCGGGGCCAGCACGTTCGCCTGCACCAGCTCCTCGATGCGCTTCCAGCGCTCCTCCGCGTACATCCCGCTGGAGGCGTAGTCCGCGTTGTTGATGAGCACGTCCACGCGGACGTAGTTGCGCTCCAGGTGGTCGAAGAGCGCGTCCACGGCGCGCGGATCATCCAACCGGCAGGCGCGGATCATCAGCCCCAGGGTGGGATTCCGGGCGAGCAGTTCCTCCCGCAGGGCCCCCAGGTCATCCACGTCGCGCGCGACGAGCACCAGGGTTCTCACCCGTGGGGAGAGCAGCCGGGCAAGCTCGCGGCCGATGCCGCCAGCAGCGCCGATGATGAGCACGGTACCGTTGTCGATGGGAGGGCGCATATGGGGGCAGGACCTCGGACACGAAGGTGTCCATGCGCGGGTGGCCCTGCGTGCCCGCCCCGCTGCTCGGCACTCCCTGAACGCCTGCTTGCCCTCACGGTGAGTGGGCGTTACTCATTGGTTGTTTCCACAGGAGGACTCCCATGGCTGGCCCTTCCCGCATCCTCGTGCCGGTGGACCTGAAGGACGGTTCCCGCTCCGTCGTGGACTACGCGCTGCAACTCGCCCGGCCCTTCGGGGCGACGGTGGACGTCATCCACGCGTGGGAGCCGCCGCAGTACGTGGCGCCGGACCTGCTGGTGGCCTCGCCCGGCTGGGACGCCAACTCCCTGGAGGGCATGGCGCGCGACACCGCGGGCAAGGACCTGGAGAAGCTGCTGCGCTCCGTGGACGGCAGCGCGCCGGTGGCGCTGTCCCACCGCGTGGTGATTGGCGAGGCGGGCAACGTGGTGCTGGAGGAGGCCGAGCGCGGGAAGTACGACCTCATCGTGATGGGCACCCACCAGCGCAAGGGGCTCACCCGCATGCTGCTGGGCAGCGTGGCGCAGAAGGTGGTGGGCCACGCGGTGTGCCCGGTGCTCACCCTGCACGTCACGCCGGAGTAGCGGCTAGGGCTCCGCCCACTGGCGCAGGAGGTTGTGGTACACGCCCGTGAGCATCACCAGCGCGGGGCTCTTGGGCACCTCGCGCGTGAGCTGCATGATGGACGTGTCCATGTCGAAGAGCAGCGAGCGCTGACCCGCGTCGCGGATCATGCTCTGCACCCAGAAGAACGACGCCAGCCGCACGCCGCGCGTCACCGGCGTGACGTGGTGCAGGCTGGTGGACGGGTAGACGATGAGATCCCCCGCGGGCAGCTTCGCCGAGTGGTTGCCGTAGGTGTCCTCCACCACCAGCTCGCCGCCGTCGTAGCTGTCCGGGTCGCTGAGGAAGAGCGTGGCGGACACGTCCGTGCGGATGCGCTGGGCCGTGCCCAGGAGGGGCCGGATGGCGTTGTCCACGTGCGAGCCGAAGTCCATGCCCGGCTCGTAGCGGTTGAACAGCGGCGGGAAGACGCGCTGGGGCAGCACGGCGGAGATGAACAGCGGGCTCTTCTCCAGGCCGGCCAGCACCAGGTCCCCCAGCTCCCGCGCGGCGGGGCTGCCTTCGGGCAGCTGGAGGTTCTTCTTCACCTGCGCGGACTGCCTGCCGGCGGTGGTCCGGCCGTCCTCCCACGCCGCCTTCTGGAAGACGGCGCGGCAGTGGGCCACCTGCTCGGGCGTGAGGACCTGCGGGATGTGCACCATCATGATGAACGTCCTCCTACGCCCGGCGGGAACAGCGCGCGACTAGAACCGCACGTGCGCGGACAGCAGGGCGGAAACCCCCTCCGCCGGCACGGCCTGACCGCCGTAGTACGCGTCGTAGTAGAGCTTGTCGGTCAGGTTGTAGACGTTGAGCTGCAGGTCCACCTTCTTGAGCGTGTAGGACGCGAACGCGTCGAAGCGCCAGTAGTTGGGCACCTTGCTGAGCAGCACCGTCGCGTTGGCCGGGTTGTTCACCGTCGCCACGTCCTGGTAGGTGGCGCCGCCGCCCACGGACAGGGTGTCCAGGATGGCGTACGTGGTCCACAGCGACAGGCTGCGCTTGGGCGTGTTCACCAGGCGCTGGCCCTCCAGGAAGTCGTTGGTGTGCTCCTGGATGCTCGCGTCCAGGAACGTGTAGTTGGCGAAGACGTTCCAGCCGCGCACCGGCGAACCGGCGACCCCGACGGCGTAGCCCTGCACGCGCTGCTTGCCCTCCAGCACGGTGGGCGGGCCATCCGGATCCGAGTTGGGCACGCGCGCGTTCTTCTTGTTGGTGCGGAAGACGGCGGCGTTGACGCTCAGGCGCTCCGTGATGAGGTCGGACTTGGCGCCGATCTCGAAGGTCTCGTTCTTCTCCGGATCCAGCGTGACGGTGTCGTTGGCCAGCGTGGCCAGCTCCGCGCTCGGGTTCGTGGACGTGCCGTACATGCCGTACACGCTGGTGTTCTCCGCCGGGTGGAGCACCAGGCCCACGCGCCAGTTGAACAGGCTGTTCTCCTGCTCGAAGGCCGCCACGTCACCGTTCGCGGCCTTGGTCTCGTAGTCGCTGTGCAGGTTGTCCAGGCGCAGGGTGCCCAGGACCTCCACGTACTTGCTCACCTGGATCTGATCCGACGCGTACGCGCCCAGGTTCCACTGGCGGCTGTAGTTGGTGGCGCCCGGGACGCGGGCCACCCCGGACAGGTCCGGGGTGTTGTCCGGCTCGAACAGGTCCGCCGGCAGGTTGCCGCCCGCCACGGTGAGGTTGACGCGCCCCAGCTCCCGCTGCTCGCGGGAGATGTCCAGGCCCACGTTGGTGCTGTGCTTGAGGAAGCCCGTGCTGAACACGCCGCGCACGTCCAGCTGGTCCGCGAAGTAGGTGTTTTCAGCGGACGTCTCGAAGCGCTGGCGGCCGATGGTGGTGGGCGCCGCGGCCGGCGTCAGGCCACGCGGCGCGGTGGGCCGGGCGAAGCGGTCCACGCCGCCGTAGCGCAGCGTGTTCGTCAGGCGGAACGTGTCGCCCAGGTCCGCCAGCAGGCGCGCCGAGCCGATGTGCACGTTCACGAGCTCCACGTCGCTGTCCTTCACGCCGTAGAAGTTCTCCCGGGGCACGTCCAGCGTGATGGCGACGGGGTAGCCGTTGAAGTACGGCTGGCCGTAGTCCGGCACGCTGTCCTCGTGCTGGTAGAAGTAGTCGACTTCCAGGGCCACCTTCGGCGCCAGCTGGAAGCGCGCGGACGGCGCGATGCCCGCGCGGTTCTTCGTGACGACGTCACGGCCGGCGACGCCCGCCAGCTGCCCCGCGGCGCTCACGCGGAACTGGATGCTGTCGGAGATCTCCTGGTTGATGTCCGCCTCGATGCGGCCGGACGGCGACGTGCCGCCCGACAGGCGCAGGTCCTGGAAGGAGCCCTTGCGCGCCTTCTTCGTCACCAGGTTGATGGCGCCACCGGTGGAGCCGCGGCCGAACAGCACCGACGACGGGCCGAAGTAGACCTCCACGCCCTCCAGGTTGAACGTGTCGCGGGTGAACCAGCCCAGGTCACGCACGCCGTCGCGCAGCGTGTCCGTCTGGGCGGAGAAGCCGCGCAGCGAGAAGGAGTCGCCCTGGCGGCCACCCTCCCCCGCCGTCACCGTGATGCCGGACACGTTGCGCAGGGCATCGCGCAGCGTCGTCGCCTGCTGCTCCTCCATGACCCGCTCGGGCACCACCGTGATGGTCTGCGGCGTGTCCACCAGCGGCCGGGGCAGGCGCGCCAGGCTGGGCTCGGTCACGTTGTACTTCGCCGTCTCGCCCTCCACGGACACTTCCGGCAACACATAGGCGTCGTCCTGGCCGGCCTGCGCCGCCGTCGTCGCCGGGGCACCCGGGGTGGGCGCGGACTCCGGCGTGCGCTCGGGCGAGGGAGCCTCCTGGCCCACGGGCGGGGTCTCCGCGGGGCGGGACTCCTGCACCGGCGCCGCGGTCTCGCCCGTCACCGGCGTCTCCTGCGCCACCGCGCCACCCGCCGCGAGCGCCGAGGCGAGCCCCACGGCCGCGGGCCCCCAGGGCCAGAGCGCGCCGCGCACGCCTCCAGGGTTGCCATTCGATGAGCGGATTGCAGAACGACCGGGCTTGGCTGTGGACACGGGTCCCTCGGGAAGAAGCTGCTGACTAAATGAGAATGATTCTCATATGCAGGACCTGGATTGGCGTTACAAGAAATTTCTTCCCGGACCTGGATGGGGTCGTGGCGAAGGTCAGCGCTCAAGTCACTGATTCACATCAGAGAGACGAATGCGACACGCCTGGGCGTGAAAATAAAAAAGCCCGGATCCGCTCTCGCGGTCCGGGCCCCGGGGATGTCTGGAATTGGAGCGGCGTGATTCAGGCGGCGTGTGTTTCGGATTCCGTGGGCGGGGCCGCCGGCGCGGCGGTCGCCGCGGGCTGGGTCCGGCGGCGTGGGACGAACCGCCGCCAGGAGAGCGCGTAGCCCGTATAGACGAGGAACACGGCGCCGAAGGACGCGAGCGCCGCGATGAGCTGGCCGAACCAGCCGAAGGCCTCGCCGGTGTGGAGGAAGCGCAGCCAGGTGCGCAGCTTCCGGCCGCTGTTGAAGTCCGCGTAGGCCTCCGTCTTCAGGGGCTGGGCCGTGAACGGATCCACCGACACCGCGACGGTGGCGAAGAGCGGCCAGCGCTCGACCTCGCGCACGGTGAAGGCGCTGGCCTGCGGGCCTCCCTTCCCCGCACCGCCCGGACCGCCGCGTCCCTGGCCTCGATCACCCTCGCCTCGCACGAAACCTTCGGCCTTGGGGCTGCCTTCGCCGCGCGGAGCACCTTCAGCGCGTGGACCGCCTTCGCGAGGAGCGCCTTCGCCACGGCCGCCTTCGCCACGCGGAGCGCCTTCGCCACGGCCGCCTTCGCCACGCGGAGCGCCTTCGCCCCGGCCACCTTCGCCACGCGGGGCACCGTCGCCACGGCCGCCTTCACCGCGCGGAGCGCCTTCGCCACGGCCGCCCTGATTCCCGCCAGCGCCAGGAGGCGTGGCCAGCCGCAGGGTGATGGTCTCCCAGGCCTGGGACTGACTCATCACCGTGGCGAACTGCGCATCCAGCGGCTGGGGCTTCGTCCCCGGCGCGGGCGTGGGCACGGGCACCGGAGCCGCGGCGATGGGGCCCTGCGCTGGCGGCGGCTCGTTGCCGGTGATCGTGAACGCGAGGTTCGACGCCCACTTGTAGGAGATCACCGCGCCGGACACCGTCAGCACCACCAACACGGGCAGCGACCAGAAGCCGATGACGTTGTGCCAGTTGAAGTCGCGCGCCTTGCCCTTCAGGCCCCGGCGGAACCACAGCGTGGGCCGCATGGCGCGCAGCTTCCACTTGCGCGGCCACCACAGGAACAAACCCGTGATGCCCAGGAACAGGAACGCCAGGTTGCTCACGCCCGTGATGGCCTTGCCCACTGCGCGGTTGTCACCCGACGCCGCGAGCCAGCGGTGCAGCTCCTCCATCGTGTGGAAGAACTTGCGCCAGCCCTGCGCGCCCTGCTCACGCACCTCGCCGGTGAAGGGGTGGACGTACACGGCGGTGCCGCGGCCCAGGGCCACCGACACCATGCTGTCCGCCTCCGGGTACACCGTCACGCCGGAAGGCGGCACGGCCGGCTTCGCCTCCTTCACCTTCGCGAGCATCTCCTCCAGCGTCAGCCGAGGCGTCCCCTGCGCGGGAAGCGCCGCGTGGCGGGCATCGCGGTCCGCCCAGTCGACGATCTGTGATTCGAACGCGATCGCCGCGCCCGTGAACGACATCACCCCGACGACGAGCCCCACGATGAGGCCGCAGACCAGGTGGATCCAGAAGAGAACCGAGCGGAGCTTGGGATTCATGAAGGCGTCTGCGCGACCGGGAAGGAACTACCTGAGAGCGAACTTCACGGGGATCACGACCTTGACGCGCACCGGCGCGCCGTCATGCCCCAGGGCCGGCGAGAAGCGCCAGCCCGCCACGGACTCGAGCGCGGCCTCGTCCAGGCCCGGCACCGAGCGCTGGATGCGCGGCGAGCCCGGCTCCACCGAGCCGTCCGTGCCAATGACCACCATCACCATCACCACGCCGGTGATGCCGTCCTCGCGGGCGCGGCGCGGATACTCCGGCTTGCCGGACAGCAGCACCGGCAGCTTCATCACCTCGCGCGGAGAATAGATGGGCGGCGCCTTGCCCTGCCCACCGACCTTGCCACCCACC
>NZ_RAWE01000017.1 GCF_003611695.1 Corallococcus carmarthensis | reverse complement strand
CGTCAATCCCGAGGAGTACCTGGCCGACGTGCTGCTGCGCGTCCAGACGCACCCGAACGCCCGCATCGGAGAGCTGCTGCCGCACGAGTGGAAGCGCCTTCGCGCCGCCGATTCGTCCTGAGCCCCCCTGCTCAGGTCCGCCCCGTCAGCCCGCTCTCTCACAGGCTCGCGACCACCGCCGAGCACGGTCCCCGTCCCTCTGCAATAGGCTCGGTCACGTCGCTCGCCGGACGGATACGTTGTTGGCGCTGGCGGAGGAGCGCCAGGCGGACATCGTCTGTGACGACCTGTTGCTCGTAGGGGAGGGGACGCACGAGCCGGAGTCCACGCTCTTCACGGTGCACGCCGAGCGGTTGGGGCGCATTGACAGTCCGTTCGAGGTCTCCGCGCTGAAGATGGCAACGGATGACTTCGGCATCCTGAAGCCCCTCTTCCGCCGCGAATTCCTCACGGCGAGCGGAGTCCGCTACAACCCCGCCTTCCGGGCCGGCGAGGACTTCGAGATGTTGCTCCGCTGCCTGCTGGCCTCCGCCAGGATGGTGGTGTCGCACGAGGCCCTGTATTTCTACCGGGCCCGAAGGGACTCCCTCATCGCCAGCCCCGTGAGATGTCTTTCTCAAATCCTTGAGATGACGGACGCGCTCATCCAAGACATGGATGCGAAGACCCACGGCGAAATCGTCGAGGCGTTGGAAAGCTACCGGAGGCGCAAGCGGGACGAACTGGTGGATGCCCGCTTCCGCGAACCCCTGCACGCCGGGCGCTGGGGAGAGTGTTTGTCAATTGCCGTGAAGAACCCCACGATGTTGCTGCGATACGCGGCGGTCCTGGGCGAGCGGTTCCTACCCGTCGGTGTGTTGCTTGCCATTGCGGCTTGAGAGGCGTTTTCGTGTCCCGCAGAGGGGCTGGAGAGGAATTGGCGGTAAGCGAGGGAATGAACTCGCCACGGACTTCTCTCAGCACCCCTCACTTGTTCTGAAGCCGCACTACCTCGAGCAGCCAAGTACCCGTTGGGCTTGAGGGGAGGCCGATTTCCCTCTGGAGCGGGGAATGTCGCGGGTCTGTGGAGTTCCTCCTGCGTGCGTTCATCTAAAGTACGATCCGGACCTACCATCACGCTCCTTCATCATGGGCCGAGCAAGGACTGTTGGAGACTCTTGATGAAGTTCTTTAAATGGGCTTTGCGGACTCGAATCGTCCAGCCCGTTCCTACTTGTGGACTCGGTGGACGGATCCGGACGCGAAGCCAGTTCGGATCGCCGTCCGACTCAATCGACAATACGCGCGGACTGCCCCTGATCGGAGACTTTCCTTTGATGCTTGGCATGGGAGGGCATCATAGCGCACGAGTGCGGCCGCAGCTTCCTGCGCTTCCGGTGCAATAACAATATCGTCCACAGTGAAGGATTTGATCGCGAAGACTACTTCACGGTCATGGCCTCGCTGCTGAGCATTGGAGAGATTATGAGGCCTCCACGAGCTTTTGGAAGGAGCGCTTTGCTTACAGTCGCGAGGTTTCTTGTCGCCGTCCCGTGAGTTCCGCCTTTTCTTTGATGGTACGCGCGATGGCCGGATTCTGGTGCGCGCTACGCCGGTAGCGCATCCACCGCGCAGCACCATGTTGGGCATCAGATTTCGGTCCACATAGGAATTTGGCAAAGAATCTGGTGTCTGCGCGCACCGGCAAGCTGTCTCAGCCGCGTGGATGCTGACGATGAATTTACACTTTGGGAAGGTGAATGCCTAGGCCAGATTGAACTTTAGGGAGTAGTTTATCGGGGAGGGTTAGGGATACAGCAGCACGAAGGCCAGGGTAACTTGTTCCTTGTAGATGCCTTTGAAAGAAGCCCAGAAGGAAGAGATTCAAGGCAGACAGAACTGCAATCTCTCTGGTCTGCCACGCTCCGAGGCTGGGCATGTCGGCATTCCACAGGACTGTCGAGTCGGTTCCCTTGGTCATGCGAAAGATTTTGGCAGAACCATGAACCGCCTTGGAAAGAGTCCCGTATTCTGTTTTGAGAGTAGGCAGTGCTGATAGGTCGTCTGGAATATTTTTGATGTCGGGATGCGCGCTAAAATAGGCAAGAAGCTCCGAGAATTGGAGCCTGTGGCTGCCTTCCTCCCACTGGCGAAACTCAACCGGATGGTCACTGTAGTAAAGGCAGTAGAAGACGTTTTCGATGCAACTGCGCAGTGCCTTCAATGAGGAGCGCCATGACCCCATGCGCGCCAGGGCATGTGAGACAAGCGCATCGTTCTGTGCCTCTAGAAAGAATAGGCTCGCTTCTTCGCTGATTTTTTGCAGGATGATGTCTTCGCGCCAAGCATTGAGCGATGTGATTCGCCTGTAGTTCTTGCGAAATCTGTCGAATTGAGTGTCGAGGGAGATGATTGACTTTTCGAGGCCATCCTTCCATGCCTTGGAGAACTGAGCGAAGTTGTGATCGATTTCGTCGAGCAGGTCACTCATCGGGATCTAGCAGTGAGGTTAGAGCGCGCATGACTTCGGGCGAGGCTTGAGCAGGTCCGCGAGTAGCTGACTTCTTTAGTTTCTCGCGTGCTTCAGCGTTTTCTTCCAGATATCGGAGAAGCTTTCCGAGAATATCCCGTGAGGCATCCCGAGTGCGTATCTCGATGGGGAATTGATATTCTTCAATTAGTGATGCCCATTGCTGTCGCTCAATTCGCGACAGTTCGGCCAAGGTTGACAGGTTTAGCGCCAAACCTTGGCTGGTCATGATGCGGTCTTTCTGCTTTGAGAAATCCAGCTGGCTGATTTCAACATTAGGCGCAGCCCTGAGTGCCTTGGCCAAAAACTGGAGGGCAGAAGCGAGGTCGTGGGACATCATTTTGTGATTCCAATGCGCTTGAGGATTTCCTTCGATGCGGACCTGAACTCGTCCTTGGCCTGTTCGTTAGTCCAGTCGAAGACCGACTTCTGTTTTGCTGTTGCTTCAGACACGGCTACGCGGTCGTGTATTACGGTGGATAGAACGTCCTTCTTGAATATTTGTCGCATTGCGGCAACTGTCTCTTCGCGATGGATGGCATACCTCCCGACTCGCGAGATGACTATGCCTGCGTGCTCCGGCTCGTTGTCCAGGTCTTCTGAAAGCGTCTTTATTCTGCTTAGCAGGATGCCTACGCCAATGGTTGAAAGATAGTCTGGGGAAATTGGGACGACATAGTGAGTGCTTACGGCCAGTGAGTTCTGTGTCGGAATTGTGAGATTTGGAGGGCAGTCGCAAACGATGATGTCGTATTGATCTTGAATCGGTTTGATGGCTTTTTTGAGACGTCGTTCACGCCCAGCGACTCCGGCTAAATCCAGATCGACAGTAAACAGATCTAGATGCGACGGGATGAGGTCCACATTTGGGAAAACGTCCTTCTTTATGACGGACTTGGCCTCTTTTTTGGTGCCTTCTGCGCTGGTGTGGTTGCGAGCGCCAAGTAGGTCGGCAACAGAACCATGCGTCTTGGCGTGCGTCTTCCATTCATCAATGGTTAGGCATGAGAATGTAGCGTTTGTCTGAGGATCAAGATCAATGAGTAGCGTCTTGAGATTTTCGCCGCCACAGTAGGCTGCGAAATTTACGGCTAGAGTGGTTTTTCCAACGCCTCCTTTGAGGTTGACGCAAGAAATTATTTTGGTCACTGGGGATTCCTTTGGGTGATGGGTGCCTTATGCGTAGCGCTTCAGGTGCTTGTTAGGTGGCTGGGAAGTGGGGTAAAGACATCTGTACGCCGTGATTGACCCCGCTGGATGTAGATAGTGACATTTTCGCCGCAAAGGCAATCAAGGGGGCAGTTCCACCACCCGATATGCACACCGGCTTGCCCCCCCCGGATGGACTAAGGGAAGGGAGCCGGGTGCCAGGAACTGCGATGAGCGCCGGAGTGCCCCAGGGAAGGGTCATGGTGATGCCAAGTCCATCACCGCTATGGCTCGGGCATCAACTAGGATCGGGAGTTGTTTCCCTGCCTGCATTCAAGGCCTGGGGCAAATTGGACTCCTCTCTCTATGGTGCGTGCGTCGGGCCTTCGGTCCACCCCTGAAGAACAATGCCCTGGCCGCTATCACGTTCATCCTCTGCTTCGTTATGAAGCGCATGGAGCACGGCCGGGTTCGCATTGCCCTCTAAAGCCCGGTGCAAGAGAGTCAACCGCTCCTCGACCAAGATGAGGATGCCAACCACGGCCCCTGGCGTAGCCTGGGCGTACTCGGGGTTGGGCATCCCGTCATCGCGGAGGAGCATGGCGAGGAACTGAGCACACTGAATGGCGTGCTGAACTGCGGAAAACTCGTAGGACAGGCGGACTTTCTTGGTCATGCCGCCCTGGTACAGAGGGCAGCCGGGCACCGGCAAATCGGTACCAACTCCGTACCAAGATTCGTACCTTATCCGCGGCAGCCAGGGCGGTTGAAGCTGCGTAAGTGGCGGTAGGGCACGGGAATCGAACTCGCCAGGGACTGCTCTCGCAGCCCCTCACCGGTTTTGAAGACCGGGCCGGCCACCAGGTCCGGAGGCCCTACCGAGGGCGATTACCGCCGCTCCGCCCCGGTCCGTCAACCACGGTCACGGCTTGCGCGCGGAGACCACGGCGTACTCGTCGCAGTTGAACAGCGCGGTCCACTGGCGCTGCTCCGGCGTCATCCGCATCGCGCGGTGCACGTCCGCGCGCACCTGGTGCAGCGATGTGCTCCCCGGCTTGCGCTCCAACTGCGTCATGCCCCGCAGCGCCACGATCGCGGTGTTCACCGCCGGGTACACGTCGTCCGCGATGGACTCCACCTTCGCGTCCCCGAACCCCGCCCGCCGCAGCTCCGACAGGTAGCGCTCCGTCGACCAGACGTTCGCCTCCGGAAAGGCAATCAACCCCCGCCAGTAGCGGTAGCGCAGCCGCTGCCGCAGGCCCGCATCCGACTCGCGGTCCGTCTTCTGCGCCATGTCCGCCATCACCAGCCGGCCTCCCGGCTTCAACACCCGGAAGGCCTCGCGCAGGAAGTCCTGCCGCGTCCGGAAGTGCATCGCGGACTCCAGCGCGAACACCACGTCGAACGCCCCCTCGCCCCCTGGCAGCGCCGTCGCGGAGCCCACCTCCAGCCGGACCACGCCCTCCAGCCCCGTCAGCTTCACCCGCTCCCGGCCCACCCGCACCTGGTTCGGCGTGATGTTCACCCCGACGATGCTCGCGGGCTTGAACTCCTCCGCCCACAGCAGGTCCTGATCCGCGTACCCGAAGCCGCAGTCCAACACCGCGTCACCCGGCCCCAGCTTCGCCGTCCTCGCCAACAGGCGCGCCATCTCCGCCTGCGCGGACCGGAACAACTCCCCCACGCGCTCCACGTTGGTGTCGTCCACCTTCTCCACGTGTTTCCAGTAGCCCAGGTTGATCCAGAAGGGCTCACGGCCCGTCGTCACCCGGATGTCCTGGGGCGC
This sequence comes from Corallococcus carmarthensis, assembly GCF_003611695.1. Taxonomy (GTDB): domain Bacteria; phylum Myxococcota; class Myxococcia; order Myxococcales; family Myxococcaceae; genus Corallococcus; species Corallococcus carmarthensis. The sequence continues at coordinate 74,525 of NZ_RAWE01000017.1, read as the reverse complement.
CGGCATCCCCGCCACCCAGGCTCCCGTCTCGTTCGTGTAGAAGCGCTCCGGGTCCGCCAGGAGCGCACTCTTCAGCCGCGTCGCGACCTGCCTCATGTTGACCATTCCAAGCCTCCTTGGACTCCCACCTGACGGCCGAAACCCTAGCCCGGGTCACGGCAATTCCAGACCTGGCGCGCATGTCGGTTTTCACTGGTGAATGAAGCGGGACGCCCGCTCGCCGTCCCAGGGAGCGTCTTGCCCGGCGCGTCATCCGGGCTTCATGATGCGTGCCCTTCCGCCATGCGCCGAATCTTCCGTTCCGTCCTCCTGGCACCGGGCCTTCCGCCGGCATCCGTCCTGCTGCTGTGTCTGTGTCTGTCCTTGAGCGCCGGGGCCGCGCGGGCGGCGACGGCGGCCTTGCCCTTCCGGGTCGGCCCTCCCGCCTCGTGGGTGAAGCCGCTTCCCATTCCTCCGGACTCCGGCCCGACGCCCGCGGGTGAGGAAGAGACCAGCGTCTCCCGGCTGCTGATGGAGGAACAGGTGCGCGTGTCTGGCCATTCGCGCGAGCACTATCTGCACTCGGCCCGGAAGGTCCTCTCGCCGCAGGGCATCGACCCCGTCACGGACATCCAGATCCGCTTCGACCCGACGTACCAGAAGCTCACCGTCCACGGCATCTGGCGCATCCGCGAAGGACACCGCGAGGACCTCTTCCAGCCCGCTGAAGCCCGCGTCATCCAGCAGGAGACCGAGCTCCAGAACCGCCTCTACAACGGCACCCTCTCCGTGGTGCCCTTCCTGCGCGACGTGCGCGTCGGCGACACCGTGGAGGTCGCGTACACCATCGAAGGCGCGAACCCCGTCTTCGGTGGCCGCTTCTCCGACGTCGTCCCCGTGGGCCAGCCCTTTCCCGTGGGCCACTTCGCCTACCGGCTGCTGTGGCCGGAAGGGCGCTCGCTCTACGTCCGGGACTTCGCCGCGCCGGGCCTGTCGCGCTCGGAGGCGATCCTGGGCGCCGAGCGCGAGATCATCCTGGAGCGCCACCACGTGCCCGCCGTCCGCTCCGAGGACAACGTCCCCGGCTGGCAGCCCGTCTACCCGTGGGTCCAGCTCAGCGAGTACAAGGACTGGAACGACGTTGCGCGCTGGGCCTCGGCGCTCTTCCAGGTGCCCACGCGTTCGAAGGCGGTGGAGCAGGAGGTCCGCCGGCTCGCCACGGAGCCCACGCCCGAGGCGCGCTTCCTCGCCGCGCTGCGCTTCGTCCAGGACGAGGTGCGCTACCTGGGCATCGAGATGGGTCCCAACTCCCACCAGCCCCATCCGCCCGAAGAGGTCCTCCAGCGCCGCTTCGGCGATTGCAAGGACAAGTCGCTGCTGCTGGTGGCGCTCCTCAAGGGCCTGGGCATCGACGCGCAGCCCGCGCTCGTGAACACGGACCTCACGCAGCTGTTGGACGGCTGGCGTCCCACCGCCAACGCGTTCGACCACGCCATCGTCCACGCCACCGTGGCCGGCCGCGAGCTGTGGGTGGATCCCACATCGACCCTGGAGCGCGGCGGGCTGGACAGCTACGCGCCGCCGCCCTACGGCCGGGCCCTCATCGTCGCCCCCGGCACGACAGCGCTCTCCGTCATCCCCGCGCCCACGCTGACGGAGCCCTCCGTGTTCGTGGATGAGACCTACGTCGCGGCGAACCGCGACGGGCCGGCGACGTTCGACGTCGTCACCACCCGTACGGGCAGGTCCGCCAACTCCATGCGCCGCATGCTGGCTGGCACGTCACTGTCCGAGGTGTCCCGCTACTACCTCAACTACTACGCGAAGAAGGACGCGAAGATCTCCGTCGCGAAGCCCATGACGGTGGACGACGACACCGCGAAGAACGTGCTCGTCGTGCACGAGCACTACCGCATTGAGGACTTCTGGTCCTCCGACGCCCGCCGGAACTTCAGCGCCCACACCTTCCACGAATACCTCTCCGAGCCCAGCTACTCGCGCCGCGCCTTCCCGCTGGAGGTGGAGCACCCCGTCTTCGCCCGCCACCGCATCACGCTGAAGTCCGGAGAGCCCCTCCACGACGGCGCCGACCACGACGTCGTGGACGGTCCGGCCTTCCACTTCGAGGCCGACACCCGCGCCGACGGGAAGACGCTGGTGCTCGACTACCGCTACCGCAGCACAGCGGACGCCGTGCCGCCCGAACGCATCGCCGAATACGTGAAGGCCGTGCGCGCCACCGTGGATCAGCGCGGTTACTACATCCGGCTCGGGAGCCGTACGTCCCGCCGCGGCGCTCCGCCACCGCCGTCCGGTGAGGCCGTCGCCCTCCTCCTGGGTGTCATCGCGACGTGCCTCGTCCTCTGGTTTGTCATCGCCCAGGGAGGCCCGGCGGAGCTCTGGCGGAAGGGCCGCGCCTGGGGCCGCCGCCGCGCCTTCGCGCGCAAGTTCGACGCCGACCACCAGGGTGACAGCGCCTGGTCCGCCATCCCCATCACCGGCCCGCAGGAGCTGCTGTCCACGCTGAACCGGCTGCGCTGCGCCTGCGGAGCCACCAGCGAAGCCCCACAGGACTCACTCCGCCACGAGGCCGTCGTCCTGGGCGAGCGCCACCTGACGCTTGTGCAGTGGCAATGCCCCACCTGCGCCCGCGCCCGCCGCGCCTACTTCGAGGACAAGGGCTCGCGCGCCGCCTGACGCGGGCCTACTGGCAGATGCCCGGGCAGTCCGCGGCCGCCCCGGGCTGGCACGTGTCCGTCGGATCATCCACGCACTTCGTCCCGGACACGTCCGTCACGCAGCCGCCAAAGAGCCCACCGCAGCACGCGACGTAGCCTTCCGGCACGTCACACGGTGTCGGGTAGGCCTCGCACGTGCCGGTGTCCGAACGCGCGAACACCACCACCTGGGGACACACTCGCGGCTCTTCGTCGCTGCCGCCGCCGGTACAGCCCGAAAGGCCCAGCACCGCCATCAGCCCCAGCCTCGTCCATGCTTGCATGGCGCGCATCAGGGCAGGGGAGAACGGCGCTAGTCCAGCCCCCGCTCCCACAGGTCGTCTTCATCCAGACCCATCAGGTGACCGACTTCGTGCATCACCGTGATGCCAATCTGTTCGATGAGCTCCTCACGGGTGCGCGCGAAACGCTCCAGGTTCCTCTGGTACAGCACGATGGATGGCGGGAAGTGATCCGCCGCGTCCATCACGCTGCGCTCGCCCACGGGCGTGCCCCGGAACACCCCCAGGATGCACGGCGACAGCGGCGGCTGCTGACCCAGCAGGTCTTCATCCGACGGCAGGTCCTCCACCGCCAACGTCACATTGTCCATGTACTGCTTCACCTGCGAGGGCAGGGCGCGCATCGCGTCCTCCACCGCGCGGTCGAACGCCGCCTCCTCCAGGGCCACCGGCGGCGGCAGCTCCTCCGGGGCCAGCACCTGCGCCCGCGCGAAGCGCTTCTTCGCCTCGCGCGCATCCTTGCGCCGCTCCGCGATGAGCCCCAGGTAGTGATGCGCCCACGCCTCTTCCGGCGTGTCCTTCAACACCCGCTCGAAGGACTCCTGCGCGGGCGCGAAGCGGCACAATTCGAACAGCGCGATGCCCCGCTCCAGCTGTGCGTCCGGCGAGCGCGGCATGTGCGTCAGCGCCTGGTCCAGGCTCTTGAGCGCGGACTCGCATTCCCCCAGCTGGTTGAGGCCCATGCCCTCCAGGAGGAGGAACTCGTAGACGAGCTCCACGTCGTCGGCCTTCTGCGCCAGCTTGCGCCCGCGGCCGCACCACTCCAGGCCTTCCTCCACCGCCTCGCGGTCCTCGCCCGTGCGGCAGACGAGGAATTCCGCCGCGCCGAAGAGGATCTCCAGGTCTTCCGGGGCCATCTTCAGGGCGGCGCCGTAGGCCTTGCCCGCGTCCTCCAGGCGGCCCACCTCCACCAGCGCGGCGGCCCGGTAGTGCAGGGCTTCTGGTGAGTCCGGAACGTCCCGGAGCAGGGCGTCAGCGCTGGCGAGCGCGGCCTCGAAGTCCTGCGCCTCGAAGGCGTCCGCCACCCCCTCCAGTCGCGCGTCCACGCCTCGCGCCTCCCCTTGGTTCGCCGTGCGCTTCGCCATACGGGCAGGCAGCTAAGAAGCCGTCCTTCGCGTTGTCAACGACCGGCGTCGCTGTTACCTTCCAGCGCCCCGTTTCGGCCCGAACCCCGTGAACATCCTGGTCGTAGACGACGATTACGAGCTGTGCACCATGCTCTCTCGCTATCTGGAGATGCATGGCTACACCGTGTTCTCGGCGTCGGACGCGCTCCAGGCCCTGGACATCATGGAGCGTCATCCCGTGGGGCTGGTCATCACCGACTACCTGATGCCCCACCTGGACGGCATCCACTTCACGGAGATGCTGAAGGCGGACCCCCGCTTCCAGAACATCTCCGTCCTGATGATGACCGCCAGCAACGACGCCAACATCTCCGACCGCGGCCTGCGCAAGGGCGTCGCCATCACCCTGCAGAAGCCCCTGGACATGGGGCAGCTGCTCAACCTCGTGCGCTTCGCGGAGTAGGGTCTTCCCAGGCCGCCTGAACCCCCCACCCGGGCGGGCCAGAAGGCGTCCTCAGGCCCACACGCCTGCCCCTTTCCGTTGACATCGTCGATGCGACCCTTATGTTGGCGCTCGACATGGCCGAGTGCTAACGGCCATCCCCATTTGTAGAAATTCCCCAAGTATTATCGGAGGTTACGATGGCAGCGAAGGAAATCTTCTTCCATCAGTCCGCGCGCGATTCCATCCTGCGCGGCGTTCGGATCCTCGCGGATGCGGTCGCGGTGACGCTCGGTCCCAAGGGCCGCAATGTGGTCATCGAAAAGAGCTTCGGCTCGCCCACCATCACCAAGGACGGCGTCACCGTCGCCAAGGAGATCGATCTCGAGAACCGCTTCGAGAACATGGGCGCGCAGATGGTGAAGGAGGTCGCGTCCAAGACCTCCGACAAGGCGGGTGACGGCACCACGACGGCGACGGTGCTGGCGCGCGCCATCTACGAGGAGGGCCTGAAGCTGGTGGCGGCCGGCCACAGCCCCATGGACCTCAAGCGCGGCATCGACAAGGCGGTGGAGGTGGTGGTGGCGGAGCTGAAGAAGCTCTCCAAGCCCACGTCCGACAAGCAGGCCATCGCGCAGGTGGGCACCATCTCCGCGAACGGTGACGAGACCATCGGCACCATCATCGCGGACGCGATGGAGAAGGTGGGCAAGGAGGGCGTCATCACCGTCGAGGAGGCCAAGGGCCTGGAGACGACGCTCGACGTGGTGGAAGGCATGCAGTTCGACCGCGGCTACGTGTCGCCGTACTTCGTCACGAACCGCGACCGCATGGAGGTCGTCCAGGACGACCCCTACATCCTCATCAGCGAGAAGAAGGTCTCGTCGATGCAGGACATGATCCCCGTGCTGGAGCAGGTGGCTCGCTCCGGCAAGCCGCTGCTCATCATCGCGGATGACATCGAGGGCGAGGCCCTGGCCACCCTGGTGGTGAACAAGATCCGCGGCGTGCTGAACGTGGCCGCGGTGAAGGCGCCGGGCTTCGGTGACCGCCGCAAGGACATGCTCAAGGACATCGCCACGCTGACGGGCGGCATGGTGGTGAGCGAGGAGCTGGGTCACAAGTACGAGAACCTGACCCTCAACGACCTGGGCCGCGCCAAGCGCATCACGGTGGACAAGGACAACACCACCATCGTGGACGGTGCCGGCCAGAAGGCGGACATCGAGGGCCGCATCAAGCTCATCCGCACCCAGATTGAAACGGTCACCAGCGACTACGACCGCGAGAAGCTCCAGGAGCGCATGGCGAAGCTCGTGGGCGGCGTGGCGGTCATCAACGTCGGCGCGGCGACCGAAGTGGAGATGAAGGAGAAGAAGGCCCGCGTGGAGGACGCGCTGCACGCGACCCGCGCGGCCGTCGAAGAGGGCATCGTCCCTGGCGGCGGCGTGGCCTACATCCGCAGCCTCAAGGCGCTGGACGGCCTGAAGCTGGGCGGCGAGCAGGACTTCGGCGTGGACATCATCCGCAAGGCGCTCCAGGAGCCCCTGCGCAAGATCTCCAGCAACGCCGGCGTCGAAGGCGCCGTCGTCATCAACAAGGTCAAGGACGGCACCGGCGCGTTCGGCTTCAACGCCCGCACGGAGACCTACGAGGACCTGGAGAAGGCCGGCGTCATCGACCCGACGAAGGTCGAGCGCACCGCGCTGCAGAACGCCGCCTCCGTGGCGTCCCTGCTGCTCACCACCGAGGCGATGATCGCCGAGCGCCCGAAGAAGAAGGCCAAGGGCGGCGCGGGCGGCGGCGCCATGCCGGAGTACGGCGGCGACGACATGGACTACTGAGCCGCTTCCAGGCTCGGTAGCTCGGTAGGTAGGGTTTCCGGCCCCGGTGGGCTCCGCGCGACGCGGGGCGCCCGGGGCCGGAGTCTTTTCAGGACGTGGTCTTCTTGAAGGCCAGTCCCAGCTCACGGCTGAGCGCCGAGGTGTCGGAGAGCAGCTTGGGCAGGCACGCGGCGGCCCCGGCGCGCAGGGACGCCAGCGCCGTCTCCATGGTGAGGTGCTCGGCCAGGACGACGAAGGGCGCGCCCTGGCTCAGGCCCCGGGCCAATTCCAGCGCCTTCTTGCCGTAGGCCGGCGCGAAGTCCCACGACACCACCACGCCCACGGGCGGCTCCAGCGCGGCCACCTCCGCGCCCGCGACGACGCGCGACTCCAGGCCCAGCAGCGCCAGCGCCTCTGAAATCAACCGCGCCGTGGCCGGATTGTCCTCCAGCACGTCCACCCGGCGCATGGCGGCGCTGGGGACCGGGGCGGGCGGCGCCGCCGGCGTGTACAGCGCCTGGCGCAGGAGCGCGCGCACCTGGCGGATGTCGTCGAAGGGCTTGAGCAGGTAGTCCACCACGCCCAGCTGCAGTGCCTGCTGTGTCGTCACCAGCGAGGGGTAGCCCGTCATCAGGATGACGCGCGAAGTGGGGTCCAGCTTCCGTGCGTGCTGGGCCAGCTCCAGGCCGGACAGCCCGGGCAGGTTCTTGTCCGTGACGATGAGGTCCACGCGCGACGAGCGCAGGATCTCGAGCGCGGCCTCGCCGGTGGCCGCTTCAATCACTTCGCACTCCTTGTCCATCAGGTCCTTGAAGACCATCCGGATGATGCCCTCGTCGTCCACCACCAGCAGGCGCTTGCGCGGCGGGCGGGGCGCGTCCGTGGGCGGGAAGAGCACGCGGAACACCGTGGCCGGGGGCGGCACCTCGCGAAGTGTCGTCGGCGGCACCAGGGCAATCTGCGCGTGGTGCTCCTGCGCGATGCGGCGACAGACGGCGAGCCCCAGGCCCGTGCCGCGTTTGCTGGCGGAGACGTAGGGTTCGAAGATGCGCGTCTTGAGCTCGTCCGGGATGCCCGGGCCCCAGTCGGACACGTAGAGGGCCGCGGACGCGCCGTCGCGCGCGAGCGTCACCTTCACGCGGCCCCGGCCAGACATGGCGTCGCGCGCGTTGTTGAGCAGGTTGAGCGTGAGCTGCTCGATGAGCCGCGCGTTGCCCTGGATGGTGAGGTCCTCGGGGGCCTCCACTTCCAGCGAGATGCGCGCCGAGTCCGGGTTGACGCTGAACACCTTCGCCGCGGCCCAGATGGGCGCGGCCAGCGACAGGCGCTGCTGCGGGGCTGGCCGCTCGCTGGCCAGGCGGATGAAGTCGGAGACGATCTGCTCCATCCGCTCCACCTGCGCGAGCAGCAGCTTCAGCGGGCCGCTGGAGCCCCCTTCCTCGGCCAGCAGCTGGGCGTAGGCCTTCGCGCCCAGGAGGGGCTGACGCAACTCGTGGAGGACCTCCGCGGCGACCTGGTGGGTATGGGCGTTGGCGCGTTGCAGCGCTATCGCCGCGATGCGTGCCTTGTCCAGGTCCCCCGCGTCCAGGGCCTGGAGCAGCTGCGCGAGCGGCGAGGGGGTCTCCATGCGAAGGAGCATGGCGGACGCGGGTGTTCACGCGCAACGCACCCCTAGCGGGATTCGGTTGACCCCGCTCGCGACCGAACGGATGCTCGCGAACGCCCTCCAGCCGAGCCTGCCGGGACGCACGCTGCCCGCTCGCCTGCTGGGGACTCTCCTTGTCGCAGAGGCCCTCATGCCGCAGACGAACCCGTTCCACTCGCTGGTACCCCGGAAGCTGACGGACTCCGAACTGGCCCGCTCCATCCGGCTCAACATCGAGGCGGAGCTGGACGCCATCAACCTCTACGCCGCGCACCTGGATGCGACGGACAACGAGGAGGCGAAGGCCATCCTGCGGCACGTGATGGACGAGGAGCGCGAGCACGCCGCCCTGTTCTGGCAGCTCATCGCGCGGTTGGATCCGGAGCAGGCCCAGCACGACCGCGATGCGTCGCAGAAGTACCGCCTCATCACCACCGGCGCATCGCACGAAGAGGTGGAGGCGGTGGGCGAGGGCGGCGGCAGCGAGCCCGCGGAGGTGGAGCTGCCCAAGCGCCTCACCGTGGGCAGCCTGCGCAAGTAACGCGGGACGGCCCGTCAGCCCTGCGAGGGCGGCGGGTTCTGACGGCGCTCGGCCGGGGTGGCTTCCAGGTCCTGCGCCGCCATGTAGACGACGTTCCGGGTGCCGCGCTTGCCCCGGTACATGGCCCGGTCGGACAGGTCCAGCAGGTGGTCCTTGTCCTGGGCGTGCTCCGGGAAGCTGGCCACGCCGATGCAGGTGGTGAGCTTGAGCGCCAGCCCCTCGCGGCCCAGGAACTGATGGGTCTCCATGGTGCGGCGGATGCGCTCGGCGACCTTGAGGGCCCCGCCGGAGTCGGTGCCGCGCAGCAGCACCACGTACTCGTCGCCGCCGAAGCGCGCCACCACGTCCGGGTCGCGCACGCAGCCCTTGAGCACGCGCGCGGCCTCCACCAGCACGCGCGAACCCACCAGGTGCCCGTGCGTGTCGTTGATGGCCTTGAAGCGGTCCAGGTCCAGGAACAGCAGGGAGAAGGGCCGCTGCGTCTGGAGGGCCTCGTTCACCTCGCGGTCCAGCACCAGGTGCAGGTAGCGCGTGTTGAACAGGCGGGTGAGGTCGTCGACGTACGCCAGGTCCTCCACGGCGGCGAAGCGGCCCAGGTTGCGCAGGGCCAGCGCCCAGTTGCGCACGAGGAAGCTCACCGTCTCCACGTGGTGCTCCGCGGGAGCGCTGTCGTGGAAGAGCACCGCGTGGCCCAGCACCGTGTCGCCGTCCACGGCGGGGAAGGTGAGGGTGCGCGGCCAGGGCACCTGCAGGCCGTCGAGTGACTGCGGCGTGCGCGTGCCCGTGAGCCTTTCGGTGAGCTGCGGCACCAGCGCTTCGTGCAGGTCCTCCGGCAGGCCGCGCATCCCGTGAGAGCGGAAGCCCGAGGCGGCGGGGTCGCGCTCCAGGAGCATGACGGCGGAGGCGTTGGCCATGGACTCCAGCGCGTCCGCGGTGGCGGCGGCCAGCCGGTCGCGGTCGAGCGTGGTGGCGATGCGCTGCCCCGCCTCCAGCAGCGCGACGTGCTGGCGCAGGGACGCGTTCTCGCGCATCAGGTCGCGCGTGGTGAGCGCGCGGCGCAGGGCGTGCTGCAGGGCTTCCGGCGCCACCGGCTTGACCAGGTACTCCGCCGCGCCGCTCTTGATGGCGCGCACCGCGGGGGCCACCTTGTCCAGGCCGGTGATGACCACCACCTCCACGCCGGGGTAGCGCTCGCGCACGTGGCGGAGGACCTCCATGCCGTCGCCGCCGGGGAGGATGAGGTCGGTCACCACCGCGTCGAACCGGTCCGCGGCGAGGGCGGCCTTCGCATCCGCCACGGTGGGAACCGCCGTGACGATGTGTCCCGCGGCTGTGAGGTAGTCGCCGTAGAGGTTGCGGGCGATCTTTTCGTCGTCGACGAGGAGCAGTCGCGCCATGACTGTTCAGGGCTTAGCACCCAACCCTGGAACGCTGCTAGGGTCCCCGCCGTGTCGCCCTTTGAAAGCGGACGGCGGCTCTGCCTGCTGGTGGAGGCCGGTGAGACGCGCTACGCGGTGGAGGCCACGTCCGTCATCGAGGTCGCGATGCCGGGCGCACGCGGCGCCAGCCTGCGGGGCGTGCTGGAAGTGAAGGATCTCTCCGCGCTGCTCGGCGGACCGCCCGAGGACGTGCCGGGCATGGTGGTGGTGCTGGACGTCAGCCCCACGCTCGCGGTGCGGGTGCGCTCCGTGGTGGAGGTCGCGGATGTCGCGCGGGATCCGTTCTTCCTGCTGCCTCCCGGCCTGGCGGACTCGCTGGCGCCCCTGAGCCGGGGCGCGGTGCTGCACAAGGACCGGCTGTACCTGGAGCTCATCGTGGAGGCGCTGCCGCACCGGGCGGGCCCCCGGGCGACCCCGCCGGAGCCCCGGCCCGTGCACTGGGCGGACGAGCCCCCGGAGCGCGCGTTGGTGCTGGAGTCCCAGGGCGTGCTGTTCGGCGTCCCTCTGGGCTGCGTCTCCCAGGTGGTGCCCCGGGGCGAGGCGTTCAGCGTGCTCCCGGTGCAGAGCGGACCGGTGGCGGGCGTCTATCCGCACGCGCAGGCGCTGTGGCCCATCTGTTCGATTCCGGCGCTGCTGGGGGCGCCGGCCCGGGTGGAGGACCTGTTCGTCCTCACGGAGCTGGCCGGGCGGAACGTAGGGCTGGCGGCCACCCGGGTGCTTGGCGTGCTGCAGAAGTTCAAGCCGGCCGAGCTGACCGGAACGTTCCGGGCGCCGGGGCTGCCGGATCCGGTGATGTTACTGGACCTGCAGCGCATGTTTTCTTGATCGGCTCAACGCGCGAATCCTAAGCTTCTCCGATTGACACAGGGCGTGCAGGCAGGCTTGCTCGCCCGAAATCTCAAACGAATTCAGGGGGGTATGCGCCCCCCGAGGCCGGAGCCGATGCCCAAGAATCTACTGATCGCCGACGACTCGCTCACCATCCGCAAGGTGATCGGGATGATCTTCGCGACGGAAGACTTCCAGGTGACCGCGGTGGACAACGGGCTGGACGCCATCTCCCGCACGCGCGAACTGCGTCCGGACGTGGTGCTCGCCGACGTGATGATGCCGGGCAAGAGCGGCTACGAGGTCTGCGAGGCGCTCAAGAGCGACCCCTCCACGCAGGCCATCCCGGTGATGCTGCTCGCCGGCACCTTCGAGGCGTTCGATGAGAACCGCGCGAAGGCCGCCCGTGCGGACGACCACATCACCAAGCCCTTCGAGAGCCAGATCCTGCTCGACAAGGTGAAGGCCCTGGTGGGCCAGAAGTCCAACACGATGCCCGCGTCCGCCGCGACGCGCGTGCTGCCCCAGACCGCCGCTCCGGTGGCCCCGGCCGCCGCGCCGCCCGCCGCCACGCCTCCGGGCGCGCGTCCCGCGGGTGCGCCGCCTCCGGGCGCCGTGCCTCCCGGTGCGCGTCCTCCGGGGCCGGGCGTGCCGCCTCCGGGCGCGCGTCCTCCGGGTGCTGGCGTTCCTCCGCCTCCGGGCGCGGCGCGTCCGCTGCCGGGCGCGGTTCCTCCGGGTGCGCGTCCCGCGGGTGCGCCGCCTCCGGGCGCCATGCCGCCGGGTGCGCGTCCTCCTCCGGGCGCCATGCCTCCGGGCGCGCGTCCTCCGGGTGCGCCGCCGCCGGGCGCCATGCCGCCGGGTGCGCGTCCTCCTCCGGGCGCCGTGCCGCCTCCGGGCGCGCGTCCTCCGGGTGCGCCGCCTCCGGGCATGGCCGCGCGTCCTCCGGCCCCTGGCGCTCCGAACATCCCGGGTGGCTTCCCGCGTCCGCCGGGCGCCGCGCCGCTGCCCGCCGCGCCTCCGCCCGCCGCGGTGCCTCCGGCCGCCCGGGCCCGGGATCCGTTCGGGTTGGGCGCGCCGTCCGCGCCTCCCGCCGCCGTGCAGGCGCGTCCGGAGAGCATCCGCATCGAGGACTCGCTGCCCGAGCCCACCGGCGCGGAGGAGATCTCCCTGGACATCGGCGGACCCTCGCCGGCCACTCCGCCCGCGCGCGCCCGTCCGGCCGCGGATGGCGGCGAGGCGCTGCTCCGCGAGGCGCTGTCGAAGGCGTCCCGCGAGGTCATCGAGAAGATCGCCTGGGAGGTCGTTCCGCAGCTGGCGGAGACCATCATCCGGGAAGAGCTGGAGCGGCTCATCAAGGACCGCGAGACCCAGCATTGATTCGCAGTCCCCCCTGATTCCCCGCCGGCCCCGTCGGGGGCCGGCCGCTTGCAATGACTGACACGACTGAACTGTCCAAGGCCTACGAGCCCTCCGAAGTGGAGGCGCGGTGGTACAACCACTGGCTGGAGCGTGACTACTTCCGCGCCGAAGCCCCTTCCTCCAAGCCGCCGTTCAGCATCGTGCTGCCGCCGCCCAACGTGACGGGCAGCCTGCACATCGGCCACGCGCTCACCGCCACCATCCAGGACATCCTCACGCGCTGGAAGCGGATGAGCGGCTTCAACGCGCTCTGGCTGCCGGGCACGGACCACGCGGGCATCGCCACGCAGATGGTCGTGGAGAAGGAGCTCAAGAAGACGGAAGGCAAGAGCCGCCACGACCTGGGCCGTGAGGCGTTCCTCGAGCGCGTCTGGACGTGGAAGGGCAAGTTCGGCGCGCGCATCGGTGAACAGCACCGCTACCTGGGCGCGTCTCTGGACTGGAGCCGCGAGCGCTTCACCATGGACGAGCAGTCCTCGGCCGCGGTGCGCGAGGTCTTCGTCCGGCTGTACGAAGAGGGCCTGATGTACCGGGCCCAGAAGCTCATCAACTGGTGCCCGTCCTGCCGCACGGCCCTCTCCGACCTGGAAGTGGAGCACGAGGAGAAGAACGGCTCGCTCTGGCACATCCGCTATCCGGTGAAGGGCACGGAGCGCTTCCTCACCGTGGCGACGACGCGCCCGGAGACGCTGCTGGGCGACACCGCCGTCGCCGTGCACCCGGACGACCCGCGCTACCAGGACCTCATCGGCAAGAGCGTGGCGCTGCCGCTCACCGACCGGGAGATCCCCGTCATCGCGGACGGCGAGCTGGTGAACATGGAGTTCGGCACCGGCGTGGTGAAGGTCACGCCCGCGCACGACTTCAACGACTACCAGACGGGCCTGCGCCACAAGCTGCCGATGCTGTCCATCCTGGACGAAGCGGCGCGGATGACGAAGGACACCGGCAAGTACGCGGGCCTGGACCGGACCGAGGCGCGCAAGCAGGTGCTGGCGGACCTGACGGAGCTGGGCCTCCTGGAGAAGGAGGAGCCGCACAAGCTGAGCGTGGGCACCTGCCAGCGCTGCTCCACGGTGGTGGAGCCGCGCCTGTCGCCGCAGTGGTTCATCAAGATTGAGCCGCTGGCGAAGCCGGCCATCGAGGCGGTGGAGCAGGGCCGCACGAAGTTCGTCCCCGAGTCCTGGACGAACACGTACTTCCACTGGATGAACAACATCCACGACTGGTGCGTGAGCCGCCAGCTGTGGTGGGGCCACCAGATCCCCGCGTGGTACTGCACGGCGTGCACGCCCCCGGAGGCGCGCTCGAAGGACACGGCGGACGTCATCGTGTCTCGCACGGTGCCGGAGTCCTGCCCCAAGTGTGGCGGCACGGAGCTGACGCAGGATCCGGACGTGCTGGACACCTGGTTCTCGTCCGCGCTGTGGCCGTTCTCCACGCTGGGCTGGCCCAAGCAGACGGCGGATCTCCAGACCTTCTACCCGACGTCCGTGATGGAGACGGGCCACGACATCATCTTCTTCTGGGTCGCCCGGATGATGATGATGGGCCTGCACTTCATGAACGACGTGCCCTTCCGCACCGTGTACCTGCACGCGATGGTGCGCGACGAGAAGGGCGAGAAGATGTCCAAGACGAAGGGGAACGTCATCGATCCCCTGGACGTCATCCTGGGCGCGAAGGCGGACGCGCTGCAGCCGTCGCTGCGCAACCGCTTCCCGCAGGGCATGCCCGCGCACGGCGCGGACGCGCTGCGCTTCACGCTCGCGTCGCTCACGCAGCAGGGCCGCGACATCAAGCTGTCGATGGACCGCCTGGGTGGCTACAAGGCGTTCTGCAACAAGCTGTGGAACGCCAGCCGCTTCGCCCTGATGAACATGGGCGACTTCAGCCTGGACCGCACGCCGCTGGAAGGCCGCAAGCTGACGCTGGCGGACCGGTGGATCCTCTCCCGGCTGCAGAAGGCCACGCAGGAGACGCACGCCTCGCTGGAGGCGTTCGGCTTCGCGGAAGCCGCTTCCACGCTGTACCAGTTCCTGTGGGCGGAGTTCTGCGACTGGTACATCGAGCTGGCGAAGGGCTCGTTGTATGGCGACGACGCGGAGGCCAAGGACACCACGCGCGCGGTGCTGGTGACGTGCCTGGACCGCATCCTGCGGCTGATGCACCCGTTCATGCCGTTCATCACCGAGGAGATCTGGCAGAAGCTGCCGATGTCCCGTCCCACGGAGAGCATCTGCATCGCGGCGTACCCGCAGCTGGAGACGGCGTGGGTGGACGCGGCCGCGGAAAGCGAGATGGCGCCGGTCATCGCGGCCATCGAGGGCGTGCGCACGCTGCGCGGCGAGAGCAACCTGCCGCCGTCCGCCAAGGTGAAGGCGGTGGTGCAGAGCCCGGATGCGACGACGCGCGAGCTGCTGGAGCGGTGGCGCGCGTACCTGATGCCGCTCGCGGGCCTGTCCGAGGTGGTGGTGGGCCCTCCGGGCGCCAAGCCTCCGCAGGCGGCGGCGTTCGTCAGCGGCAACCTGGAGATCTACGTGCCCCTGGCGGGCCTGGTGGATCTGGACGCGGAGCGCGACCGCCTGAAGAAGGAGATCGCCCGCTCCGAGCAGGAACTCGCGAGTTTGCAGCGCAAGCTGGACAACCCCAACTTCGTGGCCCGTGCTCCGCCGGATGTGGTGGAGAAGGACAAGGCCCGGGTGGCGGAGCTCCAGGAGCGCTCGGTCAAGCTGCAGGATCACCTCCAGCGCATCGCCCCGGAGCCCCCCATGTCCGAGACGCCGTCGCCGTTGCCGGGCAGCACCGAGTCCGAAGCCCCTGAAGCGTCCGAGTCCATCGCGCCCGAGAGCGCCCAGGTGAAGGTGGCCACCGAGCCGTCGGCACCGAAGGGCGAAGAAGTGAACCTGGGCCAGGAGCTGAAGGGCGAGATCGAGGCCGAGGAGGCCGCGCAGGCGCCCCAGCCTGCGGATCCGGTGGTGGAGGAAGCGCTCAACAAGCTGCGCGAAGGCACCAAGGAAGGGCTGTCCGCGGCGGATCACCACGACCTGGGCGTCGCGTACATGAGCATGGGCCTCGTGGACGACGCGATGCGCGAGTTCGACCGGGCCAAGGAGGGCGGCGACGCCCGCGAGGCGCCGGAGGGTTCGGCGAAGCCGGTGAAGAAGGCTTCCGCGAAGAAGGCCGCGGGCAAGAAGGCTCCGGCGAAGAAGGCCGCTGGTAAGCAGTCTCCGGCGAAGAAGGCCGCGGGCAAGAAGCCGGCGGCGAAGACGGCCCCTGCGAAGAAGGCGGCGGGGAAGAAGACCGCCGCGAAGAAGGCCGCGGGCAAGAAGCCGGCCGCGAAGAAGGCAGCGGGGAAGAAGGCTGCGGGCAAGAAGCCGGCGGCGAAGAAGGCCCCTGCGAAGAAGGCCTCCGCGAAGAAGGCGGCGGGGAAGAAGACCGCCACGAAGAAGGCCGCTGCGAAGAAGACCACCCGGGGCAAGCCGGCGCGCAAGGCGCGCCGGTAGGAGTAGGAGGCGGAAGTGCAGCAGGATTATCTCGATCGGCTCATCGCGCTGTCCCTCGACGAGGACCTGGGCGCGGCGGGGGACGTCACCTCGCTGGCGGTGGTCCCCGCCGACGCGGAGGGCAGCGGTGAGCTGGTCGCGAAGGAGCAGATGATCGTCGCCGGCCTGGATGCCTTCGTCCGCGTCTTCCACATGGTGGACGCGGAGGTGGAGGTGGAGGTCCTCAAGCGCGACGGCGAGGAGATCAAACCGAAGGTGGTCGCCGCGCGCGTCCACGGCAAGCTGCGCTCGCTGCTGGCCGCCGAGCGCACCGCGCTCAACCTGGTGCAGCGCGCCGCCGGCATCGCGACGCTGGCCCAGCAGGCGATGACCTCCGTGCGGGGGTCGAAGCTGCGGGTGTTGGACACGCGCAAGACGCCGCCGGGCATGCGGGGCCTCGCGAAGCACGCGGTCCGCATGGGCGGCGCGTCCAACCACCGCTTCGGCCTCTTCGACGGCATCCTCATCAAGGACAACCACATCGCGGCCGTGGGTGGTGACATCACGGAAGCGGTCCGCCGCGCGAAGCTGAATGGTCCCCGGTTGGTGAAGATTGAAGTGGAGGTCACCAACTTCAAGCAGCTGGAGGAGGCCATCGCCGCGGGCGCGGACGTCGTCATGTTGGACAACATGGACGACACGCAGATCCGCGAAGCGGTGAAGCTGACGGCGAGCCGCGTGCCCATCGAAGTATCGGGCGGCGTCACGTTGGATCGGCTGCCCCGGCTGGCGAAGCTGGGCGTGGACTTCGTGTCGATGGGCGCGCTGACGCACTCGGCGCGGGCCATGGACCTGTCGCTGGAGATCGCGACGACGAAGAAGCCCTCGCGCAAGCCCCGCTCCGCGCAGGGCTGAAGCAAGGCTTCATTCCAAGCTGTTGGAGGGCAGGGCAGGCCGGTGGAAGCCGACTCGACCTGCCCTTTGCTTTTCAGGTGGGCGCAGCGCTCACCGCGCGCCCGTGAGCGCCTCCGCGCGCGGCTTGCCCTCCGCCGACGCGGGCATCCCCATCTCCAGCAGTGCGGACAGCGTGGGCGCCACGTCCACGGGGTTGATCTCCTCCAGGTACAGACCCGGCTTCACGCCCTTGCCCGCGAACACCACCGGCACCTGCGTGTCATACGAGTACGGCGTGCCGTGGTTCGTGCCGCGCGGATAGTCGCTGATGACCTGGAAGGGCTTCGCCATGAAGACCACGTCGCCGCTGCGCATCGGGTAGTAGCCGCGCCGCATCGCAGCCAGGAGCCCATCCGGGTCCGGTGCCGTGGCCAGGTCGTCCTTCGCCAACGCCCACACCGCGAAGGGCTGCTTCGCCAGCCACGCCGCCGCCGCGCGCCGCACCGCCACCGCGTCCACCTTGCCGTCCTCCAGCGCCTTGCCACCCAGGTGCACGTCCAGCTCCAGCAGCTTCACCGTCACGTCCACGCCGAACTTCGTCTTCAGCTCCTGCGCCAGACCCTTCGCCGCCTCCACCGGATTGAGCCGTGCCGCGGGCAGGCCCGCCTGCGCCCACGCTTCCGGAATCTCCGCGCCACCGTGGTCCGCGGACAGCGCGATGACCAGGTTCGCCTTCCCTCCGGCCGCGCGCTCGGCGGCGGCGATGAGCTCACCCATCGCCTGATCCAACCGCAGCATCGTGTCCTGCATCTCCCAGGAGTACGGCCCGAACGCGTGGAACACCGCGTCCGTGCCGCTGAAGCTCACCGCCAGGATGTCCGGCACGTCGTCCTTCCCCAGACCTTCACCCTCCAGCGCTGCCGTCGCTGCCTGCACCAGCAGGTCATGCGACAACGGCGACACGGAGAAGGCCCGGTACGACGCCGGCCCGGGCGCCTGGAGCCCACCCTTCAGCGCGTGCGGGAACACCCGACCCATGCCGTAGGCCTCCGGCTCCACCGCACGGTCGTCGTCGCCCACGTATTCAGCGCGCGGACGCAACAGCTCCCACGTCTTGCTGAAGCTCGCGTCCGCCAGCTTGCGCGCGTTGAACGCCTGCATCCACGCGGGCTCGGCCTTCGCGTACCAGGTGCTCGTCACCATCCGGCCCGTCGCTTCATCGAACCACCACGCCTGGCCCTGCCTGCCGGCCAGCGGAATCGCCGCGCGTGACTTGAACGACAGCGCCACCACCTTGCCCCGACCTTGCGTGGACACCCGCAGCCGGTCCGCCAGCGTCTCCGCCATCAGGTTCACCGGGCTCGTGTCCGACCCCGGGGGCGTCTCCCCGTTCAGCACCGGATGCGTCGGGTCCGTGTAGACCTGCACCGCCTGTCCGGTCGCGCGGTCGTAGATGTCGTTGTCCACGATGCCGTGGCGCCAGGGGTTCGCGCCCGTGGCCAGCGTCGCGTGCCCCGGGGCCGTGCGCGCCTCCGCGTAGGCGTACCGGGCGTAGGGGTAGTACGCGCCCGTGGAGAGCAGCCGGCCCAGGCCGCCCGTCAGGCGCGGACGGCTTCTCAACAGGAGGTCGCTGCCCATGGCGTCCACGCTGATGAACAGGGTGAGCTTCGGGGCCTTGGCGGAGGCGGGCAGGGCGAACAGGACGAGGAGGGTGGCGAGCAGGCGCGACATGGTGCGGCAGCCTCTCCGGGCGGATGAACAGAAGCAACCAACATGCGCGCCCACCGCTTGGACACGTCACCCCGCCCTGATATGGCCGCCTCAATGGTCGAGGCACGGCTGCGCGTCATCTACGGCGACACGGATCAGATGGGGGTCGTCTACTACGCGAACTACTTCCGCTACTTCGAGTTCGCCCGCAGCGAGTTCTTCCGTGCCCACGGAGGCAGCTACCGCGAACTGGAGAGCACCGGGCTGCTGTTGCCCGTGGTGGAGGCCAGCGCCCAGTACAAGGCGTCCGCGCGCTACGACGACCTGCTCCTCATCCGCACCACCCTGGACGAGTTGCGCCGTGCGTCACTCGTGTTCACCTACGAGCTGCTGCGCGACGGTGACTCCCCCACGCTCCTGTGCACCGGCCGCACGATGCACGCCTGCGTGGGGCGCGACGGCAAACCCCAGCGGCTGCCCGAAGCCATCGCCCGCCTGAAGGCCGCGGACGACACCGACACCTGACCTTTTTTCCTTCCCGAATTCCCGAACGAGGAGCACCCGACAATGGATCGCAACCTGGCAATGGAGGTCGTGCGCGTCACCGAGATGGCGGCCATCGCCTCCGCCCGCCTCATGGGCCGCGGCAACAAGGACGAGTCCGACCAGGCCGCCGTGGACGCGATGCGCCGCGCCTTCGACGCGCTGAACATCGACGGCACGGTTGTCATCGGTGAGGGCGAGCGCGACGAGGCGCCCATGCTCTACATCGGTGAGCGCGTCGGTGCCCGCACTGCCGGCGCCCCCGAGGTGGACATCGCCCTGGACCCGCTGGAGGGCACCAACCTGTGCGCCTATGGCCGCCCGGGCTCCATCTCCGTCGTGGCCATGTCCAGCCACGGTGGCCTGCTCAACGCGCCCGACACGTACATGGAGAAGATCGCCGTGGGCCCGCGCGCCAAGGGCGCCATCGACCTGACCAAGTCCCCCACGGAGAACCTGCGCGCCATCGCGGAGCGCATGAAGCTCTACGTGGAGGACCTCACGGTCATGATCCTCGACCGCGAGCGCCACGCCGACCTCATCAAGGAGGTCCGTGCCGCGGGCGCTCGCGTGCGCCTCATCGAGGACGGTGACGTGGCGGGCGCCATCGCCACCTGCTTCGAGGGCTCCGGCGTGGACGTGCTCATGGGCATCGGCGGCGCGCCGGAAGGCGTCATCGCCGCGGCGGCCATCCGCGCCACCGGCGGCGACATGCAGGGCCGGCTGGTGCCTCGCAACCAGGGCGAGATCGACCGCGCCAAGAAGATGGGCATCACCGACATCCACAAGATCTACACCGCCGAGGAGCTGGCCCACGGCGAGGTGATGTTCGCCGCCACGGGCGTGACGAGCGGCGACTTCCTCAAGGGCGTGCGCTTCTTCGGCGGCGGCTGTGAGACGCACTCCGTCGTCATGCGCAGCAAGACGGGCACCGTGCGCTTCATCCAGTCCATCCACAAGTTCGACAAGAAGCCGGGCTACGCGCCGTAAGCTGTCCCCCAGCCTCGTCCTTCACGCCTCCGGAGACACCGTCATGGCCGGCGCCACGCGCACCATCACCATCAATGCCCCCGTCGAGAAGGTCTTCGACATCATCACCAACTACGACCGCTACGCGGAGTTCCTCCCGGAGGTGAAGAAGGTCTCCACCTCGCAGCGCCAGGGGAACACCGTCCAGGTGCACTACGAGGTCGATGTGGTGAAGCGCATCCGCTACACCATCCGCGTCACCGAGGAGCGCCCCAAGCGCATGTCCTGGACCTTCGTCGAGGGTGAGGTGATGAAGGACAACAAGGGCAGCTGGACGCTGGAGCCCGAGGGCGAGGGGAAGACCCGCGCGACCTACAACGTGGAGATGGCCCTGGGCGCCCTCATCCCCAAGGCCATCATCAACACCCTCACGGAGACCCAGCTCCCCAAGATGCTGGAGGCGTTCAAGCGCCGCGCCGAAGCTCCCTGAGGTTTCCGCCGGCGACTGACATTTCGCGTCAGGTTTCCGCCCGCCTGCCTGTCATCCCGTACGGCCCGTGCCGTGCAAGGGAGCAGGAGGGCGGGCGGGCCCTTTTCGGCTGGAACCGTGCCGCGCGAGGGCACGGGGGCCACCTGAAGCGAGTCGTATTGCGGCGCGCGGCGGGCGCATTAGGATCAGGCGAATTTTGAACGTCCACGGACGCTCCCCTGACATCCATGGCACGGTTGCCCTGTCCCGGATGTCGGGAGCTGGACGAGCAGCCATGCAGAATCAGGGCAGCATCCCCAGAAAGAAACCGGGGTTCTTAATTTGCATCAAAGAGATGTGGAAGTGGTAAGGGGGCGGGACGGCGGGCGTACATCGGGGTACGTAGGCTGAGGGAGAGACCGAACCCATGCTCGACGCGTTCATCATTGAAGAAATCAAGCGCCGCGAGCGGCTCCGCCGCGAGGATTACGAGCGGCCGGTGGTGGAGCTCCCACTGCCTGCACCCGATGACCGTCCCCACCGGAGGACGGACACCGAGGAAGAGAAGCCGTCCCGAGGCGTCGTCGTCATCGACCTCCTCGGCTGATGACCCATCCCACCCGTGGCCCCGGAGCCACGGCGTGTCCCGGGGCCCGCGGCCGGGCCGTCCCTCACCGGGCGGCTCCCGCGGGCTTCGCATTTGCGGGGCCTGGGATGGGCCCTAGGCCGGGGCCAGCAGCAGCAGGTGCCGGGGGTGGTAGACCTCCCACAGCACCGTCCCCTTCTGGAGGGGATTGTAGGGCTGCAGGGCCAGGAGGACCTTCTCGCGCCACTCCTCCGGCAGCGCGCCCTCGCCGTGGAAGGCGCCCACCAGCGCCCCGGTGACGGAGGCGTGGATCTCCGTGTCGCCGCCCCGGTGGATGACGTCCAGGAGCGCCGCTTCCGCCGTGGGGACGTGGAGCAGCTCCCAGAAGGCCAGCCGGAACGCGGCACGCACCGCGTTATTGCCGGGCCGGTGCATGTGCAGCTCCGGGCCGTAGAGCTGCGGGTCGTCCTTGGCCGCCAGGGCCAGGTCCTCGCGCAGGAGGGCGGCGGCCTGGGCCACCTCCTGGACGTAGTCCTTCTCCTGTTTGCCCAGGGCGGCGGCCGCCAGGGAGATGCCCACCTCCGCGGCGGGGAGCAGGTCCGCGGCCTTCAGGTTCGGACCGCCCGTCACCGCCTTGGCGACGGCGGCGCACAGCCCCGCGCCGGCCAGCTGGCTGCGGGGGTCGAAGTGGGTGAGGGCCGTGTCCTCCAGCGCCGCCTTGGCCAGGGCGAAGGAGTCCTTCGCCAGGTGCACGCCCAGGGGCACCACGCGCGGCAGGGCGCCAGCGGGGGCCAGACGGCGGAAGTTCTTCTGCCAGACGCGCTTGCCGGCGTCCTTCACCTGGGGCGGGTGGCTCGCGTCACACTCCTGGAACAGCTCCTTCATGTGCCCGGTGACGGAGATGGCGTGGGACTGCCAGGCCCGGTAGCGCTTGAGCGCGTCTCCCGCGTCGTAGCGCTTCAGGTCGCGCAGGCTCAGGGCCAGGGCCACCGCGAGCTGGGTGGGCTCCGTCACCTGTCCCTTGCGCAGGTCAAACGGGCCGCCTCCGTGCATGCCCTGGTACGGCCCCTCGGCGAGCTGGGGGAAGGACGGTGCATAGAAGGGCCTCCCCGCCGTGGGCACGGCCAGGGCGTTGCCAATGGCAAGCCCCAGGAGGGCACCCCGGGCACGTTGACCGGGAAGCGGGTCGGGGCCCGTGGCGCGGCGCTTGGGAGGAGGAGGCATTCGGCGGCTGGACACTGTAGCAGGCGGCACATGCGAGCGTGCTTGCCCGTTCTGGCCGTGCCTCGTAGAAACGGCCGCCTATGACCGAGATCGCTCAAATCCTGGCGCGTGAAGTGCTCGATTCCCGTGGCAACCCGACCGTGGAGGCCGAAGTGCTGCTCGTGGGCGGCTCCCGTGGCCGCGCGACGGTGCCCTCCGGCGCCTCCACCGGCGAGCACGAGGCGCACGAGCTGCGCGACGGCGACAAGCACCGCTACCTGGGCAAGGGCGTGCAGAAGGCCGTGGACCACGTGCGCGACACCATCGGGCCCGCGCTCATCGGCATGGACGCCGTGGACCAGGTCGCCGTGGACCAGCGGATGATTGAACTGGATGGCACGCCCACCAAGTCCAAGCTGGGCGCCAACGCCATCCTCGCCGTCTCCATGGCCGCCGCGCGCGCCGCGGCGGACGCGCACGGCCTGCCGCTGTACCGCTACGTGGGCGGTCTGCAGGCGCGCACGCTGCCCGTGCCGCTGATGAACATCCTCAACGGCGGCGCGCACGCGGACACCCGCGTGGACGTGCAGGAGTTCATGGTGGTGCCCGCCGGCGCGAAGACCTTCGCGGAAGGCCTGCGCTGGGGCGCGGAGGTGTTCCACGCGCTCAAGAAGATCTTGAAGGGCCGCAAGCTGGCCACGGGCGTGGGCGACGAGGGCGGCTACGCCCCGGACCTGCCGGCCAACGAGGAGGCGCTCAAGCTCATCATGGAGGCCATCGACGCGGCGGGCTTCAAGGCGGGCGAGCAGCTGTTCCTGGCGCTGGACGTGGCCGCGAGCGAGTTCTTCGACAAGGGCTCCAAGAAGTACAAGCTCAAGGGCGAGGGCAAGGAGTACGACTCGCAGGGCCTGCTGGAGTACTACCGGGGCCTGTCCCAGAAGTACCCCATCATCTCCATCGAGGACGGCATGGCGGAGGATGACTGGGAGGGGTGGAAGAAGCTCACCGACGCGCTGGGCGACAAGGTCCAGCTGGTGGGCGACGACCTCTTCGTCACCAACGTGGAGCGCCTGTCCAGGGGCATCGAGACGGGCACGGCGAACTCCATCCTGGTGAAGGTGAACCAGATTGGCTCGCTGACGGAGACGTTCGACGCGGTGCGCATGGCGCACAAGGCGGGCATGACGTCCATCATGAGCCACCGCTCCGGCGAGTCCGAGGACACCACCATCGCGGACCTCGCGGTGGCGCTGGACTGCGGGCAGATCAAGACGGGCTCGGCGTCGCGCTCCGACCGCGTGGCCAAGTACAACCAGCTCCTGCGCATCGAAGAGGAGCTGGGCGTCGGGGCGCGGTACGCGGGCCGGTCCGCCTTCCGCTCGCTCGCGAAGAAGCAGTGACCGTGAGCACTTCGCGTCCCCGCATCCTCGTCTCCAACGACGACGGATACTTCTCCGAAGGGCTGCAGACGCTCGTGGAGGCGGTGAGCCCGCTGGGTGAGGTGTGGGTGGTGGCGCCTGACCGCGAGCAGAGCGCCGCCTCCCATGCCATCAGCCTGCACCGGCCGCTGCGCATCAAGGAGGTGCGCGAGCGGTGGTTCGCCGTGGATGGCACCCCCACGGATTGCTCGTATCTGGCGGTGAACCACCTGCTGAAGGACAATCGTCCCCAGCTCATGGTCTCCGGCATCAATCACGGCGCGAACCTGGCGGACGACGTCATGTACTCCGGGACGGTGGCGGCGGCCATGGAGGCCGCGTTCCTGGGCGTTCCGGCCATCGCGTTCAGCCTGGTGACGCGGGGGCCGTTCGACTTCGGGCCGGCGGGCCGCTTCGCGCGGGCGCTGGTGACGGAGGCGCTGTCGCGGCCCCTGCCGCCCCGGATGCTCCTCAACGTGAACATCCCCGGCGGCGTGGAACCGGACGGCTACGTCATCACCCGGCAGGGACGGCACTCCTACGGCAACAACGTCGTGGAGAAGGAGGACCCGCGCGGCCGCAAGTACTACTGGATTGGCGGCACGGAGTACGCGCACGAGAACATCCCGGGCAGCGACTGCAACATCGTCATCGACGAGAAGCGCGTGTCGGTGACGCCGCTGCACTTCGAGATGACCGACCACCCTCGCATCCCGGAGCTGTCGGGGTGGAACCTGCAGGGCTTCAAGCGGCACGGTTCGGACGGCGGTGCCTGAGGTTGTGGCCGGGCGGCTCCAGCCGAGCGGGCAGGGCGCTCTGGGTGTTGCTCGCGGCCGCGTTGTTCAGCGGCTGCGTGGGCACCCAGGCCGCTTCCTCCTCGAACCTGGAGACCGCGGCGCTGCCCGCGTCCACGGCTGACGGCAAGCCGCTGTCGTTCGCGCTGAGGCCCACGCACGAGGAGCCAGAACTGGTGGCGGTGCGCCACCGCGTGGCCCCGGGCGAGACGATGTACCGCATCGCCAAGACCTACGGCATCACGGTGGAGGAACTGGCGCAGGCCAACGGCATCAAGGATCCGCGCGAGCTGTCGGTGGGCAAGGAGCTGATGATCCCGGGCGGCGAGCCCCCGCAGTACGGCGACCCGGGGCCGCTGTCCGACGAGGAGCCGGAGCTGGTGCTCTCGAAGCCGGGCCAGGCGCCGGTGTCCACGCCGCGCCGCTCGGTGCCGGTGGTGACGCGCCGCGAGGACCCGCCGCGAGCGCGCGTGGTGTCGGGGCGTCCGGGCGCACCGTCGCGTCCGAAGCTCGCGACGCAGGGGCTGCTCGACTGGCCGCTGCGCGGCGTGCTGTATGGCCGCTTCGGCAAGAAGGGCAAGGAGCCGCACGATGGCATCGACCTGGCGGCGCCCGCGGGCACACCCATCAAGACGGCGCAGGAGGGCACGGTCCTCTACGCGGGCGAGCAGAAGGGCTATGGCCTCATCGTCATCGTGGAGCACGCGTCGCCGCTGATCACGCTGTACGCGCACAACCGCGACCTGCGCGTGCGCACCGGGCAGAAGGTGCGGCGGGACCAGGTCATCGCCACGGTGGGCGAGTCCGGCCGCACATCCGGGCCGCACGTGCACTTCGAGGTGCGCGTGGACGGCAAGCCGGTGGATCCGCTGGAGTACCTGGGCGTGATGCCGCCTGCGTCGCCTTAGGTCGCTTCGGGAGCTGGGGGTGTCGCGCGGGGCGGGTAGCCACCGGCGTGGCGGGCTCGCTCGCGCACCAGGGCGAGGATGTTTTCGCAGGTGGGCATGGGCTTGCCCACGAGCTGGCCCAGCTCCACCACTGCGCCCAGCAGCGCGTCGATCTCCATGGGGCGGCCGCGCTCCAAATCCTGGAGCATGGACGTCTTGTGCGCGCCGACCTGGGCCGCGCCCTGGATGCGCTGGTCCACGTCGATGAGGAAGCGGGTGCCCAGGACCTCCGCTACCGCCTGCGCCTCCACCATCATCGCGCGGGCCACGGCGCGCAGGTCCGGCTGTCGGGAGAGGACGTCGAGCGTCGCGCCGGTGAGCACCGACAGCGGGTTGAAGGCGAGGTTGCCCCAGAGCTTCACCCAGATTTCGTCACGGATGCGGGGACGCACGGGGGACTTGAGCCCGGCCTTCATCATGAGCTGCGAGAGGGCCTGCACACGCGGACTCTTGCTGCCGTCGGGTTCGCCCAGCGTCACGCGGTCGTTGTACGTGTGCACGATGACGCCCGGAGAGACGACCTCCGCGGCCGGGTACACCACGGTGGCGATGACGCGCTCGGGAGGCAGCGTGCGAAGGAGCACGCCGCCAGGGTCCACGCTCTCGATGTGGCGGCCCGCGTACGGGCCTTCGAGTCCGTGGAAGTACCAGTAGGGCACGCCGTTGATGCCGGTGACGAGCGCCGTCTCCGGGCCCAGCAGGCGCGCAATCTGCGGCGCCGCGGCGGGCAGGGCGTGGGCCTTGAGCGTGAGGAAGACGTAGTCCTGCGGGCCCGCGTCATCGGGAGAGTCCGTGCAATGCGGACGCACGGTGACCGTCTCACCGCCGCTGGTGAGCGTGACGCCGTGGGTGCGCATCGCGTCCAGGTGGGCGCCTCGCGCGATGAAGGTGACGTCCGCGCCGGCCTGGAGCAGCTTGACGCCCAGGAACCCGCCGATGGCGCCCGCGCCGAAGATGGCGATCCTCATGACGTGAGCCCCAGCCGCTCCGCCAGCCCGATGCGCTGCACCTTGCCGGTGGGACCTTTGGGCAGCTCCGAGAGGAAGACGATGCGGCGGGGCACCTTGAAGTCCGCCATGCGTGAGGCCACGAAGTCGCGCAGCTCGCGCTCGGTGGGGCTGTGGCCCTCGCGCGGGACGACGGCGGCGGCCACGTCCTCGCCGAGCTTCGCGTGGGGCAGGGCGAACGTCACGGCCTGCTGCACGGCGGGATGATCCAGCAACACGGTGTCCACCTCCAGCGGGCTCACCTTCTCGCCGCCGCGATTGATCAGCTCCTTCAGCCTGCCCGTGAGCCGCAGGTATCCCTGCGCGTCGAGCGTGCCCTGGTCGCCCGTGCGGAACCATCCATGGGTGAAGGCGCGCGCGTTGGCCTCGGGGTTGTTCACGTAGCCGGTCATGACGTTGGGGCCGCGGATGACCACTTCGCCCAGCGCCCCCGGAGGCAGCAGCGTGCCCACGTCGTCCATGATGGCGACCTCGGGCCCGGCGGCGAGCCCCACCGACCCCGCGTACCGGGGACGCGGTGGCAGCGGGTTGGAGGCCATCTGGTGCGCGGCCTCCGTCATGCCGTAGCTCTCGATGACGGGCACGCCGAAGATGCGCTCCAGTTCCTCCATCACCTGCGGTGGCAGCGATGCGGAGGAGGACCGGATGAAGCGCAGGCGGTGGCCCTTCAGGCTGTCCGGGTTGCGGCGGGCGCGCTCCACCAGCGCTTGATGCATGGTGGGGACGGCCGTGTACCAGGTGGGGCGGACCTCCTCGAACCAGGAGAAGAAGCGCAGTGCATTGAAGCCCGGCGTGCACACCACGCGGCCTCCAGCGCCCAGGCTGGACAGCACCGCTGCCACGAGCCCGTGGATGTGGAACAGCGGCATGATGTTGAGGCACGCATCCGTGGGCCCCAGGCCCAGCAGCGCGCCGATGTGCCGCGCGGACGCGCTGAGGTTCGCATGTGACAGCGGTACGAGCTTCGGTCGCGCTGTCGTGCCCGAAGTGTGCAGCACCAGCGCGACGTCGTCCGCGGTGGCGGGCCCGGGACGGTGGGCCATGCCCGGAAGCGGCTGCCCGGCCTTGAGCGTGAAGTGCCCCCCCGGTCCCTCCTGCTCTGGACTCAGTTCGATGAGTGGGATGCCCCGTGCACGCGCGACCTCGCGGGCCGGTCCTTCCGTTCCTTCGAGCACGACCAGGGCCCGGGCCTGGAGGTCCTCCAGGTAGAACGTGAGCTCGTCCGCGCGGTAGGCGGGATTGAGCGGAGCGGTCGTCGCGGCACCTGCCACGGCGAGAAATGCCGCCGCCATCTCCGGACCGTTGGGCAGCACCAGCGCGATGCGGTCGCCCTGGCCCAGCCCCCACGCATTCAACTGCTCGCGGACCTTCGTGGTGAGTTCCCTCAGAGAGCCGTACGTCATGCCCTGCCTGCCGGGCGCACCGAGCGCTACATCCTCCGTCCGTCCGCGTGCGAGCAGTGCTTCGAGGGTGTCCATCCGCTCCATGCCGGGCTCCACGTCCTCGGGGTCCCCTTCCGAATATGGCCGCGCATCCTCAGGGGCAACCGCTTTGTGCGCGGGCCTTCTTCCACTGGATGGGGCCACCGGAGCGCGGGTCCCCGGTGTGCTGCTATATCGCTGCCGGGAGGCATCACCATGTCGCGGAAAGTGGCGCTCATCACCGGCGCGTCGGCGGGACTCGGAGTGGAGTTCGCGGAGCAGTTCGCGAAGGATGGACACGACGTCATCCTCGTCGCGCGCGGTGTGGCGAAGCTGGAGGCCCTGGCCGCGAAGCTGGCGCAGGCGCACGGCGTGAAGGCTCACGTGCTGCCGGCGGACCTGGGCCAGCCCTCCGCGCCCGAGCAGCTCTTCGCGCGCGTGCAGGAGCTGGGGCTCGCGGTGGACTTCCTCGTCAACAACGCGGGGTTCGGATCCTCCGGGGCATTCCTCGATCAGGACCTGGGGCGCGAGGCGGAGATGGTGGAGGTCAACTGCACCGCGCTGCTGAAGCTCTCGTACCTGTTCGCGCGGCCCATGCGCGAGCGCAAGCAGGGGCGCATCCTCAACATCGCGTCCACGGCGGGTTTCCAGCCGGGACCGTACATGGCCACGTACTACGCGACGAAGGCGTTCGTGCTGTCGTTCACGGAGGCGCTCGCGTTCGAACTGGAGGGCACGGGCGTGACGGTGACCTGCCATTGCCCCGGTGCCACGAAGACGGAGTTCACCGCGCGCGCGGGCAACGCGGAGTCGCGCCTGTTCAAGCGGTCGGGCGTGGCGGAAGCGCCCGAGGTGGCGGGCCATGCCTACTCGGCGATGATGAAGGGCCAGGTCGTCGCGGTGCACGGCGTCCTCAACCGGCTGGCGGCCTTCTCCTTGCGGTTCAGCCCCCGTGCCGCGGTGCGTTTCGTCACGGCGAGGCTGAACCAGCAGGCCTGAGCGGGCAGGGAAGCAGCCACGGAGCCCCTGGGCGCGGGCCGGGAGGAGGGTAGAGTGTCGCGCGTGTCTCGCCTCCCCCGGCTCCTGGTCGCATGCCTCGTGTCGCTGACGTCACCTGCCCTCGCGCAGGAGGAGACGGCCGTTCCCTCGCCGTCCCCGGAGCTGGCGCTGGCCGAGGTCTTCGAGGCGAAGGCTGAGCCCTCGCGGCCCTCCGTGACCGAGGCGCCAGCCCCGACGTTCACGGTGGCGGTGCTGCCGCTGGAGGCCAACGCGGCGGGGAAGGACGCCGCGACGGGCATCACGTCGCTCATCGCGGGCCGGATCGCGGAGTCGCCCCGGCTGCGCGTGCTGTCCCAGCGTGAGCTCCAGGCTCGCATCGCCCCCGAGCGTCAGCAGCAGCTCCTGGGAGGCGCCCCGTGTGAGAAGGGCGACTGCGTCCAGGCGCTGTCCTCGCTGACAGGCGCGCGCTACGTCCTCACGGGCCGTCTGGACCGGTTCGGAGACCAGTACCTCCTCACCGCGAGCCTCGTGGACACGCTCGATGGCCACACCATCGCCAAGCCGCGCGCGGAGGCCAACGAGGACGGCGAGTTGCTGCGCACGGTCGTCGCCGTGTCCGACGAGCTGAGCATTGCCCTGGAGTCGCCCGGTTCAACCGTCACGGCCCGGCCGCTGTTTGGCGGCGCGATCGCGCCGTCGCCGGGCGGCGGGCTGACGATGGGGCTGCGCTTCAACAACAGCTTCATCGAGAAGCTGTCGTCGTTGAACCCGGGCCTGGACCTGGAGGTGGGGTACTGGTTCCACCCGGAGTGGCAGGGCTTCGTCCAGGTGGGCTTCACGCTGGTGCAAGCTGGCGGCACCGACGAGGGCAAGCTCAACGTGCTGCCCAGCATCGTGGGGGCGCGGCACTACCACCGCCTGGAGACGTCGCTGCGGCCCTACTGGGGCTTCGGCCTGGGCGTGCAGCTGTCGTTTGGCGACTACGGCATCTTCCAGAACACGGGCCCGCTGCCGTCCGTGGTCGGGTTCGTGGGGTTGGAGTACCTGCTGGTGGGCCACGTGGGCTTCCAGTTGGAGCTGGGGACGAACATCGCGCAGGCGGTGCTGGGGCTCGCGGACGACGGCGCGGGCGACGGCCTCAACCTGGATGTCAACGCCGGCATCGCATACCACTTCTGAGTCTTTCGGAGCCTTTCATGTCCTCGCGTCTGCGCGCCCTGCCGCTCCTTGCACTGCTGGCCACCGGGGCCTGCACTGAAACCCCGAAGCTCGATCCGAAGGACCAGGCGGAAGGGCTCTACCTCCGGGGCAACTCCGAGTACCTCCAGGGCAAGTTCGACGCCGCGCTCAAGTCCTTCGACGAGATGAAGGCCTTGACGCCCGGCGACCCGCGCCTGCCCGCCGCGAGGGGCGAGGTGCTCCTGTCGATGAGCCGGCTGGAGGAATCCGAGAAGGAGTTCGAGGCCGCGCTGCGGCTGGATCCGAAGCGCTCCACCAACTGGAGCCGGCTGGGGTTCATCCAGGCGCAGCTGGGCAAGAAGGACGAAGCCCGGCAGTCGCTGCAGAAGGCGCTGGCGCTGCATCCGAAAGACTTCAACGCGCTGGAGCAGCTGGGCGAACTGGCCGAGGAGCGCGGCGACCACGACGAGGCGGTGCGCGACTTCACGCAGGCGGCCGAAGCCGCGCCGGATGCGTCGAAGGCGGACCTGCTGGTGCGGGCGGTGGACGTGCTGACGACGCAGGGGCGGCAGGACGAGGTGCTCGGGCTGCTGCGCAAGGTGGCGGGGCAGGGGGTGCGGACGCCGGAGGTGCTGACGGCGCTGGGAGACGCGGAGGTGCGCGCGGGCCGGTTGCCGGAGGCGGCCGCGGCGTACGAAGAGGCCGCGAAGAAGTCGCCCAAGGAGCCGACGCTGTGGGAGCTGGTGGCGGAGATCCAGCTCAAGCTGGGCAAGCGCGAGGAGGCGCTGAAGGCCTACGGCGAGTCGCTGAAGGTGAAGGACCGCGCCATCGTCCACGTGGCGCTCGCGAGGGCGCACCTGGCGGCGAGCGACCGCGCGGCGGCGGAAGGGGAGCTGCAGAAGGCCCTGGACACCGTGTCCGGAGCGGACGTGGGGGAGATGCAGGAGCTGGCGGAGCTGCTCACGACGATGGGACGCAAGCAGGACGCCCTGCGCATCCTGACGAGCCTGGGCTCCGAGCCGGGGCACGCGAAGAACACGGAGCTTCAGCTGTCCACGGCGAGGCTCGCGCGTGACTTGAAGGACACGGCCACGGTCCAGGCCGCATGCGCCCGGGTGGCGGCGGCGGCGACGGACGGTGGCGCGGTGAAGTGCCCGTAGATGCCCGGATGCATCGCGGGTGGCTTTGCCTGCTGCTGCCGTTCCTCCTGACGGGCTGCGCGTCCGTCCGGGTCGTGCGTCTGGACACGGGGCATGCGGAGCCGGTCGTCGTGACGCCCCGGGTGGAGGCCGAAGCTCCACTGGAGGACGCGGAGCTGGAGGCGGACGAATTCGAGGAGGCCGTCACGGCGCTCGCGCGTGACGTTCGTCAGTTCTCGCATCCGCTGCGGGATGCCCGGACGTTGTTTGGCGTGCCGGAGCGCAGCGGCGTGTTCGGGTACGAAGCGCGCACGCATCGGATCCGTCCTCTGGGTGAAGCGGAAGCACGGGAGCTTTATCTGCTGGACGATGCGTCGGCGGAGCTGACGCGCGCCTATGGCCGCTGGTGCGAGCGCAAGAAGCAGGGGCGGGACTGCCTCTCGCTATTGGAGGAGGGGCCGCTGCTCGGAAGCGACGGCCGGTATGCCCTGGCCCTGGCAATGGCGATGGACTCGGTGTGGGAGGAGACGGCGGAGGCCCTCCGCGGAGTGGTGAATCCGCAAGCAGTGCTGGCCACCGTCACGGCCTCGGTCACGGTGTATCTGCTGTTGTGGTCATTGCCGGAACCCGTGTCCAAGGGCCTCGCGGCGCTGATGACGGCGACGGCCATCGCGTATCTGGGCGTGGACATGGTGTGGGGACTGCTGAACGGGTGGCTGACGTTGGTGAGGCAGGCCGACCGCGCGCTGACGTTCGACGAACTGCGCGAAGCAGGGGAGGGCTACGGCAAGGTGCTGGGGAAGAACGCCGCGCGGGTCTTCGTGATGCTGGCCACCGCGGCGCTGGGTAATACGGTGGGGCTGGTGGCGAAGGCACCGGGGCTGCCGGGCTCCGCGCAGGCGGCGCTCGCGGTGGAGGCCCAGGCGGGCTTCGCCTACGCGGGCCTGGGTGGCGTGCGGTCCGTGGCGATGACCGCGGATGGCTTCACCATCGCCCTGACGCCCAATGCGGTCGCCATGTCGTCACGGGGCGAGAGCCAGAAGCACCACCTCGCGACCCTGCGGAACAACGTGTCCACTCATCGTGGCGGACCATGGACGCCACGCTTCCAGCGCATCTTCAAGAAGGCTGGGATGGAGCTGAAGGACCTGGAGAATGTCGTCGAGGTCCCGGGACATCGCGGCCCGCATCCGAAGCGCTACCATGAGTTGGTGATGGCGCGACTCAACAGCGCCACGGCGAATTGCCGGAAGGTCGAAGACTGCCGTGCGGCACTGATCCGGGCTCTCGAACTCCTGGCTAAAGAAGTCAAGAAACCTGGAACAGAGCTCAACCTGCTCGTCACCCGAGGCGGCTGAAATCCGAGAGCCACAATGACACTTCGCTACTTCGAGTTGTCCGAAGACGTCCAGGCTGGCACTTGGTACCTCGGCGACCCCGTCGATGAGCAGGGTCAGGAGGTCGATGACCCCTGGCAGTTCCGAGCGGGGCGTCCGGTGTCGGTAACGGGCCGATTGACCGTGCCCATTGATCAGCAGGGGCGTGCGTTGGATTTCTCGACCGCGGGAGTCGGACTCGCGCCCGTTGTCCACGTGAAGGTGGCATCCGTCTTCGCGGAACTCGCCCCCGAGGATGTCCAGTTCATTCCTGTCCGCATCCAGGGCATGCCGGACCAGTACGTCATCCTCGTGGCCACGAAATGCATCCTCTGCATTGATGAGCAGGCTTCTGCCGTCCAGTTCTGGACCGCCGAAGATGGACTGCCTGAGAAGGTGGGAAAGTACTACGCCGTGGACGATCTCCACATCGACGTGAAGAAGGTCGGCACCACGAAGGTGTTCCGGACAGAGGGGTGGAAAATCGCCCTCATCGTCTCAGAGGACATCAAGCTCGCCCTGGAACGCATCCGCGCCACGGGAGTCCGCTTCACTCCCGTTTGAGTTCCCGCCGAGGCCTCATCATGCTGCTCATACGAAACAAGTGAGTTCGGAGCCATCACTGCCACGGCGCTACTTCCGGCTTCTTGATGACGTCACCATCCCAGGCCGATGGGAGTTGGGCATTGCCCTGGATGCGGGTGGAAACGAGGTGGACGACCCCTGGATGTTCAGAGAGGGTCGGACTGCGCCTCCTCGCCAGGCGCTGCGCATTCCCGTGGAGCATCCGGGAACGCCCCTCGACTTCTCACTGGCTGGATTCAGCACGCCTGTGGTTCATCCGCGGGTCGCAGCCGTTCTTTTAGAGCTGGCAGCGCAGGACATCCAGCTCGTGCCCGTGGCCGTCCAGGGCCATGCGGAGCCGTACGCCATCCTCGTGGCGACCCGGCTCATCCGCTGCATTGATGATGCCGCGTCCGACGAGGTGATCCGCTGGACACCTCAAGATGGCCGGCCGGATCGCGTGGGCCAGTATCGCGACGTTGACGGCATGCGCATCGATCCAACGCAG
This sequence comes from Corallococcus carmarthensis, assembly GCF_003611695.1. Lineage (GTDB taxonomy): Bacteria > Myxococcota > Myxococcia > Myxococcales > Myxococcaceae > Corallococcus > Corallococcus carmarthensis. Next base: position 41,112 of record NZ_RAWE01000017.1, on the reverse strand, counting down.
GTCGGAGATGCGAAGGTGTTCCGGACGTGGGGCTGGTCCATCGCCCTCATCGTCTCCGAGGACATCAAGCTCGCATTGGAGCGCATCCGCGCCACGGGAATACGGTTCACCGAAGTCTGATTGTCGGGCCGTGACGAGGAACCGAGGGGGAAGACACGAAGTCGGGCTGTGGATGACCGACCACGGTGGCGGCCCCGAGATCCTGCGTGGCGCTGAATTCAAGAGAGCGCAGGCGCGAGCGCTGAGCGCCCAGGGCGTTGGCGTGAACATCCGGACGCCCTCGTCCGACGCACCGGTCTCCTCCTACCTCTCGCTGGAAGTGCTCAAGGAGAAGGTCCGGGGCCGCAGGTCCATGAACGGTGTCCACGCGCCGGACCTCTGCGCCAGCATCCACGTCGCCTGTGGCTTCACGCAGACCGCGTTCGGCCGCATCGACTGCGGCGTGTGTCCCCAGGGGCAGACCTGCACCGCCGAAAACACCTGCTGCACGCCCGCGACCTGCGCCTCGCTGGGCCGGTCCTGCGGCACCGTCGTGGCGGACGGCTGTGGCCACGCGCTCGACTGCGGCGCCTGTCCCGTCCGTTGAAAAGCCTCCCGCCCGGGCCCACGGTCCCAGGGCGGAAGTGACGCGGGCCGCTTAAGTCCGGCCGCCCTGCAGCTTCCGGTACACGCCCACCACCTGCCCCAGGATCATCGTGGAGCGGAAGTCCGAGCGGTTCACGTAGATGGGCTGCATCGTCGCGTTCGCCGGCTGGAAGCGGATGCGGTCGTTCTCCGGGTAGTAGCGCTTCACCGTGGCCTCGTCCTCGATGAGCGCCACCACGATTTCACCCGGCTGCGCCGACGGCGTCTTCTTCACGAAGAGGTAGTCCCCGTCGTGGATGCCGTCGTCGATCATCGACTGGCCCTTGACCCTCAGCGCGAACACCTCACGGCCGTTCACCCCGCCCAAGAGGAAGCTGTCGATCTTGACCGAGTCCTCCATGTGCTCCTGGGCCAGCGCCGGCGCCCCGGCCGCCACCTTGCCCAAGAGGGGGATCTCCACCATGCCGGACTCCCGGCTCTTCATCCCCAGGCCCAGCAGCAGCCTTGCCCGCTTGGTGGGCACCAGCGAGCGGCTCTGCTGCTCGCCCCGGGTCAGGTAGCCCTTGCGCTCCAGGGCCTTCAGGTGGTCGTTCACCCCGTTGGTCGACCGGATGTCCATGTGCTCCCCAATCTCCCGGATGGTGGGGGGGAAGCCTCGGACCTCCGTCTCCTTCACGATGAAGGTGAGGATTTCGCGCTGGCGCTCCGTGAGCTCTTCCATGGCCGCACTCCTTCGCTCGGTCGCCCGCCTGCTCTGGCGGTGATGGGCAACAGAATTTCAGTGCTCCATGCTCCCTGAACATACGTGTAGAGTCAATCTGTTCAGTACCCCCACCCATACCGTGCGTGCTCCCTCAACCCGTCTTTCTCGCAACTTGAGGAGGCGCGTTGATCTCGGCGTACACTTGGCGCCGCCGTGTCCGACCTCCGCCACACGCTGCTCTTCGTCGATGACGAGGCCGACGTCCTGGACATCCTCAGCCGGATGTTCCAGCGACGCTATCGCGTCCTCACCGCCCCCCACGGCAAGGCAGCCCTGGAAATCCTGCGTACCGAGTCCGTGGACGTCCTCGTCACCGACCAACGCATGCCGGAGATGACCGGCATCGACCTGGTCAACGCCGCGCGAGCGGAAGGGATGGACGTCACCACGCTGCTGCTGACCGCGTACACGGACCCGCAGGACATCATCGCGGCCATCAACCAGGGCCAGGTGTACCGCTACGTCACCAAGCCGTGGGACGTGAACGACCTGCTCATCACCGTGAAGAACGCGGTGGAGTTCGCCCAGCTCAAGAAGGACAAGGAGAAGCTCATCCGCCAGCTGCACCAGCGGGTGGAGGCCCTCTTCGTCCTCTACGAGGTCAGCCGCGCCAGCGCGAACGACCCGGCCAGCTACGACGCCATCATCGACCGCGTGCTCACCGCCGTGGCCCGCGTGCTGCCGTATGACTGCGGCGCGGCCCTCATCGCGCCGGACGGACAGCGCGGCGCCACGCTGCGCCTGCGCTGCGTGGGCAACGTGGGCGAGGAGGCGCTGCTGGGCGTCAAGGAGTCCATGCTCGGCGCGTATCGCAAGAGCAGCGGCCTGACGCTGCCGGAGGACCGGGTCATCACCCGCGTCACCGGCACCACCACCAAGGACTCCGCGTCCCCCGTCGTCTACCCCAACCAGCTCACGGTGAACCTCACCGCCGCTGGGCGGCCCGTGGGCATGCTGTCGCTGTTCTCCCACCGCGCGGACGCGTTCACGGAGGACGACGGGCTCTTGCTGGACGTGCTCGCCAACCAGACGGCGGACGCCATCCAGTCGCTGCGGTCCGCGGAGGAAGAAGCCCGCCACCGCATGGAGCGCATGGTCGCGTCCATGGCGGACGGCGTGGTGCTCACCGACGAGAAGAACGACATCGTGGTGATGAACCCCGCGGCCCGCCGCATCCTGCGCGCGGGGGAGGAGGGGCAGGGACCCTCGAACCGGCTCCTGGAGGAGCGCCTGGGCTTCCAGCCGTTCCAGCTGGTGCGCAACCTGGAGTACAGCGGCCACCAGGTGCTGCGCGAGGACGTGAAGCTCTTCGAGCGCACCGTGCAGACCACCGTGACGCCCGTCAACGACGCGCGCGGCACCCTGCGCGGCGTGTGCGTGGTGCTGCGCGACATCACCGACCAGAAGCGGCTGGAGGAGCGCAAGGACACCTTCGTCTCCATGGTGAGCCACGAGCTGCGCACGCCGCTCACCTCCATTACCGGCGCGCTGGACCTGGTGCTCAACCGGATGGCGGGGGACATCAACGAACGGCAGCACCGCTACCTGTCGCTGGCGAAGGACTCCGCGGAGAAGCTCAACAGCATCGTTGACGACCTGCTGGACCTGTCGAAGTACGCGCAGGGCCGGCTGAAGATGAGCTTCGAGCGCATCTACCTGGAGGAGCTCGTCCAGCGCGTGGTGGAGAAGTACGGGCCCGCCTTCGCGGAGAAGCGCATCCGCGTGGTGCCCCTGCTTCCGCAGCACCCGCTGCGCGCCATGGTGGACCCCAACCGCGTGAACCAGGTGCTCAACAACCTGCTCAACAACGCGGTGAAGTTCACGCCGGACGGCGGTGAGGTGCGCGTGGAGTTGCGCGCCACGTCCAGCCTGCCCGGCTACGTGGTGCTCTCCTGCTGGAACAGCGGCGACCCCATTCCGGAAGAGAGCCTGGAGCGCATCTTCGACCGCTTCGAGCAGGCCCGCACCCAGGCGAACCGCACCGTGCGCGGCACCGGCCTGGGCCTGCCCATCTGCCGCAACATCGTGGAGGCCCACGGCGGCCGCATCTGGTCCGAGCCGTCCAACGACGGCGTGCGCTTCATCGCCGTGCTGCCCACCGAACCGCCCCAGGACGTGCTGACCCAGGCGGCCGTGGACACGCTCCTGCCGTCGCCGCAGCCCATCCGCTCGGATTCGCGCGGCAAGGTGCTCGTCATCGAGGGCGAGCCCGAGGTGGGCCACATCATGAAGGCCCTGCTGGGCGCCCGGGGCTACCGGGTGCGCCTGGCCGCGACCGCGGAAGAGGGCCTCTCCGCCGCGCGCAACCTGCACCCGGACGTGGTGCTGGTGTCGGTGCGGCTGCCGGACGTGGACGGTCTGCGGCTGGCGGAGATCCTCCGGAATGATCCGGAGACGCGCCGCGCGCCGCTCCTGCTCACCTCCGCGTTCGACGAGCGCCAGCGCGCCTTCCGGGCCGGCGCGGATGCGTTCCTCGTGCGCCCCCTGGCGGGCGACAAGCTGCTGGCCACGGTGGACTCGCTGGCGCGCGGCCGGGGTGGGGCGCAGCACGGGCGCGTGCTCGTCGTGGACGACGACGTGAAGATCGCCCTCATCTGCCGCGAGGTGCTGGAAGGACTGGGCTTCGAGGTCGACGTCGCGCACAGCGTGGAGGAGGGCCGCCGTTCGCTGCGCGAGCGCAGGCCGGACGCGGTGCTGCTGGACGTCACGCTGCCGGACGGAGACGGGTTCGCGTTCCTGGAGGAGATCAAGGCCGAGCGCGCCTCGGGCCACATCTCCGTCATCTTCATCTCCGCGCGCACGGAGACGTCTTCCAAGGTCCGCGCGCTGAAGCTGGGCGGGGACGACTACATCACCAAGCCCTTCGACGCGCTGGAGCTGGGCGCGCGCGTGGAGAGCATGTTGCGGCGCAAGGAGCAGGAGCTGTCCTCGTCGCCCACCACGCAGCTGCCCGGCTCCACCGCCATCGAGCGCGAGGTGCAGCGCCGGCTGGGTGCGCGCCAGCCGTTCGCCTTCTGCTACCTGGACCTGGACAACCTCAAGGCCTACAACGACTACTACGGCTTCGCGAAGGCGGACGGCGTGGTGCGCCAGACGGGCGACCTGATGCGGGAGATCTTCCAGCAGGAAGGCGCCCCGGGGGACTTCCTGGGCCACGTGGCCGGGGACGACTTCGTGTTCATCACCTCCGTGGAGTCGGTGGACCGCGTGTGCCAGCGGGCCATTGAAGCGTTCGACCGGATCATCCCGCTCTATTACGACCGGCAGGACCGGGAGCGCGGCCACATCGAGGCGGAGGACCGCTTCGGGGAGAAGCGCCATTTCCCCATCATGAGCGTGTCCGTGGTGGCGGTGATGACGGATGGCGTGGCGCATGACCACGCGGAGCTGGCGCGCCGGGCCGCGGACATGAAGAAGCGGGCGAAGGCGATTCCCGGATCCGTCTTCCTGCGCAGCGACTTAGAGCGCGTGGTCCGGTCCGTCACTGGATGAGGCTCTACCAGCAGCTCATCCTCTTCATGCTCGCCGCGACGGTGCTGCCCCTGGCCATCGTCGGCTTCCTGCTCCTGTCGCGCTCGGAGCAGGCGCTCGCGCAGCGCATCGATGAGCAGCAGCGCGCCACCGCCACCGCCACCGCGGAGGCCGTGGAGGCGAGCCTGATGGAGGTCGTCAACGGCCTCGCCCGGTCCGCGGAGCTCTTGCCCTGGGACCGCGCCACGCCCGAAGAGGTGCGCGGCATGCTGATGCTCCTGTACGGCCAGTCCACCACGGTGAGCGCGGTCATCCAGGCGGACGCGAACGGCCAGCCCCTGGGGCCCGCCGTGTTCCGGAGCGCGGAGCCGCTGGAGCACCACCCCGCCTTCGACGCCGCGAGCATCCGTCAGCTGGCGCACGCGGTGCCGGTGGAGCAGTTCCGCAACGGCGGCAAGGGCCAGGCGGCGCTGGGCAGCGCGTATGTGCACGCGGGCTCGGGCGTGGCCGCGGTGCCGGTGGCGGTGAAGCTGGGGGCTTCGGAGGAGGCGCCCTACGCCGTCGCGGAGCTCGTCTTCACCCAGTTGGAGGCGCTGCTCGCGCGGCGCGCGAACGACGGGTCCGCGCGGCTGGACGTGGTGGACACCGAGGGGCGCATCCTGGCCAGCTCCCAGCCCGCGCGGCGGATGGCGGCGCTGGAGCCGGAGCTGCGACAGGCGCTGGGGTCCCTCCAGGACGCGGACAGCGGACGCAGCTTCCAATTGAAGGACCCCGCGCGCCGCGTGAGCGTGGCCTGGGTGGACACGCTGGAGATGGGCGTCGTCGTCACGGAGGACGAGGCCCTGGCGCTGACGCCGGTGCGGGAGCTGCGCACCACGGTGCTCGCGTCCGTGGCGGGCGCGCTGGTGGTGCTGCTGGGCCTGGGCGCGCTCTTCACCCGGCGGCTGGACCGGCGGCTCGCGGAGGTGGTGCAGGGCGCGGAGGCCTATGGCCGCGGAGAGCTGGAGCGCCGCCTGCGCGTGGAAGGCCAGGACGAGCTGAGTGAGCTGGCGTCCACCTTCAACCGCATGGGCGAGGAGCTGGAGGCGTCCCGCTCGCGGCTCATGAGCTGGAACGACGACCTGCGCGTCCGGGTGGAGGAGGCCACGGCGGACCTGCGGGCGGCGCAGCTGCAACTGGTGGAGGCGCAGAAGCTGGCGGCGGTGGGCCAGCTGGGCGCGGGCGTGGCGCACGAAATCAACAACCCGCTGGCCGGCATCCTGGGCAACGTGCAGCTGCTGCTCCTGGACCGGGGCGCGGACGACGTGGACTTCGAGACGCTGCGCAAGATCGAGCAGAGCGCCAAGCGCTGCAAGGACATCACCCAGAACCTGCTGCGCTTCTCCCAGCAGCGCGAGCGTCCGGACCTGCGGCCCATGGACCTGAACGCGGTGGTGCGCGACGCGCTGAACCTCACGGAGAACCAGACGCGCGGCGAGGGCATCGACCTGGTGACGGAGCTGAGCGCGGAGGTGCCTCGGGTGAAGGCGGATCCCGGGCACCTGTCGCAGGTGGTGCTGGCGCTCTTGTCCAACGCTCGCACCGCGATGCTGAAGACGCCGGTGAAGCGGCTCACGCTGCGCACGGGTGAGCGCGACGGGATGTGCATCCTGGAGGTGGAGGACACCGGCAAGGGCATCGCGGAGAGCATCCGGCCGCGCATCTTCGAGCCCTTCTTCACCACCAAGGACGTCTGGTCCAATGTGGGCCTGGGCCTGAGCGTCGCGTGGCGCATCATCACGGAGGCCGGGGGGACGCTGGAGGTCCGCTCGGAGGCAGGGCAGGGGGCCCGGTTCACCATCGTGCTGCCGCGGGCATAGAGCCCGCCGCGTGTGCTAGTGAGGGCTTTCGTATGGCCGCTTCCCCCACTCGCAAGCGACAGGCGCCGTTCCTCGTCGGGCTCGTGCTCATCCTGGCCGCGCTCCCGGTGGGCTGGTTCGTCTTCCTGCGGGAGACGCCCGCTCCGTTGCCGCCCACCGCGCCGCCGCGTGCCACCACCGCGGCGGTGGAGCAGAAGAAGGCCGTGGAGATGGTGCTCAGCAGCTTCGACGGCACCGTGGAAGTGCGGCACGGCGAGGGGGCGTGGGAGCCCGCCCAGAAGAACATGCCGCTGCGGCCGACGGACGTGGTGCGCACGGGCCGTGGGTCCTGGGCGGTGCTGCTCAACGGCGAGTCCGTGGAGCTGCGCATGGAGCCCGACTCCGAGATCTCCGTGGAGGAGATCTCGAACGAGCTGTCGAAGGTGATGCTGGCCAGCGGTCTGGCCACCGCCACCGTGCGGGGCCGCCCCAACGTCCGCCACACCTTCATCTTGAAGGCGAAGAACGGCGACGCGGAGGCGAGCACCAGCCAGGGTACCTTCACCATGAGCAACAACGGCGCGGGCACCGTGAGCGTGGGCACCCGCGAGGGCGACGTGAAGCTGACCGGCAAGGAGGGCAAGTACGTGATCGTGCGCGCCGGCCAGCGGTCCATCGTCCGTCCCGGCCATGCCCCCACCGAGCCGGATCCCATCCCCAGCACCGTGTTCCTGAAGATGGAGTGGCCCAAGGCCAAGAAGCTTCGCCAGCGCGAAGTCACCGTCGTGGGCCACACGGATCCGGGCAGCCGGGTGATCGTGGACGACGTCATCGTGCCAACGGACGCGGACGGGGGCTTCACGCTCAACGTCCCACTCAACGAGGGCAGCAACACCGTCCAGGTGCGCGCCGTGGGCGTGGGCGGCGCGCACCTGGACTCGCAACGCGAGCTGGTGGTGGACACGACGCCCGTGATCAAGTTCAGGCCCGAGGAGATCTGGGGGCCCGACGGAGGCACCCCGCCCTGATCCGCCGGGTGGGCCTCCAGGTCTTATGAAGGGATGCCCACTTCGTGGGTGGGGCGGGTTGATTGGGGTGTCCCCAGGGCTAAGGGGTGGCCCCTTCCCGGGGCCAGCGGCAGCAAAGTGGTGCAGTCCCGGCGGGGGGCCTTGTAGAGTCGGGTGACCCTGGAACGTCTCCTGCTCTCCGCGCTGGTGTTGATCTGTGCCCCGGTCTGGGCGGCTTCGCTGGAGCTGCTCGGCCCTGACGCGCCCGTGCCTCCAGAGGGCTTCGCGGTCGCGGTGGTGCGCAGGGATTCGAGCGGACAGCCGGTGGCGTTCACGCCGTCATCGGTGACGGCGGAGGGCGCGGAGCTCAAGCCCGGCCCGGAGGTTCCGCCGCTGCACACCTGGGTCGTGGTTCCGAAGGCCCAGGCGCGCGAGGTGGTGGTGCGCGTGAAGGGCGACGGTGAGGAGGCCCAGGCCCGCTATGACGTGGGGCCGCCCGCCAGCCGCATGGAGCTGTCCCTGGAGCCCGCGCTGCCGGTGAAGGGGCGCGACAAGGAAGCGACGCTCACCGTGAGGCGGCTACGGCCAGACGGCACTCCGGATGACAGCGGCGCGCCGCCGGTGATGCGCGCGAGCACCGGGCAGGTGGAGGGGCTCAAGCACACGGGACCGGGCACGTACGTCGCCCGCTACGTGCTGCCCCCGACGCGCCTGCCCGAGGCGGCCATCCTGGTGGCGCTGTCCGCGTGGCCGCATCCGCAGTCGGTGCATGGAGCGTATGGGCGGCTGCTGGTGCCGTTGGCGGCATCGGTGAACCTGCCTGGCCAGAGCGAGCCCGGGGGACAGGTGTCGCTGGAGGTGGCGGGCCAGCGCTTCGGGCCCGTGCCGGTGGACGCGGGCGGGCGCTTCGTGCTGCCACTGGTGGTACCCCCCGGCTATTCGATGGCCCGGGGCGAGGTGAAGGACGATTCGGGCCACGTGGAGCGCCTTGCCATCGACCTCCAGCTGCCGCCCACGGATGGCCTGGCGTGCGTGCTCAACCCGCAGCGGCTGCCCGCGGACGGCATGTCCCAGGCCCGTCTGTTGTGCGCGACCAGTGATCCGAAAGGGCTTCCCGTCGCGGATGCACGCGTCACGGTGAAGGCGAAGTACGGCCGGCTGGACGGGCCCCAACGCGACACGAACGGCATGCTGGAGTGGCGCTACACGGCGCCGCGCACGCTCGCGGCGGATGAGCGCATCGAAGCAGCCTGGCCGCAGCGGGGCCCGGGCTCGCGCGAGTCGCTGCCGATGCAACTGGTGCAGGGCGCGGTGCGCGACGTGACGGTGTCGTTGTCCGAGCCGCTGGTGCATGCGGAGACAACGGCGCGGGTGGTGGTGGTGGCGCGGGATGCTTCCGGCCAGCCGCGTGCGGATGCCAAGGTGGCGCTGTCCTCGACCCTTGGGACGGCGGGACCGGCGGTGGAGTCTCCTCCGGGGACGTTCACGCTTCCCTGGACCGCGCCGCAGGGGACCTGGGGGACGACCACGGAGTTGACCGTGCGCGCCTACGGTCCGACAAGCACGGAGCCCGCGCGGCTCGCGGTGTGGCGGCAGGGCACGGCGCTCGTCGCGGGCGTGGTGGACCTGGCGGGCTGGCCCGTGCCCCGTCAGCCGCTGCGGGTGAACGGCCAAGAGAAGGTCACAGGGGAGGACGGGACGCTGACCGTGGGTGCGGTGGTGCCCGGTAAGGTGCGCGTGTCGCACGGCGTGTGGCCGGGGCTGGACGTCACGGTGTACGTGCTGGGGCCGCAGGGACCGGTGTTCCCGGAGTCCGCGCCGCTGGTGCCCGCGCCCGTCGTGCAGCGGGTGGAGCTGGCGCCGCCGCTGCCGGTCAACGTGCGGGTGCGCATCGAAGGCGCGCGGGTGACGTGCTGGGTGGAGGATGCGAGCGGCCGCGTGCTGACGGATCGCCCGGTGCACGTCGCGTTGTCCGAGGGCGAGCGGGGTGACGAGTCTGTGCAGGACGGGCTCAGGCGCTTCACGGTGCGTGGCGCGCAAGGACCCGTGAGCGTGTCCGTGGCGGACGTGCGCACGGGCGTGACGGCGGTGGAAGAGGTGCGGCCTTGAGGTCCCCGGTCCCGGCGCAGGGTGATGCGCGCGCGGCCGGGATGGCCCGGGGTGGGGCGCTGCTTCGCGCCGTGGGCCGGCATGCCACTGTCAGCCTCGTGCTCGTGCTGCTCCTGCTGTCGTCCGTGGCGTCCGCGCAGGCGCTGTCCTCGGACCTGCCGACCCAGGCCTCGACAATCGCGGGACGCGTCTGCGTGGACGTGGACGGCGATGGCCTCTGCGGACCCGACGAGCCCGGTCTCGCGGACGTGCGACTGGTGCTGTCCACGGGCCGCGAGGTGCGCACGGATGCCTTCGGCCGCTACCACCTCACCGGCGTGGACTCGCGCGTGCCGGACCTGACCGACGGCCCGCACCTGCGCCCCGGACGCCATGCGCTGAAGGTGGATCCGCGAAGCCTGCCGCCCTCCAGCCAGGTGGTCCCCCGGACCGCGACCGTGGAGGTTCCCTGGGGCGCCGCCGTCCTCCAGGACTTCGCCGTGCGCTCCCCGCCCACGCGCGCCTCCGCGCCCCCCAGCGCCGCGCCTGGCAGCCCCCCCGAGGCCCGCATCGCCAACGGTGGACTCCGCTTCGTCATCAGCGGCAAGGCCTCCCCCGGCGACCGGGTCCGCGCGGGGGACGTGGACGCGACCGTGGAGGACTCCGGCGCGTGGCTCGCGACGGTGCCGCTCCAGCCGGGACGGAACGTCATCGCCATCACCACCACCTCGCCGGGCGGCGCGGTGGAGTTCGCCCAGCACACGTTCGACGTGGTGCGACGCGGTGAGCGCGGGTGGCTCGTCATCCCTCGCGAGAGGAATCGCCTGGGCGCCGTGCGAGGGCTCTCCGCGGACGCGCCACTGCCCGCCGGAGACACGTTCCTGCGCCTGGAGGTGCCACCCGGCACCGAGGTGACGTCTTCCGACACGATCCTCCACGCGGGCCCCGACGGTGAAGTCCGCCTGCCCGTGCGGCTCGTGCCGGGTCGCAACACCCTCCCCATCACGCTGGCTCCTCCATCGCAGCCCGCGAGCACCGTGACGGTGTCCGTCGAAGCGAGTGCCCAGCCCTTCGTCGTGGGCCTGCTCGACATGGAAGCCAGCATCGCGCCCGCTGGCGGCGGCTTCCGGCTGCGGGGGCGCGGTGCCCTCCACGGCGAAGCCCAGGTGGGGCCGGTGCAGGTGGTCGGCGAACTGGACCTGACCGACACCGACCTGCGCCAACTGAACGACGCGCCGCTCGCGGACTGGCTGCGCCCCCGGCTGCCTGAACGCTTCGACCGCTGGCCCGACCCCGACCTCGCGCCGGCGGAGTGGGGCGACGCTTCCGTGTCGCTCACGCCCAACCCCGCCGAAGGGCGCCTGCGCCTGGAGGCCCGGCACGAGCAATATGGCCGCGCGGGCTTCGGCACCTACCGCGCGCTGCTCCAGGACCGCGAGGTGGGCCGCTACCACCGCCCCCTCTTCGGCCCCTACGCGGAGCTGCGCGAACAGCTGGGCCCCGTGCGCGTGGGCATGGACGTGTTCGCCGGAGGGCTGGTGGACCCCACGCGCGGTCTGGCCGCGACCCCCGCGCACGAGGAGCTGCGGGCCACCGGCGGCAGCCTCTACTACCTCGGGGGCGGCATCGTGGCGGAGGGCTCCGAGCTGGTGCGCGTGGAGGTGCGCGACGGCGTCACCGGCCTACCGCTGGGCGAGCAGCACCTCATCCGGGGCCGCGACTACGACATCGACTACCTCGCGGGCCGCATCCTGCTCGCGCGCCCGCTGTCGTTCCTCACCGGGGCGTCGCTCCTGCGCACGGACGCGCTCACCGAGGCGCCGGAGCCGGTGCTCGTCGTGGATTACGCCGTGCTGCACTCAGGCGATCCACGCGACTCGGTGGGCGGCGAGGCCTGGGCGCGCTGGCGCGACTCCACCGTCGGCCTCTCCGCCGTGCGCGAGCGCCGTTTGGGCGCTCCCTTCCAACTGCTGTCGGGGCGGGGCCAGACACGGCTGGGGGGCTACTCGCTCCTCGCCGAGGCCGCGAGCAGCCGGGGCTTCGCGGTGGACTCCAGCGTGTTCGGCGTGTCGGACGACGGCGGCCTGTCCTTCCTCCGCCCCATGGGCACGCAGGACGACCATGGCGGCGCGGTGGGCCTGCGCCTGAGCGGCCCTGGTGTGCTGGGGCCCGCGCATGGCGGCGCCGTGGAGGCCGCGTGGCGCGAGCGCTCCCGGGGCTTCTCCGACGGTGCGCACCTGGACGCCGCGCGCTTCCGGCAGCTGTCCCTGCGCGTCGCGCAGCCCGTGGGCCCGGTGGAGCTCACGCTCCTGGGCGACGAGCGGCGTTCGGCGGATCCGCGCCTGCCCTTCGAGGACACGCCCTTTGGTGCCCGCACGCTGGGCGCCGCCGTGGCCTACGAGCGCGATGACTGGGGCGCACGCGTGGAGCTGCGCGACAGCTGGCTGCGCGCCACGGACGTGCCCGGCGAGGGCGACGCGCTCGAGGGCGGCCGGACGTCGCTGGGCGTGGCGGGGCACTACGCGCTGACCTCGCGCCTCACCCTGTCCGCGGGCCACCGGCAGCGGCTGCACGAGCGCGGCGAAGGCCTGGGCCGCATGGATGACACCTTCACCTCCGCGGGCGTGGACGTGAGGCTGGACGACGACGCCTCCGTGGGCTTGAAGGGCGGCTGGGGCCCCGAGCTGGGCCCGCAGGCCTGGCTGGACGCGCGCGTGCGGCACGGCCAGGAGACGTACTACGGCGGCTACTCCGTGGACGTGGACGGGCCGGACTTCGGCGCGGGCCGCGCGGTGACGGGCGCTCGCACGGAGGTGGGGGATGGCACCACCGTGTTCGTGGAGGACGTGAGTGCGCACGATGCCATGGCGGTGCGGCGGGCCCGCGCGGTGGGCTTCCAGTGGGCGGCGGGCAAGAGCGGCTTCAGCGCGGGGGCCCGCTACGAGCGCGGTGTGCGCAACCCGCTGGACATCGCCAGCGACCTCACGCGCGACGTGGCCAGCGTGTCCGCGCAGTGGCTGCGCGAGCGCTTCCGGGCGGACGTGCGCGCTGAATTGCGCCACGAGGAGGGCACCCCCGCGCTTGGCACCTCCGGCCCGGTGGACCGCACCCAGGTGGTGCTGGCGCTGGCCGCGGAGGCCCAGCTGCTGAAGGACGTGACGGCCTCCGGACGCCTGGACTTCGCGCACACGGCGGGCCGGGAGGGGCTGGAGGCCCGGTTCGCGCAAGGGTTCGCGGCGCTCGTCTGGCGGCCCGGCCCCTGGCTGGTGGTGGCGCGCTACGGCCTCACGCGAGAGCTGTCCCCCGGCGCCCGCTTCTACTTCGGGGACCGGATGCTCCAGACGGTGTCGCTGATGCCGGCGGTGCGGCTGGGCGAGCGGCTCTCCGTGGCGTCGGGCCTTCATGTGGGACGCTCCAGCCTGGGGGAGTCCTCCCGCTGGGTGTGGACGGGGACGCTGCGGCCCGCGGTGCGGGTGGTGGGCGGACTGGAGGTCGCGGTGGAGGCCGCCCGGCGTACGTCCGCGGCGGACGACCAGGGCCTGAGCGCGCTGCGGCCGGAAGTCGCTTACCGGCTGGACGAGCGCCTCCGGGTGGCCCTGGGGTACACCGTCCTGGGCTTCAGCGGCTTGGGTCTGGAGGCCGAATCGGAGGATGCTCCGGATCGCCTCTACCTCCGGGTGGAAGTGGCCTGGTAGGCGCCGGGCAGAGGGAAGCCGAACGTGCGAGTCTGGCGGATCATCCTGGGGCTGGGGCTGTGCGCGGGTGTGGCTCGCGCGGAGTGGTCCAACGTCCAGACCCAGACGGGCCTTCCAAAGGACGTGACTGTCTTCCGGCCCGGCTTCTTCGCCGTGGCGACCGACACGCAGCTGTACGTGTCGCGCGATGGCGGTGTGACGACCGTGAACGTGGGCATGGCGGGCAGCTTCCTGCGCGCGCCCGACTGCGTGGTGGGCATCCGCACGGACGGGACGCTCCAGAGCGTGGGCGGCTGCTCTCCGGCGGATGACGGCAAGCACCTGTTCCCCGACGACGGCAACGACTACGAGGTGCGCTCCGTACGCGTCACGGCGGACGGGGGCGTGGGCTACGCCGTCGCCGCCGAGCAGCCCCTGCTGACCCCCCAGTTCCGCTCCTCGCTCGTCGCGCCGGATGGCGGCACGGCGGAGTGGGGCACCCTGGCGACTCCGCTGCCGGGCCTGTCCGCCCAGCCGCAGCTCGCGGTGCTGCCCCCGCAGGCGGATGGCCAACCGCAGGCGCTGTTCTCCGTGTCCCCATCCAAGGCCAACTTCCTCTGGTACCGGGGCAAGGACGCGGTGGCCTACGTGGCGTCGGGCATCACCCCGCCGAACCGGGCCCACGGCGTGGCGCTCCTGCCGGGCGCGACGCCGGACAAGCCGCTCGCGTTCTTCGGCAACGACACGGGCCTGTTCCGAGGCACCCTGGGCGACACCGGCTATCCCTTCGCACCCATCCCGCTGGCGCCCGGCGCGGTCGACGCGCTCGCGCTCGACGTGGCGAGTGGCTCCAGCGCGGGTACGGGGTTCGGCCTGCTGTTGCTCAAGCAGTCAGATGGAAAGGTGACGGCGTACAGCGCGGAGCCGGTGTCTCCGCCCGAATCACCAGGCACGCTCTGGCGGCAGAACACGGAGCTTCCCACGGGCATCACCCAGACCGCGCTGCAACTGGCCTGCGCGGATGCGTCCTACTGCGTCGCCATCCTCAACGGGCCCGCGCAGAACGTCCTCATCTACAAGAACGTGAACCCTCCCAACGTGAGCGAGCTGCCGGACAGCATCCCCGTGGACGAGGGCACGCAGGAGGAGGTGGTGCTCAAGCTGCGCGACGGTGACGGGGACGCCGTGCGGCTTTCGGCCACGGTGCGCGCGTCGGGCAGTCCGCTCGCCGTCGTCCAGGGGCCGCTCGACTCGCGCGAGGACAGCGGGCTCAAGCTGACGCTCACCGCGCCCCCAGCCATCTGCGCGACCCAGACGTCGTACCTGGACGTGATGGCCTCTGACGGACTCCGTGCGCACGACAGGTCGAAGACGGTGGCGCTGGAGCTGCGTCACACCGTCCCGCCCGGGATGCCCCAGGACGCGGGCGTGGCGGTGGCCAGCGGCGCCTTCTTCATGGGCGGGCCCTCCGGGACCCTCACGCCCACGCGAGGCACCACCGGCTGCGATCCCGTGAAGTACCTCTGGACGACGCCCGCCAGGGCACCGGTGCTCACCGTGGACGCCGCGGGCGTTGCAACCCTCACGCCGCCCTCCACCCGGGCGGACCGCTGCAAGGAGGGCATCACCGCCTTCGACTACGCGGTGCGCGCGAACGACGGCGAGCTGACCTCCCAGCCCAGGACCGTCCCGGTGCAGCTCCACCCGTGGGGCCCTCCCGAGGCGCCGTTCGCGGGCGGGATGCCCGAGGTCTTCTCCGGGGCGTCCCTGGGCCCCCAGGCGACCCACCTGTGCGCGGCGCCTCCGGGCACTCCGGCGACTCCGGGACTGCCGCCGGTGTCGACGTTCTGGTCGGTCCTGGAGAATCCCTCGGGCGTGTCGGTGCTGGCCCTGAAGGGGAGCGCCCGGCCTCCGGTGGGTTCGGAGCCCATCGAGGGCAACTCGGTGCTGCTCTCCTCCGCGACGTGCGTGGACACGCTGCAGGTGAAGCTGCGCGCCTTCAACCGCATCACCGTGGACGGCTTCCCGCTCGACAGCCCCACGGCTGACGTGGACGTCGCGGTGAAGCCGCGCTGGGTGCCGCTGAAGTCGGTGGTGCCCAAGGTGGCGGTGGACGTTCCGGAAGAGCGCAAGGTGCGCGGCCGCGTGACGACGGATCCTCCGCTCAACTGCACGGGCATGCGGGCCTTCACCACGGTGGTGACGCTGGAGGATGTGGCGGATCCGGGCCGCGTGTTGGACACGTGGACGGCCACGGGGGCCGGGGGGCCCTTCGAACTGGACCTGCCCCCCACCTGCGGCAGCGCCAGCTATACGGTGCGGGCGCGCATGCAGGAGGCGTCGGCCGAAGGCACTGTCACCACCGACGATGTGCTCGAGTCCTTCCCGCGGCGCGCGCGCGACGTGGAGCTGGGTGAGCTGGACGGCGAGCTCATCGCCACCTGTGGCGAGGGGGCCCGGGGAACGCTGCGGCAGACGATTCCGGCGGGAGCCTGCTCGTCGGTGGACCTGAAGTGGACACGTGCCAGCGGGCCCGCGCTGGAGCCGTTCGTCGACAATGAGGACACCGTGTCGTTGGCCACGGTGGACACGGCGCTGGAGTCCCTGGTGGGCGAGTTCCTCACGCTGGACGTGGCGGCCGTGGGCGAGGGTGCCAGCGGGGCGGCGCGGCAGCACGCGGTGCGCATTGGCGCGCGGCCCTTCGTGACGGTGGAGCGGCGCACGGAGACGGGGTCGGGCCTCAACTCCGGCCAGGTGGGCGTCACGGTGACGCTGCGCAACGACACCGCCTGCGACGTCAGCTCCATCCGCTACGCGGAAGACGTCACCGGCGCGCAGGTGGTGCCCGAGAGCATGACGCTGAATGGCCGGCCGGTGTCTCCGGTGGATGCGTCCGAGCAGCACTTCGCGGTGGAGCCGGTGCCGCTGCCCGCGGGCAAGACCGCGACGCTCACGTACGTGGTGCGCACGGGGCTGCTGGCCCCGCCGAAGTTCTCCGGCACCGCGACGCTGCGCGAGGTCACCGTGTCGCGCGCGGAGCCGCCGCCTCCCTCCATGTCGGGCTGCGGGTGCTCCGGCGGAGGTTCGGGCGTGACGGCCTTCGGGCTGGGCGCGCTGGCGTGGGCCGCGCGGCGCCGGCGGGGCGTCAGAGCCCGAAGCTGATGCGCTGGCGGCGGTTGGGCGTCTCCTGCCGCTCCTCCAGCACGCCCGACAGCTCCAGGCCGCGCAGGGTGGCCAGGGCCTCGCGCTCGGACAGGTCGGTGAGGGCCAGCAGGTCCTCCACCGTCTTCGTGCCGTCCGCGAACGCGAGCAGCATCGCCTGCGGCCCGTCCAGCTTCAGCTCGTGCA
The DNA here is from genome assembly GCF_003611695.1 of Corallococcus carmarthensis. Taxonomy (GTDB): domain Bacteria; phylum Myxococcota; class Myxococcia; order Myxococcales; family Myxococcaceae; genus Corallococcus; species Corallococcus carmarthensis. Next base: position 24,338 of record NZ_RAWE01000017.1, on the reverse strand, counting down.
GGCCGTAGGGCGGATCCGCCGCGGGGAACAGGCGGCGTCCGGGCGCCATGCGCTGGCGCAGCGCCACCAGCGTCTCCGTGCGCGTGACGCCTTCCAGGATGAGGTCGCCCGGGAAGAGCGACAGCGGCACCAGGTCCGCGCGCTGCGGCCGCATGGGGCTGAAGCCGTAGCCGCCCTCCGTCCACGTGAAGGTGGACCAGAGGATGTCCTTCACCTGCTCCTCCAGCAGCTGGCGGCGCTGCTTGGGGCTCAGGAGGCCGCGCTTGAGCAGGGCGTCACCGGTGCGCAGCGAATGCTCGCGCGCGTAGCCCACGGCCTCCGCGAGCTGGGCTTCCGTGAGCGCGCCCTTGCGCAGGCAGAAGCGGCCGAAGCGCTCCGGGGCCAGGTTGGAGGCGGCGTACACGACGCGGCCCGCTTCGAAGTAGACGACCTTGAGCACCGTGCCCTGGCGCAGCTTCAGCTCGCCGTGGTGACGGGCTTCGTAATAGGCGTTGAGCAGGCGAGGCATCGACGTGTGCGCCAGGTCTCCGCCCAGCGACCACTCCGGCAGCTGGCGGCGCTGGCGCGCGGGGGCGGGCGCGGCCTCCGTCCACACGGCGCCGCGCTGGGCGAAGGGCAGGGGCAGGGCCTCCGACACGTCCGGCGTCTCATCGGGGAGCGCCGGTTCGGACGGCTCGGACGGAGACCCGACGGACTCGAGCGCGGGCTCGTCCTCCGAGGGCGTCTCCTGGACCAGCTCCTCCAGGACGAGCAGGTCCACCTCGTCGAGCAGCTCGCCGTGCGTCACGGGCGGCACGCCCGCGGCCTCTTCCAGTGCGTCGAGCACGGCGTCCAGTTCAAAGGGCTTCTCGAAGAAGGCGCAGGCGCCGTGGACCTGCGTGGCCTCCGTGGCGAAGCGGTCGCCCTTGTAGACGCCGCTGACGGCGATGGCGGGGATGGCGTGCGCACGCAGCGCTCCCAGCACCTCGCTGCCGCGGATGTCCGGCAGCAGCAGGTCCACCAGCGCGGCGTCGAAGCGGGAGTGGGGCCCCAGCGCTTCCAGCGCGGACTCCCCCGTGAAGACGGTGAGCGCCTCATGGCCCCGGTTCTGCGCCACCGTGGCGATGAGGGAGGCGAGTTCCTGGTTGTCCTCCACGATGAGCAGTCGCGCCATGGGCGGCCAGACCCTAGCATCAACCCCATGAAGGACGTTCAGGGCTTCCACCACGTGGCCATTCAAGCGAAGGACGTGGAGCGCGTAACAGCGTTCTATCGCGACCTGCTGGGCTTTCCGGAACTGAAGCGCCACCTGCGGGAGGACGGCACCCTGAGGAGCGTCTGGGTAGGCGTCCCCGGGGGCGCCTTCCTGGCCATCGAGGCGGTGGACGGGATGCCGGAGGTGGTGCCGTTCCGCCATCCGGCGCCGGGGCTGCTGATGTTGGTGTTCCGGATTGCCCGCGAGGCGCGAGGTGGGGTGGTGGAGACCTTGGCCCGCGCGGGGGTACCGCTGGAGCACGAGACGCGCTGGACGCTCTACGTGCGGGACCCGGAGGGCAACCGGGTGGGGCTGAGCCACCATCCAGACGACTAGGGAGGCGTGCCCGGCCGGGTGCTTGCGGAGGGTGACGGGGCATGGCTACAAGCGGGCCCCATGCGCCTGGGTGAACTGCTCGTGAAGGACGGCCTGGTGTCGGCGGCGGCGCTGGAGGAGGCGCTGGAGTCGCAGGTCGTCCACGGCGGCCGGCTGGGGACCAACCTGGTGGAGCTGGGGCTCTTGTCCGAGCAGGACCTGGCGAAGACGCTGGGCCGGCTGCACAACTGCGCCTACGCGTCAGGTGAGATGGTGCCCGACCCGAAGGCCGTGGCGCTGGTGAACCCGAACGAGGCGGACGACAAGGAGTTCCTGCCGATGCGGTCGGACGCGACGCGGCTGAGCGTCGCGGTGGTGAACCCGCATGATTTCCCGACGTTGGACGCCATCGCGTTCAAGACGGGCAAGCGCGTGGTGCCGGTGGTCATCCCTGAGTTCCGGATGAACCAGCTGCTCCGGCGGCATGCGAAGGCGTTCCGGCAGCTGCGGGCCATCGACATGAACGCGGTCCGGCCCAGGCCCCCGAAGGGCGCGGCGGCGGAGCTGGCGAAGGCGGCGGAGCGGCCGCCGGACCTGATGAGCGAGGAGGAGTTCCAGTCCGTCTACGCGCAGGCGCTTCGCGGCGGTTCGGAAGCGGAAGCGGACGTGCTGGAAGGGGAGATCATCATCACGGGCGAGGAGGTGCTGGAGGCGCCCGTGGCCGCGCCGCCCCAGGGCCGGCCCGCGATGCCAGCGGCTGTTCCGGCGCAGCGCGCGCCCGTGCCGCCCGCGGCCCAGAAGCCCATGGCTCCGCGAGTGGACATCCCCGCGCACATGGCGCCCCCCGTGCCGGTGCAGGGAGTGCCCGCGCAGGCGGCGGCCCGTGCCGCGAGTCCCGCGGGGCAGGGCGCGGCGACGCAGGGAGTGCCCGCGCAAGTCGCGGCGCAAGCCGGTGCGCACGGAGTCTCCGCCCAGGTCGCGGCTCAAGGCGTGCCCGCGCATCTCGCGGCGCAGGCCGGAGCGCAGGGAGTGCCTGCTCATCTCGCGGGTCAGACGGGAGCGCAGGGAGTGCCCGCCCAGGTCGCGGCGCAGGCCGGAGCGCAGGGTGTGTCCACGCAAGTCGCGGCCCAGGCCGGCGTGACGGGAGCGATTCCCCCGGGGACCGCCGCGAGCCCGCCCGTGGCCGCGAAGCCGGCGGCACCGCCTCCGACGCCGCTCACGTTCCCGGAGGCCCAGGCGGAACTGGCGCGCAGCTCGGACCGCGAGGACGTGGCCCGCACGGTGCTCCGCTTCGCGATGGGCAAGTGGCGCCGCTGCCTGCTGCTGTCCGTGCAGGGCAACCTCGTCACCGGCTGGCACGGCATGGGGCAGGGCGTGAGCGACGAAGGGGTCCGCCGCATCGGCGTGCCGCTGCGCGACCAGAGCACCTTCCGCCTGGTGCGCGACCTGCGCTCCCACTACGTCGGTCCGGTGAAGCGCGACGCGGCGATGGGCATGTTCTACCGGCTGCTCGGCGGCGGCTTCCCCACGACGGCGGTCATCCTGCCGCTGCTCGTGCGCGGCAAGGTGGTCCACCTGCTCTACGTGGACAATGGACCGGAGCAGTTCACGCCGCCGGACGTGGGCGAACTGCTCATCCTTTCGCAGGGCGTGGGCCGTTCGTACGAAGCGATGATGCGGCGGCGCAAGAGCGCGTAGCGCCAGCCCTCGCGAATGCTCACCCGTTCCCGGTGGGCCGTTCCGAGGCGAGCGCCAGCACGGGCAGCGCATCGGGGCGGTCCCACAGGACGAAGTGGCTGCACCCGTCCAGCTCCACCACGTCCAGCCCGGGCTTCGCGCGCCAGGCACTCTCCCGCATGGACGCGGACTCCAGCACCCGGTCCTTCCCCGGGACGAGCACCGTGCCGCGCCGCACGTTGCCGAACAGGGACGCGTCGCGCGTCTGGCTCCAGGCCTCGATGTCCCGCAGGTTGGCCATCATCGTCGCCACCCGCTTCGGGTTGAACGGGAAGGCCATGATGAGCTCTCGCTTGCGAGCATTCTCCAGCGGCCCCCAGGCGCCCCGGTTGTGCCGGGCGATGGGCGCGAGCCGCCACAACGGGATGAGGAACGGCAGCAACCAGAGCTGCGAAGGCGTCAGGCTCCGGTAGGGGCGGGCCTGCGGGAGCACGGGCGCCTCCAGCACCACCTCCACGCGCTCGAAGAGGTCCGGCCGCAGCTTCGCGGCCTCCAGGACCACGGCGCCTCCGCGCGAATGCCCATGGACGCGCACGACGTCCGTCCGGGGCAGGTGCTCCAGGGCCTGCACCAGCACGGCGGCATCGTGGGCAATGGTGCCCTCGGGTTCGGCCGGCACCTTCGCCCAGGCGGCCGGTTCCTCGCGGGGACCGGTGATGGGCAGGTGGTAGTCGCAGCTCGTCAGCAGGATGAGCTGGAGGCCGGGCTCGCGGTAGTGGTGCGTGAAGTAGCGCATGTCGGCCACGAAGCCGTGCATGACGATGACCGTGGCGCGCGGCTGCTCGCAGCGCCGTTCGGCGATGACGGCCTTGCCCACCCGGTAGACATGTCCGTCAAAGGGTTCGCTCGCGCTGGGGGCGCCCACCCGGTTCATCAACCACCAGCGCGCGGCCAGCACGAGGACGGCGGCGCCAGCAAGGACTCCAAGAGCCACGGACATGCGTTCACCCAGGGCGGGAAGGGCACCGGAGCCTCGCGGCGGACGGGCCCGTTACACGGCGGCCATCATACGGGCCGCGTCAGCCTCCTGCTGGCTCAAGGCACAGCGGTGTCCATCAAATGCTGGCAGCCCTACCGGACGGCGCTGAGGCTCCGGATCTGCGTGTTGATCCACGGGATGTAGTTGGAGACCCGCGTGTAGATGCCGGGCAGCCCTGCCCGCGCACAGCCCACCCCGAAGCTCACGATGCCCTGGAGCACGTAGCCTTGGGGGCCTTGGACGACGAGCGGCCCGCCGCTGTCGCCCTGGCATGCGTCCTTGCCCCCCTTCGCATACCCAGCCCCGAACATGGCATTTTCGTTGATGCTGATTCCTTGGGTCGCGTAGCTATTGGCGACGTCCTGATGTCTGAGGACGGGGACTCCCACCTGCAGCAAGAGGCTGGACGTGTCGTAGCCACCCTCCCGGGTCAGGCCCCAGCCCGCGACCGTCGCCATCGTGTTTGCAGCGATGCGCTCCCCGGAGGCTGGGAGGCAGACAGGGACGCGCGTGTTGCCGCCCGCGAGCTGAGGGGCCAGGTTGGGGCGCATGCCCGAGGACTGGCCGCAAGCCCTGGCGACGGTCGTGTCGAACTTGATGGGCTTTTCGAGCTTGAGGACGGCGATGTCGTTCAGCGTCGTGTCCGGATTGTACTGGGGGTGGTAGACGGCCCTCGTCACCCGGACTGTCACTTGCGTGGACGTGGGGTGGTACAGGTCATGCGCCCCCGCGGACGCCGTGGTGAATACGAGACCGTCATAGACGCAATGGGCCGCGGTGAGGACGATGTCGCTCTCCTCCTTGTCACTCACGCGCACCAGGCTGCCCCCGCAGAAATGGCTGCCGTCCTGCTGGAGGCTGACAATCCAGGGGATGGAGTTCGGCCGGGCCTCGATGCCTCCCACGATCTCCTGGTCCGTGTGACCCACTGTATCGAAGGGGGCCTGCTCGGCCTCCGAACCACCGCACCCGAGAAGACCGACCGCGACGACGACTCCGCTCATGAAGCGCATGCATCCTCCTGGTTCAAGTGCGGCGTGAGACAGCAATCGACATGCCGCGTTCATGCGCCCCGGCTGTCTGGACGAGACGCGCACCTGGACGTGCGACGGCACGTCGTCTTCGTCGCCGTGTGACATGTCAGCGGAGGTGCATGACGCGTCAGCCGTCCGTGAAAGCGCGTCGAGCGTGTGGCGGGACGACGCCGGCCCTCAGCGCTCCACGGGGAGGGACGGGTCGCGTGCGGGGGGCCCGGGCGTTCCGGGCACCACCAGCCTCCGGGCTTTCTGGAACAGCGGGACAGGCGGGTCCTCCGCCACGTACACGCCCCAGTAGTACTCGCCGGGGGCCAGGCCGGGCAGCACCACCTGTTGCGGACTGCCCTCGCGCACCAGCACCGGGTGTTGCAGGTCCCGGTCGCGCGCGACGACCAGCCGGTAGCGCGGCTCTCCGCCAATGGACTGCCACGCGAAGACCAGGTCCTCGGCGGCCAGGTCGCTCGGGGCCTCGTAGCCATCCCGTGGGGTGACGAGCAGCCCACGAGGCCGCTGGCGCTCCACGAAGATGCGGCGGGCGAAGCCGGACTCCCCCGGCCCTCCTGCCTCATCCACCGCGGACACACGCCAGACGAACGTGCCGGGCTCCGGCGGGAGGAACGTGAACCCCGGGCCCTCCACCTGCGTGTCCACGATGCGCCGGGTGAAGCCCAGGTCGCGCGCCACCTGCACCTGGTAGCGCCGCGCGCCGTCCAGCGGCTTCCAGCTCAGCGGGATGCGCAGCTCCGGGCTCCACGCGATGCGCGCGTCCACGCCCGGCGAGAGGCTGGTGGGGAAGGGCGGGCCATCGTGTTCGGAGTCCTCCAGGCCGCGTGCGACGTCCAGCCAGTTGCCGGCCTCGAGCGTCCGGCGGTGCGCGCCCTCGGACAGCAACAGCCGTCCACGGGAGACGCTGAGGTGCATGCCGCGCGCGGTGCGGGTGACGCGGAACTCCGTGGGGCCGGCATGGGCTCCCACCGTGAGCGCCACCTGCCGCCCGTTGTCGCCGCGAAGCACGAGCGGGCCGTCCGGCAGCGCGTCCTCGGGCAGCAGGCCCCGGGCGGTTCCCGACTCCAGCGCCACCACCGAACCGCCTCCCTCCGGAAGCACGGGACGCTCCACCATCACCACGGTGCGCTCCTCCAGTTCGATGCGGCCGCCCCCCCGGAGCTCGATGCGCGTGGAGGCGTCCGGGCCGGTGCGCACCCAGTCACCGGACCGGAAGGTGGCGCCCGCTTCGAACGGCTCCCAGTACGCATTCGCGGTGCGCATCGTGCCGACAGGCCCGCGCGCGACGGCGCAGGTGGCCACGATGGCGGACAGCTCCCGCTCCACGGACTCCGGCGCGCCCTCTTCCTCCGAGGTCCGTGCACAGCCCGCCGCGGTCATCAGGAGCACGACCCACCCCCGGGTGCCCCAACGCGGAAGGGTCATGCTCATCGCACCCTCCAACCCGAAGGGGCCTTGCGAAGCTCCTCCTCCAGGAACCGGAGCCGGAGGCGGGGAGCGCTCCGCTCCGGTTCCGCCTCCAGCGCGGCGCGCAGGTGCGCCATCGCCTCCGTCACGTCCCCTCGCTGCGTGGCCTCCGCCGCCAGCTGCTCGAACGCATCCGCCAACGCCGCCAGCCGTGTGCGCACGCGCGGATCCTCGGGCCGCAGCGTCCGTGCGGCCTGCAACTGCGCCAGCGCCGTGTCCTCGCCCGCGCCCGACAGCTTCGCCACCGCGATGAGCCGGTCCGCGCGGGACAGATGCCCGGCCAGCGCCGCCTCCCTGGAATGCAGCGGCCACATCAACGCCGCGCCCGTCGCGCAGAGGACGGTGAGCGTCAGCGCGCCCCATCGCAGCGCCCTCCCGTGCCGCGCGACCGCCAGCTTCACGGCCGCCGGAATGCGCTGCTCCACGGCGCCGCGCCACCGGCGGACTCCCGGGAACGCATGCGGCCGGTCCTTGCCCCGCGCGACCCCCATCAGCGCTTCCGTCTCATGCCGCGCGCGGTCCAGCGATTCGCCGAACAGCTCGTGCATCGTCTGCACCAGGTCGAACGGAGGCAGCGTGCTCCTCACGCGCTCCAGCGCCTGCCGCAGCACCTTCGCGCTCGGCGCCCGGGCGGACGGCTCTGGAGCGGTGGCCCACCGCACCAGCTGCTCCAGCTCCGGTGGCACCTGGGGATTGAAGAGGGACGGCTTCAGCACCCAGGGCCGCCCCTCCATGCCGCTGGCGACCTCCGAGGCACGGTGCAGCGTGAGCAGCTCGTAGAGCACCAGCCCCAGGCCGTGGACGTCCCACGCGGGCTCCGGGCGCCCTCCCGCGGCCTGCTCCGGCGCCATGTACGCGCGCTTGCCCACCACCAGCAGATCATTCCCGCTGGCGATGCTGGCGGACGCCACCCCCATGTCCACCAGCTTCACCTCGCCGTGCAGGCCCACGAGCAGGTTGCCCGGGCTCACATCGCGGTGCACCAGGTGCAGCGGACGTCCGTCCAGGTCGCGCTGCCCATGCAGGTACTCCAGCGCCTTGCACAGCTCGATGGCCAGCGTCACCGCGAGCGCCACCGGCGGCGGCTTGCCGCGCTGCCGCAGCGCCTGCAACAGGTCCGCGCCGTTGCGTCCGTGCACGTACTCCATGGCCATGAAGGGCCGGCCCGCCGCGCTGCCCACGTCGAACACCTGGATGACGTTGGGGTGCTGCAACGTGGCGCTCAGCCGCGCCTCCGTGAGGAACAGCTCCGACAGGCGCGGGTGCCGCGCGTACTCCTGGAACACCAGCTTGAGCGCCACCAGCTTGTCCACGCCCTCCGCCATCGTGCGCCGCGCGAGCAGCACCTCCGCCATGCCGCCAGCGCCCAGCCGCTGGAGCAGCTGGTACGGCCCGAACGCGTCGAACGGCCGCAGCCCTCCCTGCCACGCCTCCGGGTCGCGCGCGTGCAGCAGCTCCAGGTGCGAATAGTCATTCAGCGCGGACACGCCGCTGACCGTGGAGCGGGGCCGGATGCCCACCGGCGTCGGCTCCTCGCGCCACGTGTCCTCGCTCCCCCCGGGAACGCTGTCGGGCGCGCTCACGGGAGCTGCCGCCACCGGTGCGTGCGCGGGCGGTTCGCGAGGGCTCAGGGGCAGCGGAAGGCTGTCCGCGTCCAGCGCGACGAACTTGACGAAGTAGCCGCGCACCCAGCCGGACACGCCGTGCTCCATCACCCGCACGCGGCCGGAGACGGCGGGCCCGTCCCCCTGGAAGGCCACCCGCAGGGGGAACTCCGTCCCGATGGGCTGCGGCGTGTCCTCGGGAACGAACAGGCCGTGCTCCGTCAGGCTCTTCCACAGCCGCGCGCGGGACTCCGGCGCATCCGCGAACGGCAACCGGAACAGCCGGCCCTTCCTCTTTGGCAGCTTCACGCCGGTCCTCCCCCTCACGAAAATGACGGTGCGCTTCGCGTCACGGACCGCGTCTTCGTCACTGCGAAGCGGTCAACGTCACCTGGATGGGCTCGGGCCGGTCGCCCACCATCACCTCGGCCCGCCACGTGGAGTGGCCCTCCAGCCGGACGCTCACCTGGTGGACACCGGGCGCCAGCGGCAGCAGCGCGCCCAGGTGGCGCGCGAGCCCCATCGCGCGGCCATCCACGAAGACGCGCGCGCGGTCCGGCATCACGTCCAGGCGCAGCCCCGTCGTCGTCACGCGCTCCACCCGCACCGCGGCGCGGCTGGCCACGGCGGGCATCGGGGGACGGATGGCCTCCACCCGCAGGAGCGCCAGGGCATCCACCTCCCGTGAGACGGGGGCGCGCGCACAGGCGAAGGTACCAGCCATCAGGGCGGCGATGAGCAGACGGCTCGTATGCGGAGGCATGACAGGGATTGGAGCGCGAGCGCGGGGGCCTCCGTCAAGGCACCGGCCCCCACGTCGCAATCGCTGTTCCCACCCGTACAAACAGGAGAAAACAGCGCTCCCGGAGGTGCTTTCCGGACCCACCTGCCCAGGTCGTTCTCCAGAGTGAAAAGGGGATGTTCCCGGGTGGACGGATGGCGTCCGTCCGTGTCTCGCGTCCACCCCGCGCGCGAGCGACGGCGCGTGCGTGCCAGGCGACCTGGGAGGTGGATGGATTTGAGAGGAATTGGACCCGGGTACGGGTCCGGGTGGATCCACGCATGTCAGACGCCACCCGTAGCCTGCGACACGTTCCAGCCTGAATCCCACCCATGACGACCCGACATCCCATGCCCGCCACCGCGCCCCGGACACCGTCGCCGTCCCTGCCGCCCAGACCCTTCACCTCCGCGCGGGATGGCCTCGTGCGCAGACAGCCCCAGCGCTTCACGGCCATCCGGCCGCTCAAGCTGGAGGACTACGTGTCCGGGACGCCGCGCCAGCGGGAGTCCTTCGCGCGGCGGCTCATCACGCACCTGTCGGAGCGGGGCTTCTTCTACCTGGAGCGTCCCACGGCCTTCCTGGAGCGCCACGCCCTGGCGGGTCTGTTCGAGCGCTACGAGGCGACCTTCCAGCACGCCCTCCTGGCGCATCCGTACCTGCACGCGCTCCTGCCCGCGGCCACGGTGTTCGAGACGGGCTACAACGCCACCTGGTACCCGCAGTCGCCGGTGGTGAGGCAACCCATCGAGGCGTTCATGGCCAAGCCCGCGACCTGGACGGGCTTCCGCCGCCGCGTCGTGCCGGAGCCGGTGCGGGAGCTCCTGGAGGCCTCGGAGGACGCGTACGACGCCTGCCACGCCGTGGGCATCGCGCTGCTGGAGGCGCTGGAGCTGGGCTACGGCCTGCGCGCCGGGGGGCTCACGCGGCTGTTCCGCCGCCGCACGGAAGGGGCGGTGCGGTTCGTGAAGTACCACGCGCCCAGCACGGCGCGGCGCCGGCGGGAGGTGGTGGCGCACGCGTCGGAGCCGCACTCGGACAAGAGCTTCTTCACCTTCAACCTGGGGGAGTCCCGGCCGGGGCTGGTGTGGCTGGACGGGAACACGCCGCGCCTCATGCCCAACGACGCGGGGCACTGGCTCATCACCTCCGGCCGGTTCTCGGAAGGGCTGACGCGGGAGCTGGACGCGCCGGTGCGGGCGTTCCGGCACACGGTGCACAACGACGGGGAGCGCGTGGTCATCCTCGGGTTCGTGACGCCCGAGGGCGACCTGCACGACCTGCCGCTGGACGCGTGGCCCGCGCCCGCGCTCGCGGGAGGCGCCCGTGGCTGAGCGCGCTCGCGGTCGCAGGGACGAGGGGCCGGAGCACGTCTTCTTCTCTCCGCATCCGGACGACGTGGCGCTGGGCGCGTACGCGAGCCTGCTCGGCGTGCCCCGGGGCATCGTGCCCACGCTCGTCACGGTCTTCTCGCAGAGCTGCTGGGAGTTCGTGCTGCCGGTGGACCCCTCGCGAGCGATGGCGGTGACGTCGCTGCGGATGGGCGAGGACCGGAGGTTCGCCCGGGCGCATGGCGCGGACCTGGTGCACCTGGGCTTCCGCGACACCAGCCTGCGCGCGCCGCCCGGGGGCCCCGCGGAGCCGGAGGAGGCCCGGGAGGCGCTGGCCGCGCGCGTGCGGCTGGCGCTGGGCGAGGTGCTGGCGAGCGTGTCCGAGGACGCCCTCTGCTACGTGCCGCTGGGCATCTCCAGCCACGTGGACCACCTGCTGGTGCGCGACGCGGTGCGGGCCCTGCGCGGCGAGCGGGGCGTCGTCTACTACGAGGACCTGCCGTACTCCGCGCACCACCCGGAGGATGAGATCGTCGACTACGCGTGGGCGCTCGGACTGTCGCCCCGGTGTCTGGACATGACGGCGCTGTGGTCCGCGAAGCTGCGCGGACTGTCCTTCTACGCCAGCCAGCTGGAGCCCCAGACGTTGCCCGCGGTGGAGGCGCACGCGCGGCGGCTGGGCGCGGGCCGGGGGTTGTGCGAGCGCGTGTGGACGGTGGCGCCATGAGCGCGAGGGAGCCCCATTGGCTCGGGACGCAGGAGGGGGACTTGCTGGTGCACCTCTCCTATGAAGCCACGCGCACGGTGGGCGGCATGGGCGTGGTGCTGGAACACCTGCTGTCCGCGCCCGAGTACCGGCAGGCCTTCCCGCGCACGCTGCTGGTGAGCCCCACGGTGCGGCCGTGCGGCCTGGGGAGCTACGCGCCGGAGGAGTCCCTGGCGCGCGACCTGGAGGCGCACGGCGAGGTGTTCTACAGCGGTCTGCGCCAGGACAACCCGGAGCGGTGGACGCGCGTCTTCCGGCCCGTGGAGGAGAAGCACGACGTGTCGTTCGTCTACGGGCGGCGCGACGCTCCGGGCGGTCCGGTGGAGGTGCTGCTCGTGGACCTCACGGACGTGCTCCGGGGCTACCGGGTGCGGCTGGGCACGTTGCCGAAGTTCCTCGCGCGGCTGCACACGTTGCTCGGGGTGGACCTCCCGTTCGACTGCCGGGGCCGGCGTCCGGCGGCGTGGCGGGGGCTCTCACGCGTGTGGCGCAAGCGCTTCGGGACGCGGCTGGGTGCGGCGCCCTGGGTCAACGGGCTGTTCCGGAAGGCGGTACGGCACGGCCTCATGGACGCGCCCGCGCTGGACCACGACGCGATGCTGTCCATCGTGCTCGCGGAGCCCGTCTTCGACGCGCTGGAGCGCCTGCGTCCGAAGGATGAGGGGGCGGGGACGGTCATCCTGGCGCAGGAGCACCTGTCGCTGCCGCTCGCGTACAAGGCGCTGCTCGACGGGCGCGGCTGGTGCCGCACCGTGTACTACGCGGGCGAGGTGCGCACGCCCCGGGTGCTCGTGGAGTACGGCGAGGCAGGGCAGGGCGCGTCCGACGCGCGCTTCTACAACATCCAGCGCCTGGGGCTGGAGCAGGGGCGGACGCTGGACGAGGTGTATCCCGTCGGCAGCTGGCCCAACTTCCAGATCCTGCGCAACGGCCACCTGTGCGACCGCGTGGGCGCGGTGAGCGCCTCCGTGGCGGACGAGCTGCGGTTCCTCGACAAGCGCTATGCGCTCCACCCGGTGACGGTGGTGCCGCACGGGCACCGGCCCATCGACACGGGCTGGGACGCGAAGGAGGCCGCGCGGACGCGGGTGCTGGCCCATGCGCGCAGGCAGTGGGGGAAGGACTTCCGCCTGCTGCTCACGCACATCGCACGGGACGAGGTCTGCAAGGGGCTCTGGCGCGACGTGGACGTGTGCGAACACCTGGCGGCGTCGCTGCCACCGGAGCACAAGCCCGCGCTGCTGGTGATGGTGACGGAGTGGAACGAGGCGGAGCCGTCCGGCAACCTGCGCGCCCTGAAGGCGCGGGTGGACGCGTTCAACGCGAAGGACACGGGCCTGCACATCGCGCTGGTGAACCAGCCCACGTGGCCCGCGGGCCTGGACTTCACGCGGGACGACCTGCACCGCGCCACGGACGTGTCCCTGGGACAGTCGCTGTATGAGTCCTATGGCCTGGCGCAGCTGGAGGCCCTGGGCTGCGGCGCCATCTGCGTCATCTCCGGCGTGAGCGGCGCCAGGCGTGCCCTGCGAGCGGTGTGCGAAAGGCAGGGCCTGTCGGAGTCCGCGCATCCGAACCTCGTGGTGTCGGACGCCGTGGCGGACGCCAGGGCCGCGGGCCTGGCGCACACGGTGGAGGCCTGGAAGGCGCTGCCACCGGCCGTGCTGCGGGAGCAGGAGGTGCGCACCGCGGCGCGCGTGGCGGAAGAGGTGGTGCGCCGCCTGCCGCGTGATGCGCACGAAGGGCGCCTCCTGCTGGCGACGGGCTGGGCGCTGTCGGAGCGGTTGAGCTGGGAGCCGCTCATCCGCGAGCAGTTGCTGCCGCTGCTCCGCTTCCCGAAGCAGGAAGCGCAGTCCGTGTCCGACTGGAGCGCGGCCCATGGCTGAGCCCCTGGCGGAATCCCTTTCAGAGCGGAGTGCATCCATGGCTGAGAACACGCAGGCCCCGGCGCTCATCGTCGTGGCCCATCCGGAGGACGTGGTCCGCCTGTTCAGCACGGTGGCACCGGGCGCGGACGTCGCGGTGGTGACGGAGGACGGGAGCGCGGGCCGGGAGCTGGAGACCGTGGGCCGGGCGCTGGGCGCGCGGAGCACGCACCTGCTGCTGTCCCCGTCGGAGGTGGGGCCCTGGTGCCGCGATCAGCGCGCCCGGGGCGACGTCCGCGTCTTCACGCACAGCCCGCAGGAGGACGCGCCGCTGCACCGCGAGGTGGCGCTCCTCGTCAGCCGCGTCTTCGACCGGCTGTGGGTGCCCGCCACGGGTGCCAGGCCCACGGCCTGGACGGTGCTGGACGACGCGGCCTTCCAGCGCAAGCTGGGCCTGCTCAACACGCTCTACCGGGAACGTCCGGACGGAGCCTCTTCGGGCGCCTGCACGGACCCGGTGCGCGACGGGCCCGGCATCGAAGCCTTCGCGGAGGTGCGCGCCGGGGACGTGGTGCGCGCCCTGTCCCTCACCAAGCCGGAGATCTTCGCCGAGCTCGCGGACCCCTGGGGCTTCGCCCATTCCACCTACGAGGTCGAGCGCTTCGCCCTCACCGCGAAGGTGCTCGGCGCGCTGCGCCACGCCGTGCCGCCCCGGCGCGTGGTGGACGTGGGCGCCTGCGAGGGAATGATGACCGAGCACCTGCTGACGCTCTTCCCCGACGCGAACGTCCAGGCCGTGGAGTCCGAGCCCCGCTTCGTCACGCGCCTGCGCGAGCGGCTGGGGGGGCTTCCGCGCGTGCGCATCGTGGAGGCCAGCGCGGAGGACGTGGCGCTGGAGGCGGACCTGGTGCTGCTCGCGGAGGTGCTCTACTACCTGTCCGAGGACGCTGGCAGCGACCTCCTGGACCGGCTGCGCGCGTCCCACCTGCTCACGTCCTACGGCGGCGGCTTCGGCGCCCAGGTGCACGCCGCGCTCGCCGGACGCGGCTGGAAGTGCGTCCAGTCCGCGACACTCCCGGGCCGCATCGAACCCGTGGACGGCGCCGGAAGCCCGCTGCTCGTGCGCCGTGCAGGCACCGAAATCCGGCTCTGGGAACGGTGATAACAAGAATTCAGGGACGGAAGCCCGGGCTCGCCGGATAGGAGGGCAGCCTCTCTCCCGGAAGAGGCTGCCCTCTGGTTTTGAAGCTCTTTCCTGTTTAAGGATTGTATAGGCTTGCCCGCTTGAATACGCGTTGCCAATGACACGGGAAATCATCAGCATGACCGTGCATGGCCGCCCCGGTTGTCTCGCATGGCCCCGTGGATGCCCCGGCCCGGGCATCCCTTGAGGAGGGTCTGAAACACAGTGCGCGCTTGCGCGGGGCCCTGCCGTGGCTGGTGGCCGGGTGGCTCGTGGCGAGCGTGCTGGGGCTGGGGCTCGTGTGGTCACACGCGAGCGCCGCGGGGCTCGCGGCCACGCCTCCTTCCCGGTTGCCGGAGCGGTTCACGCGGGCGCCGGGCGCATGGACGCTGCTCGTCTTCCTCCATCCCCAGTGCCCGTGTTCCCGCGCGACGCTCGCGGAGCTGGCGAAGCTCCTGGACCGCGAAGGCGCGAGGCTCGCCACGCGCGTGTTCGTCTGGGCGCCGCGTCAGGCCCCGCCGGGCTTCGAGCGCTCGGAGCTGTGGACGCGCGCCGTGGCCCTGCCCGGGGTGGAGGTGGTGGCGGACGTGGACGGCGCGGTGGCGCGCGAGCTGGGCGCGCGCACCTCGGGCCAGGTGGTCCTCTACTCGCCGGAAGGCGTGGAGCGCTTCAGCGGGGGCATCACCTCCGCGCGGGGCCACGAAGGCGACAGCGCGGGTGGCGGCGCCATTCGCGACCTCCTTCGCGCGGAGGACTCCAGCACCGCCACCGCGCCTGTTTTCGGCTGTGCCCTCCAGACGCCCTCCACGTCCTCCGGTGAGACTCCGTGATGAGAATCCAGCTGTCTGAAGCAGCCGTATCCGCGCGCGCGCGCCAGCTGTTCGAGGCTCAGTGTCTGTCATTGGGCCGGCGGACGGACCGGACCTTCGTGGTCCTGATGGTGTTGCAGTGGCTGGGGGGCATCGTGGCGGCGGTGTACCTGTCGCCACGCGCCTGGGAGGGACTGGAGAGCTCGGTCCACTCCCACGTGGCCGCCGCGGTGGGGTTGGGGCTCTTGCTGGGCGGCCTGCCGGTGGTGCTCGCCCTCACGCGGCCCGGGCGTGAGTCCACGCGGCACGTCATCGCGGTGGGGCAGGCGCTGATGTCCGGGCTGCTCATCCACTTGATGGGCGGGCGCATCGAGACGCACTTCCACATCTTCGGCTCGCTGGCGCTGCTCTCCATCTACCGGGACTGGAAGGTGCTGCTCACCTTCAGCGGCGTGGTGGCGGCGGACCACTTCCTGCGCGGCGCGCTCTGGCCGGAGTCCATCTTCGGCATGCACGCCCGGGAGTCCTGGCGGTGGGTGGAGCACACGGCATGGGTGGCGTTCGAGGACATCTTCCTCATCACCTCCTGCGTGCAGGGCCAGCGCGACCTCCGGGCGGCGGCACAGCGCGAGGCGCAGCTGGAGCTGTCCCGGAGCGCGGTGGAGGAGCAGGTCGTCCGGCCGCTGATGGGCTCCGCGGGCGCGCTGCGCGACTCGGTGCGGACGCTGTCCGAATCCACGAGCGAGCAGCGCCACGAGCTCTCCCGGCAGGCCCGGGCGCTGGATGAGACGCGGGTGACGGCGGAGGAGATCCGCCAGACGTCGCAGGTGGCGTCCGCGCAGGCCACGCGGGTGCTGGGGGCCACGCAGGAGGCCGGGGACGTGGGCGCGGCGGTGGAGGAGGCCATCGGCCGGAGCGTGGAGGGGCTGGCGGACCTGCGCGCGCAGACGGCGGACATCTCCGAGCGCATCCAGGGGCTGGCGGCCTACACGGAGCGGATCGCCGGCATCACCCGGACGGTGCAGGACCTGGCGGACCAGTCCAACGTGCTCGCCATCAACGCGGCCATCGAGGCGGCGAGGGCAGGGGACGTGGGCCGGGGCTTCGCGGTGGTGGCGCGCGAGATTCGCGGCCTCGCGTCCCAGTCCGTGACGGCCACGCAGCAGGTGCGCGCGGTGCTGGATGACACGCGCTCGCGCATCCAGGGGGTCGTGGATCTCACCCGCCAGGGCGGCGAGCGCATGGGCCGGGGCATCGAGACCATCCGCGCCTCCGGCGAACGGCTGGGCATGCTGTCCGGCCTGGTGAAGGGCAACGCGGACGCCGTCCGCCAGATTTCGGCGTCGGTGAGCCAGCAGTCCGCGGGCGTGTCTCAGATCTTCACCGCCGTGTCGGACCTGACGGCGCTGATGCAGGCCTCCATGGCCCGCGTGGAGGCCACCCACGCGGCGGCGGAAAGCCTCCAGCAGGTCACCGACCAGGTCCACGGGGTCATCGCGCTGTATCAAGACAGGACCTGAACGGTCACCGACACGCGGCCCGGCATGGAGTACATGGAGGCCATGAACTCCAGACTCCGTCGTTTTCTGTCGTTTTCCTCGGTTCCCCTCCTCCTGAGCTGCGGCGCTGCCGCGGTGTCGGACACGCCGGCCGCCGCGCTGGCCGTGCAGACGCAGGAGCTGGCCACGGGCACGCCCGCGGGCATCGGGGTGGTGCTGTTCCTCAATGAGTACTCCCTGAACTTCAACGTGCTGGACACGCAGGTGCCGCTCAACTCGCAGGCGGCGCAGAGCATCATCAACTACCGCTACGGGCCGGACGGCATCGCGCACACGGCGGATGACCGGCGCTTCGTCTCCATCGAGCAGGTGGACGACCTCATGTACGTGGGGCCCGCGGCGCTGACGGCGCTGGAGACGTACGCCCGGGGCACGGGCCGCGTGGAGCTGCCGGTGGACGGCTGGGTGGGCACGTTCCAGGGCGTGTCGTTCAACGTCGCGGAGGCGCGCCGGGTGCTGGCGGTGGTGAACACGCAGTCGCTGACGGCGCTGCAGTCCACGTACAACGTGCCCGCGGTGGCGGCGAACGCGATGGTGGCGGCGCGGCCCTTCTACGACATCCTGAAGCTGGGCCGGCTGCCGGCCGTGGACGCGACGGCGCTGCAGAACCTGAAGACGGCCACCCAGCTGGGCGAGCAGGGCGATCCGTGCACGGGCGCGGGGACGTGCGGGACGAATCTCCACTGCGAGGGCAAACCGTACGACGCCTCCAGCCTCTACGGCCGCTGTGTGACGACGTTGAGCATTCCTGGGGACGGCGCCTCGTGTTCGCGCTTCGTGCCGTGTGAGGACGGGCTGGCGTGCCACGGCCTGGATTCGGGCGCGACGGAGGGCTGGTGCCGGCCGGCGTGGATGTCGGGCGAGTTCACCGCGTACGCGGACCTGACGCTCCAGGGGAACACGACGCCGCAGACGGTGACGCAGCCTGTGGTGGGCCTGGCGACGGTGCCGGAGGACATCACGGTGGAGCTGGACCTGGCGCACAACAACCCGTCCAGGCTGGTGCTGACGCTGGAGGATCCGGGCGGTGAGACGGCGCTCTTGTGGGACGGCCCCAACGAGGGCACGCCGCCCAAGCGCATCCCGGTGACGCGCGGCATCCCGCGCGATGGGACCATCAACGGCCTGTGGAAGCTGCACGTCGTCAACCCGTCGGGTGTGGGCAACGGCAAGCTGCGCGAGTGGAAGCTGAAGCTGACCAGCCGCTGGGACTGAGGTTCGATGATTCGAGGCCCGCGAGGCTTGTCCTCGCGGGCCTTCGCAGGGACATGGAGCGCAGGGTAGGGCGTTGCAGCGGGTAAAACAGGCTGCGCTATCACTGGGGGCCCTCCAACCGGGAGCGCTGGAGTTTCTGACCTGTCGGGTCGTCGCAAACCGGAGGTGCTCTTATAGTGTCCGCCCATGAGCAAGCGGACGAGTGACAACAACAGCGCGACGTTCATCATGGATGGCGAAGACTTCTTCGCCGCTTTCGTTGCTTGTCTCGACGAGGTGCGGGAGAGCGTCCCCCTCGCGGACGAGCCGTCCTCGAAGCCGAAGGGCCCGTCAAAGCCGGCCGCGCCCGCGAACACCTACGTCCGGCTGGCCTACTGGGCCATGGAGCACCACCTCCCGCTCAAACAGGACGACCAGGGCTTCACGCTGGAGGCGGCCTTGAAGGGGCTGGCGGACCGGGGCATCCACGTGGAGATCATCCTGTGGGACCCGGACGCCGTGTCGGCGAACGCGGGCGGTGATGAGAACTTCGCGAAGAAGGTGGCCCGCGGGAACGCGGCGGTGGCGAAGGCCCTTCACGGCTACAACGACAAGATCCTCGTCTTCCTGGAGAGCCACCCCACGGTCGGCGGTGTGGGGTACGGCCTGCACCAGAAGATGTCCCTCTTCTCCATTGGCGGGCAGCTCAAGGCCCTGGT
Organism: Corallococcus carmarthensis; assembly: GCF_003611695.1. Classification (GTDB taxonomy): domain Bacteria; phylum Myxococcota; class Myxococcia; order Myxococcales; family Myxococcaceae; genus Corallococcus; species Corallococcus carmarthensis. The sequence goes on along the minus strand of NZ_RAWE01000017.1, from coordinate 5,752 downwards.
GGGCGGCTTCAACATGGAGCTGGAGTACTGGGACCGGGCCTATCACCTGGGGCAGCACCCCCTCACGGGGCACGGACATACCCTCCACGATACGGCGGTGCTGGTGGAAGGGCCGGTGACGTGTGACATCGAGGAGGAGTGGTTGCGCCGGTGGGACCGGCAGGTCTCCTTGAAGTCGCTGCAGTTCTGGTCGAAGGAACAACCTGCGTACAAGGTCCGGGGGGCCGTCCGGGGACTCGTCCACGATCAACCCTCGCTGGGAGGGCTGACGATCTCCGTGCTGACGACGGGCGTCTTCGCCACGAAGACCGAATACAGCATCCGGGATGAAATCAAGACGCTCCTCCAGGGCGCCAACTCGTATGTCTATGCGGAGAACTACCAGTTCTTCGAGCCGGAGATCATCACGGAGATCTGCCGGAAGCTGAAGACGCAGAAGCAGTTCCAGGTCTGCGTGGTGATTCCGGATCCCATCTGCGACCCGACCCAGGCGAATACGCAGTTGTCACGCATCGCGTACACGCGGATGTTGCTGGCGAGCTTCAAGGAGAAGGGCGGCGTCAAGGGCAAGCTCGACGAGTCCCTGCGCGCCTTGCGGCTGCGGGACGTCACGGACCCGGTGAACAATGAACAGGGTGTGTATTACAAGGTCCTCGACGCGAAGAAGCCGAAGGGCTGGATGGAAGGCGCGAAGCTCCAGATGACGCCTCCGGAGGTCAAGGGGGCGAAGACCGTCAGCGAGCCAGTGAAGGTGGCGCTGGAGCTGATTGACGGCGTGGACCTGAAGGATGACGCGAAGCCCCGCGTCCAGTTCTACTGCCCGGTGCGATTCCCGTCGCACAGCGACGACTACGCGCAAAGCACGAAGATCTACGTGCACTCGAAGCTGATGCTCATCGACTCGCGCCACGTCATCGTGGGCAGCGCGAACTTCGGTCACCGCAGCATGCATTACGACGGTGAGATGAGCCTTCACATCAACAGCGACTCATTCGCCGTCGAGGTGAAGCAGAAGCTCTTCCCGCACTACAACGTGCACTCCATGAAGGAAGTGCCGGAGGCCCTTCGGGACGATGCCCGGAGCGTGCACGACCAGGTGCGGCTCATCCCCCGCAGTCCCGGAGAGCTCCGGGCGGCGAAGGACAAGTTGCCCTACCCGCTGGACTACAGCTGGTTCTGAGCCATGCACATCCATCCCATCGCAGGCGTGGTCTGGTACGCCATCGGGCGCTTCTACGAAGCGCTCGACGGCAAGGTGCAGGACGTGGGCTACTTCGCGCTCCTGGGAGACGTGGAGGGGCCGCTCTTCAACGGTCCGCCGGGTGAGGCCAGCGCCTTCTTCACCTTCCGCGCCGAGCCCTTCACGCCCCAGCATCTGACCAACGGGGACCTCACGGTGTCGCTGGACCCGGTAGGCCGCTTCACCCTGTATTTCAACCCGGAGCCTTGCGGAGACTTCTCCGCGCCGGAGAGTTTTTCGGTGGGCCAGCCCATCGCGACGCTCCAGCGCCTCTCCACGGTCGTCGGAACCGCGGTGGGCCCGCTCTCCAGCAACCTCTTCTCCGCGGTGCTGTGCTCCAGTGAGGATTTCCACTTCCGGGGCCGGACGTGGAACCTGGGGCGCATCCTGCCCGGGGGCATCACCCAACTGGGGACCGGGAGCACCGCCGCGCTTCAGCCGCCGCCCACTGGCTACCGGAGCGTCACGGCCTTCGTCGGCTCGGCGATGGCGCTGGGGGGCGAGGTGCGCGCGCCATGAGCCGCCGTCCGGGTGGGGAAGGGCGCTCCCTCAGGACGTGGCTCTTCATCGTCCTCGGCGTGCTGGCCTGTTCGTGCCTGGGCGTGGTGGCGGTCAACACGGTCCGCAACTTCGTGCGGTTCGGCCAGCGCGCCCGCGCGGCGGAGTGCAAGTCGAACCTGAGGACCTGGTACGCGCTCCAGCAGCGCCACTTCCAGGACACGCGAGCCTACGAGCCGGTCTTCGCGAAGGTGGGCTTTGCGCCCGAGCGGGACAATCGCTACGCATACTTCGCGGGCACGGGTCCGATGGAGGCTCGCGACGTTGAGCGCGGCGAGGTCCCTGACGGAGCGGTGTCCATCGGTGTGGACACCTACCGGTTCACCCAGTTGGGCCCCATTGGCGTGGAGGCGCTTCCGATGCCGGTGAAGGCACTGCCTGGCGTCTCCGGCCAATGCCCCGCCTGCGACATCACCCTGGTGTGCGCGGGGAACACCGACAACGACGAGACCCTGGATGTCTGGATCCTCTCCACCGGCCCCCTGGACCTCCAGGACGCGGACGGAGAGCGCTTCGAGCCCGGTGTCCCCGTGCAGCTCGTGGACGACACGAAGGACTGAGCCCGTGCGCTGGCTGGCCCGCGGACAAGGGTGCTATCGCGTGAGCCCCATGCGAACCCTGCTCACGCTGTCTGCCTGCTCCGCGCTGCTGCTGTGCGCGTGTGCCGGTGGCCCACCGCAAAGGAACTCCATGAACCCGAACGCTCCATCTCTCCGGCAAGGCGAGGCGCTGACACGACCTGACGCGGGCAGCAATGAGCCCTCACCGGTCGATCCATCCCTCCGGCGAGGCGAGGCGCTGGTGCGCCATGGCGCGGGCGGCGCTGAGCTCTTGCCAGTCGTTCCGTCTCCCGCTGTCCAGGACCTCGGCGCCCAAGCGGGTTTCGGCCGGGCCTGGACGTCGGGTTCGGTCCGGGCGTCGGTCTACCTGTTCAACAACTACAAGGAAGCGAGTGCGGCGGAGGCCTGGCTGAAGACACACGTGCCCGAAGGCCTGCGGGGTGACGGGACGGTCAATGGCGACCTGCTCGTATGGGTGACCGCCGACGCGAAGGATGAGGCCGCCAGGGCCATCATCGAGAATCTGATCGGCTCCTTCGCGGGCGAGGAGTGAACCCTGCTGGAGCGCGACCGCGGTCGACGTATGAGAATTGACGCAAGAAGAAGCGGGGCGACTGAAAGCCGCCCCGCTCGTTCCGCCCGTCAGCTTCCGGTTAGCAGAGCCCGGCCCAGCGGACGTAGCCGTAGGCGAGGCAGTTGTAGGGCGCGCTGCAGACCCACTGGCCCCGGACCCAGTACTCCCCATTCGATACGAACGCCGCGCTGTCCGTGTCGAAGTAGTTGCCGTAGTGCAGGGTGATGATCTTGAAGTTGGACGTGGACGGCCCGTCGTAGATGCCGAGGTCGCTCCAGCAGACCATGCGGACAGTCTGCTGCCGCACACCGGGCTGCTCCTCGGACGTCGCGGGCGATTGCAGCTCCTCCGGTGTCTCCTGGGGCGGGCCGCCACATCCCGTCCCGAACAACGTGACACCGCCAACGACACACATGAGCGTGCGCAGGTTCTTCATCATCGATTTTCTCCAGGTGAATGATGGCGCCGCGCGTCGTCCCCCGGGTGTGTGCTCAAGAGACACAGGCCGACGTTTCAGTCAGGGGCCTGCGCGGCGCGGGACGTATACAGCAGGAGTTGCGCAGCCGCCAAACCGGTGCGGTGGCGTGCTTCACGTCGCGCTGCGACATGTCTCATTGGAATGGGCACCGTCTTGCCGCACGAGCACCCCTGCCCGCTGCCACTGTCAGTGCACCGACGGGGCAGGCATCCCGTGCTCCCACGCGTTGGTGCTGGACGCGACGGGCGGCTCTGGGCAGCCTTCGGCTCCGGCTCCCTTCCCCTGGAGCCCAAGGAGTCCCAACCTATGAAGCTCAAGGCGCTCTGCATCGCCGTATCGCTGCTGGCCGTTCCGGGCGTGGCCACCGCGCAAATCTCCATGGATTCGCTCAAGAAGGCCGCGGGCGATGCCAGCAAGTCCACCGTCGAGAAGCGCGTCAACACGAAGCTGACGGACGAGGGCCGCAAGAACCAGTGCAGCTTCAAGACGGGCACCGCCGAGCTGGCCCCCGGCTGCGACGCGAAGCTCAAGAAGCTCACCAACGCCCTCGTCGACGCCAAGAAGCAGCTCGTCGCAGCCGGCGTGAGTGGCTACAAGTTCGAGGTCTCCGGCCACACCGACTCGACGGGTGACGCCGCGAAGAACAAGACGCTCAGCGAGCAGCGCGCGGAGGCCATCGTCAAGGAGCTGGTCACGCGCGGCATCCCCCGCGGGGAGATCACCGCCGTGGGCTACGGCTCCGAGCGCCCGCTGGTGAAGCCGGACAACACCGAGGCGAAGAAGGCGAAGAACCGCCGCTACGAGCTCCAGGTCCGCCTGTAATCGGCGGTCGGCCCTCCCGGCAGCCCGCACTCCGCGTGACTGCCTCTGATAGGTTCCGTGGAGAACCTGTCAGTCCGTGTCTGGAAGGGTCGTGCGAAAGTGTCGGCGCAATACGATCAGATTGGCGTGAAGGTGGCGGACTGGGATGTCTTGCCAGTCCGCTCGGAGTACCTCGAAGGCCATACCTTCTTCAAAGCGCTCGGCTCCGTGCAGGGACAATCCGTCCTGGACCTGGCCTGTGGCGACGGGCTGTACACGCGGCAATTCCAGGCGCGGGGCGCGAACCGGGTGGCCGGCGTGGACATTTCGGAGGAGATGATTCGCGTCGCCCGGGAGGCCGAAGCGGCTCAGTCACGGGGCATCGAGTACCACGTGGCGGACGTGGCAGACATGGCGCCACTGGGTGTCTTTGATTGCGTGACGGCCATCTATCTCTTGCACTACGCGCACTCGCCCGAACACCTGCTGCGCATGTGCCGGAGCATCCACGCCCACCTGAAGCCCGGGGGCCGCTTCGTCACGTACACGTTCAATCCCGGGTTCAGCGGCAAGGGGCCCAACAGCACCCGCTATGGCATCACGATGTTGGACTTCCCGGAGTCGCCCCGGGAAGGGCAGGCCATCTCCGCGGAGCTGCACACGAAGACGCCCTTCACCATCCACTTCTCCCACTGGAGCCAGGACACGTACGAGCACGCGCTGCGCGAGGCGGGCTTCAAGCACCTCGCCTGGATGCGCCCCGAATGCTCCCCGGAGGGCATCGCCCGGTACGGTCGTGAGTTCTGGCAGGACTACCTCGACAACCCGCACGCGGTCGCACTGCGCTGCGAGCGGTGAGGCCACTCTGCCCGCCGGGTTCGTGAGGGTGGAGGCGGCGGGATTCGAACCCGCACCGGGCGGTGCGAAACTCCCAGCAGGATCGCGCCCTTACCTCGCTGCCGCTCGGAGCGACCCGGATTCGATATCCCGCCTCGTGCCCTGTCGTCCCGCCGTGTTCCACACCATGCCGCAGCTTCATGCGACATACGTGCAACATGGCGGGACTGGAGTGGAGCCTCCGCGCAGGCAGCGTGGCTAGTTCGTGCTGATCTCGTCCTGGGACACCTGGAGGCCACGGGGGCTCCGCATGCCCAGCTCAACCATCACCTCGCGGGATCGCTTCGCCATCTCGTGCAGCTCCGACACCGCGTCCGCGTGATTCCGCCCCCCTTCTCCGAGGGAGATGGTCGACAGAAATCATCCGGTCAAAGGATTAGTCGTGATCCTCGCAGGCTGTTGGAAAGTATCCGTCCGGCGAGCGACGTGACCGAGCCTATTGCAGAGGGACGGGGACCGTGCTCGGCGGTGGTCGCGAGCCTGTGAGAGAGCGGGCTGACGGGGCGGACCTGAGCAGGGGGGCTCAGGACGAATCGGCGGCGCGAAGGCGCTTCCACTCGTGCGGCAGCAGCTCTCCGATGCGGGCGTTCGGGTGCGTCTGGACGCGCAGCAGCACGTCGGCCAGGTACTCCTCGGGATTGACG
>NZ_RAWE01000179.1 GCF_003611695.1 Corallococcus carmarthensis | reverse complement strand
GGGGAAGGGGAGGGAGCGGGAGCGGGTGCGGGCAGGCGTCCGCCCACGAGGCGCTCCAGGTCGGCACGCGCCATCCAATAGTCGCGGACCGTCTCCAGGTAGGCCCTCCAGGCTTCCACCTGATCGCGTCGCGCGATGAGGAGGGCGGGAAGGCCGATCTGCATGGCGTTGTACTGGCGTTGTGACTCCTCGACGATGGTGGTGCGCAGCGGGAGCACGACCTTCTGGTAGCGCTCCGCCATGTTCCGCAGTGTCACCAGCCTTGCCCTCGCGGCGCGCACCTCCGAGCGGGCGTTGACGGCCAGCTCCGTCAGCCGGTCCTCACCCTGGCGGTACTGCGCTTCCAGCTTCGCGATGAGCGCCTGACGCTGATCGAAGAGGGGCAGCTCCAGCGACAGCGTGGGGCCCAACAGGCGCGGTCCGTTCGCGTCGCGGTGCGTGTGCACGCCCACCTCCACGCGGCCAAAGAAGCGCGTGCTGCGCGCCAGCTCCAGCGCGTTCCACAACAGCGAGGCCTGCTTGCGGGCCGCGTCGATGTCCAACCGCTGCTGGATGGCGAGCGTCTCCAGACGTTCCAGTGACGCCTCGGATGCGGGGACCTCGGGCAGCTTCTCCGCGAGCGTCCACCGCACCCGCGCGCCATACAGGCCCATCAGGCGGTTGAGGTGTTCGCGCGCTTCGAACAGCGCCAGCTCGTCCTGTGCCAGCTCCAGCCGCGCCTGCTCCATCGCGGCCTGTTCCGTGGCCAGCGCCAGCGCCGTGATGTTGCCCGCGTCGCGCTGACGGCCGGACAGGTCCGCCGCCGCGTCCGCGGCCTGGAGCACCTCGCGGCGCAGCGCCACCAGCTGCTGCCGGGCCTGCACCTCCGTGAACGTCTGGCGGACCTCCGCCGTGGTGGCCAGGGCTTCGTGCGCGACGCGCAGCGTGTCCGCCAGGAATTGCTCCTTCGCCACGCGCTTGCGCAAGGGCAGCGTGAAGAGGTCCACGAAGCTCTGGACGATGGAGAACTCGGTCTCGGTGTTGCCGTCCGAAGACAGCGGGAAGCCGATGCTCCCGTCGAAGGACGGGTTGGTGAGCAACCCGGCCTGCACCATGTCCGCCTGCGACACGCCCAGCTCCTCGTACGTCCCCTGGAGCGCCGGGTTGTTGAGCAGCGCCACCTCCACCGCCCGGTCCGACGTGAGATCACCGGCCAGCAGGGCATCCAGGTGCTGTTGAACCTGGGCATCCTCGGGCGTCCCCTGGTTCCAACGCGTCTTCAAGCCCGTCCGCTCCTCCACGAGTGCCGCCACTTCCAGGTGGCCGCGCTCCTTTTGGACGGACGCGCAGCCACCGAGCAGCAGAACGGCGAAGAGCCAGGGGGATTTCCAGTGCACACGCGACCTCGAAAAGGGATGTGCCCGTACGGCAGCCAGGACACCGGCGCCTGTCGAGCAAGGGCCGGGCCAAGGCGTCCGGTAGCGCAACCCCACGGAATGACGGCGTCCAACAGAGCACGTTCGCATGGGCGCTTCGTGCGAGGTGTGACCGCCGCCGTCACACTGTGATGCGCGGCGCGGTGTCCAGGCCTGACGGCTCCAACCGCCCCACGCCCGGGATGAAGCGGCCCACGCGCGCCGCGTAGCGCTGATAGGTGCCGCCGTGCAGGCGGAGCAGGTGATCCTCCTCCAGCCGCACCTGGAGCGACACCAGCAGCACGTAGTCGAGCCAGCCCATCACGGTCCAGGCGCTCGGGGTCGCGAGCGCCATGCCCGTCACCACGACGAGCATCCCGCTGAAGATGGGGTTGCGCACGACGCCGAAGAGGCCTCCCGTCACCAGCTCCGTCCGCTCCGAGTCGATGCCGATGCGCCACGACGCGCCCATCTCCACCTGGGCCCGCACGGTGACGACGAACCCCACGGCGACCAGGGCCCAGCCGCTCCACCGGAGCACGCCGGGCACCCGCCACACGCCCAGGGCCTGCTCACCGAAGGCCAGGTGCGCCGCGCTCCAGAGCACGATGGCCCCCATGAACAGCGCCATGCCCACGCCGATGACGCGCTGAAGCGGTGGCCCTGAGCGATGCAGCACCAGCGCCGGACGGCCCGTGCGGCGGCGCAGGCGCACCGACGGCAACACCATGGCGAAGAGGAGGAAGGCGAGGGTGGCGGCGGGCAGGGCCGGCCGGGTGAAGGTGGCGACGTCCATGGGAGACCTCCAGCTGCGTTCCCCCACGCTGACGCCCGGCCCCGCGCGCCCTTACACCTGCTTGTTCACGCGGGGGCGCAGGCGCAGTCCCCGCAGCCCTGCGCGCAGCAGTGTCCGCACAGCTCCACCAGCTGACGGCCCAGGGCCTGCCGCGCGCGGTGCAGGCGCACGGCGGCGTTGTTGGGGGTGATGCCCGCCTCCTTCGCGTACGACGCCACGGACAGTCCTTCCAGGTCCACCCGGCGCACGGCCTCCGCGTACTCGGGCTTGAGCGTCCCCGCGAGCCCTGCCACGCAGCCGCACACCGTCGCCTCCAACCCGGAGGCGTCCTCCGTGGACAGCGGCTGTTCGTGGGTCAGGGACTCCAGCGCGGTGACTTCCCGCTGGCCCCGGCGGTGGCGGTCCACCAGGGCGTTGCGCAGGAGCCGGTAGAACCAGGCCACCGCGCTCTGGTCCTCGCGCAGGGAACCGCCCTGTTCCATGCCCTTCACGAACGCGGCCTGCAGCACCTCGCGCGCGGCCTCCTGGCTCCCCACGCGCGGCGTAAGGAAGGCGAGGAACGCATGGTGATGGCGCAGCAGCGTGTCCAGCGCCTCCGGAGACAGGTTCATGCCGGGACCTTTCGCGCCGCCCTGCGCGCGGCGATGCGCTCCTGGAACCCATGCACCAGCGCGTAGAACGTGGGCAGGGCCAGCAGCGTGAAGAGGGTGGACGTGACGAGCCCGCCCACCATCACCACCGCGAGCGGACGTTCGATCTCCGTCCCGTGCAGCGGCAACACCAGCAGGGGCAGCAACCCGAGGATGGCCGTGCCCGCGGTCATCAGCTTGGGGCGCACGCGGCCGAGGCTCGCCTCTCGCACGGCCTCCGCGAAGGGCTTGCCCCGGCCCATCAGGTCCTTCGTCTGCGCCACGAGCACCAGGCCGTTCTGCACCGCGATGCCGAACAGACCGATGAGCCCCACCAGGCTGGACACGTTCCACGTCTCTCCTGCCAGCAACAGCGCGAGGATGCCGCCCACGAACGCGTCTGGCAACGTGGCCAGGATGACCAGCGCCTCCGCCACGGAGTCCAGCGCGAGGTAGAGCAGGACGAACACCGCCAGCAGCGCCAGGGCGATGGCCACCGTCAACGCCTGCGCCGCGCGCTCCTGGCTCTCCACCTTGCCGCCCACGTCCACGAAGTAGCCCGTGGGCAATTTCAGCTGCGTGGCCAGCACCTCCCGCAGCTCCGCCGCGGTGCTGCCCAGGTCGCGGCCGGACACGCCCGCCTCCACCGCGATGCGCCGGCTGCCCGCTTCGCGGCGCACGCTTCCCGCGCCGGTGGTCTCTTCGATGGTTGCCAGCTGGCTCAGCGGGATGCGCGTGCCGTCGTGCCCGTCCACCAGCAGGTTGCGCAGGGCGTTCACGTCGCCCCGGCGGTGGTCCGCCAGCCGGAGCACCAGGTCGTAGCGGCGTTGGCCCTTCCAGATCTGCGCGGACTCCTCGCCCACGAGCCCCACGCGGACGGCCCGGATGACGTCCCCGGGCGTGAGCCCCACGCGCGCCACCGCCGCGCGGTTCACCGCGATGCGCAGCTGCGGCAGACCGCTCAGCCGCTCCGCCCGCAGGTCCTCCACGCCGTCCACCTTGGCCATCAGTGCGCGCGTGCGGTCCGCGAGCTCCGCCAGCGTGTCCAGGTCCGGCCCGAAGATGCGCACGGAGAGATCCGCGGGGCTGCCTCCCAGTCCCTCGTCGATGCGCATCCCCAGCGGCGTGGTGAAGAGCACCGACACGCCGGGCACCTTCCCCACCGCCTCGCGCATCCGCGACTCCAGTTCCTCACGGCCGCCCGTCGCGTCCTTCTTGAGGACCACCAGCACGTCGGACAGGGTGTGGGGCATCGGGTCCTCGGTGCGCTCGGCACGGCCCGTGCGGCGCACCACGTCCTCCACCTCCGGGAACTCGCGCAGCACGTCCTCCACGCGGTGGTTGAGGCGGTCCACCTCGTCCAGCGATGCCTCCGGCGGCAGCACCGTCTGGAGCAGGAACGCACCCTCGTCCAGCCGGGGCATGAAGTCGCTGCCCACCATGAAGGCCAGGCCGAGCGCGGGCACGGTGATGGCCAGCGCCACCACGCGCACGAGGCCCGCGTGACGCATGCACCTGTCCAGCAGCGGCGCGTACGCGGCCTTCACCTTGCGGATGAGCCACACGTCCTCCGGCGAGTCCTCGCGCGGCGCGCGCAACAGGAGCCCCGACACCACCGGCACCAGCGTGAGCGCCAGCGCGAGCGATGCGGCCAGACACGCCACCACCGCCGCCGCGAGCGGCTGGTACATGCGGCCTTCGATGCCCGTCATCGCGAAGAGCGGGATGAACACCGCGACGACGATGAGCGTGGCGAAGGCGATGGGCCGGCCCACCTCCAGCGCCGCCGCCAGCGCCTCGTCGCGCACCGAGCGGCGGCCCTTGCCCTCGCGCAGGTCGTGGATGACGTTCTCCACGACGATGATGGCTGCGTCCACCAGCAGGCCCACCGCGATGGCCAGGCCTCCCAGCGTCATCGTGTTCAACCCGATGCCCGCCGCCTTGAGCAGCAGTCCCGCCAGGGCCAGCGACAGGGGCAGGGTGAGCGTGACGATGAGCGCCGCGCGCCAGTCCCCGAGCATCAGGAAGAGCACGCCCACCACCAGGAACGCCCCCAGCAGGATGGCCCGGCCCACGCCTCCCAGCGCGGAGCCCACCAGCTCTGATTGATCATAGACGACGCGCAGGTGCACGCCCGGCGGCAGCGAACGGCGCAGCTCCTCGATGGCGGCGCGCACGCCTTCGGCCACCCGCACCGTGTCCGCGCCGAACTGCTTGCTCACGCGGCAGCTCACGACCTCGCCCTTGAGCCGGTGCGCCATGCCCCGGCGCATCGCGGGGGCTTCGCGCACGTCCGCGACGTCTCCCAGCAGCACCGGCGTCCCGTCCCGCAGCGCGACCACGGTGTTGTTCAGGTCCTCCACGGTCTCCGCGCGGCCCACCGCGCGCACGGCCCACTCCATGGGACCCTGCACCACGAAGCCGCCGGACGCGTTGACGCTGGCGCCTTCCAGGCCGTGCTGCACTTCATCCAGGGTGATGCCTCGCGCCACCAGTTGATCCGGATCCAGCAGCACCTGGAACTGGCGCAGGTAGCCGCCCAGCCGCTCCACGCCCGCGACGCCGGGCACCGCGAGCAGCCGGTTCTTGACGTCGAACTCCGCCAGGTCGCGCAGCGCCATCAGGTCCGCGCTGCCGGGCTCCGCTTCCAGCGTGAACTCGAAGACTTCATTGAGCCGGCCGGTGAGGCTGGACACGAGCGGTGCGTCGGTGCCGGGCGGCAGCTCGCCTTCCACCTGCGCCACGTGCTCCGCCACGTACTGACGGCTGCGGAAGTAGTCCGCGTCCGGTTCGAACTCCACCGTCACCTGCGTGACGCCCAGCTGGGACGTGGAGCGGATGCGGCGCACCTGCGGCAGGCCCGCCAGCGCCACCTCCATGGGGATGGCCACCGCCGTCTCCAGCTCCTCGGCGCCCATGGCCGGGTTCTGCACGATGACGTTGAAGATGGGCGCGGACAGGTCCGGGAACACGTCCTGACGCAGGTTCTTGAGCGCCACCGCGCCGAAGGCCGCCAGCGCCAGGACGACGAGCACCGTCAGCCCGGGCCGGGCGAAGGACGCGCGCAGGATGCGCCCCGGCAGCGTCGTGCGTGGATCAGTGGCCATGTTCGTCACCTCCGCCCTGGGACTTCTCCACCTCGGCCTTGAGCAGGAACGCGCCTTCCACCACGACCTCATTCCCGACGGCGAGCCCCGACAGGACCTCCACCTGCGTACCCAGGCTGCGGCCCCGGCCCACCTCGCGCTGTTCGAAGACGCCGGCCTCCGCCGTGGGCAGGAACACCACCCAGCCGTTCTCCAGCCGCTGGAGCGCCGCCGCCGGCACGGCCGTGAGCGTGGCGCCCGGATCTCCCAGGGGGATGGACGCCGACGCGGACATGCCCGGCCGCAGGATCCCCTTGCTGTTGTCCAGCTCCAGGCGCACGGGGATGGTGCGGCTGTGCGGATCCACCCGCTGCCCCACGTGGCCCACCTTCGCGGCGAACTCCTGGCCCGGGAACGCGGCGAAGGTGACGCGCGCTTCGGCTCCGGGCTTCAGGCGCACGGCGTCCCGTTCGAACGCATGGACGATGAGCCACAGCGACGACAGGTCTCCGATGCGGAAGAGCGGTTGTGATGGATCCGCCATCTGCCCCAGCCGCGCGGTGCGCTCCACGACGGTGCCGTCGATGGGGGCCTTGAGCACGAAGCCCGACGTGCCATCACCCCCGGCGCTGCCCGCGCCCAGCGCCGTGAGCGAGGCCTTCGCCGCGGCGACCTCCGCGTCCGCGGCGGCGGCATCGGCTTCAGCGGCCTGCGCGTCCTTGCGCGCGACGATGCGCTCCTCGGCCAGCGTGCGCTTGCGGTCCGCGGCCTGCCGGGCGGCGGTGGCTCGGGCCTGGGCGGCCTGGAGGTCCGCGCGGCCGCGGCCCAGCTCCGGACTCTGGAGCTCCGCCAGCCGCTGGCCCTGCTTCACGACCTGGCCCGTCGTCACGGCGACGGAGGCCACGCGCGCGGAGACCGGTGACGCCACCTCCGCGTAGGCGTCCTCGCTGAAGGTCAGCTCTCCCAGCGCGGTGACGCTCTCTCCGCCCGGGCGGGCCTCCACCTTCGCGGTGGTGACGCGCAGGTCCCGGAGCATCTCCTGGGGGACGTGCACGTGGATGACGTCTCCGGACTCGACGTGGAGCTTCTCCGGGGACGCCTCGTCGTGACCGTGTTCGTGCGCGTCGTCGTGTTCCGCCTTGGAGGACTTGCAGGCGGTGAGGCCCACGAGGGCTGCGAGCAACAGAAGGGTGGGCTTCATGGCAGGACTCCGGTTTCCACTTCGAGCTGCACACGGGCAAGGGCGGCGCGCGTGAGGCCGTCGAGCCACGCGGCCCGCGCCTCCAGCGTGTCGCGGCGGATGAGGAGGAACGCGGCGAGGTCCATCTCTCCGGCGTCGTACGAGCGCTGCGCCAGCGCTTCGTTGTCGTCCAGCAGCGGCAGGACCTCCTCCAGGGCTCCGAGGGCGTCGCGGCTCGCGCGGTAGCGTTCGCTCGCGGCCTGGACCTGGGCGGGCACGACGATGCTCGCGGCGCGGAGCTCGCCCTCGGCGCGGCTTGCGTCCGCTTCACTGACGAGGCGCGCTTCCTGTCCGCGGGCGAAGAGGGGCAGGGGCACGCTGAGCGTTCCCAGGAACACCGTTTCGTCCGCCTCCTTCTGGTAGCGCACGCCCAGCGCCACGTCCGGCAGCACCTGGCGCCGGCCCAGCGTCGCGGCGGCCTTCGCCTGCGCCTGTTCCTGCTCCAGGGCCACCAGGTCCGCGCGCGTCCCGCCGCCGTCCGGCGCCGCGCGTGGAGGCGCCAGCGCGAGCGACCGCAGATCATCGTCGAAGGCGCGGGCCTTCTCCGTGCGGTAGCCCAGGCGCCCCTCCAGCTCCGCCCGCAGCGCGGAGACCTCTCCCTGTGAGACCCGGACCTCCGCGAGGGCGCGGGCCCGCGCCACCTTCGCGACGTTGAGGTCCACCGCCGGCACGTCACCGGCCGCGTAGCGCCGCTCCGTGGCCTGGACGGTGCGCGCCGCCGCATCCGCCGCGGCGTTCACCAGCTTCAATCGCTCACGGGCTTGCAAGAGGCGCAGGTACGCGGCGGCCACGTCCCCCAGCACGAGCCGTTCCGCGTCGCGCAGGCGGGCCTCTTCCATGGACAGTCCGGCGCGCGCCGCCTCCCGCCGCAGGCCCTGCTTGCCTCCGAGCTCGAAGGGCTGTGCCAGACCCACCGCGAGGTCCAGGCCGTGGTCGCCATTGGCGAGCCGTCGCGACCCGACCTGGAAGTCCAGCTGGGGGTTCTCGCGCAAGAGCGGCGCGGCGCTCGCCAGGGGCCCCTGGGCGGCGCGCACGCGGGCCCGGGCCTCCACCAGCGCGGGGGCGTGTTGGCGCGCCAGGGCGAAGGCGTCCTGGAGGGTGATGTGGGATGGATCCGCGCCACCAGGGCGCGGCCAGAGCAGTGCGGCGGCCAGCCCGAGGGCGGCCGTCGCGGAACGAATGGGCACGGGGGAAGACCTCTTCGGAAGGCGGCCGCGCGCACCCATGCACCCGGGCAGGAGGCCGGGCACACCGGTGGCGGGGCGCGTGCGAACGACGACGGACGCGGGCCTTAGGCGAGAGGAACTATGGGGACGTGCAGGATGTCATCCGCGTCGGCGGACGACGGCTCGGCGGCTTCGAGCGTGAGGGGCGGGTCCTGGAACCGGGAGTCCGCGAGTCCCGGCAGCGGCACGGCGACGGCCAGGGGCTTCGCGTGCGTGCAGCAGGTGCAATCCACGCAGGTGGGAGCACACTGACCCTGCGCGTCGTCATCCGAGCAGCCGGTGAGGCACGTCTCCGCCTGCGCCGGCCCGAGGGCATGGGCGAGTCCGCCCCCCACGGGAGCGAGCAGCATCAGGCAGATGAAGAGCCAGAGTCGAAGCACCGGGACGGTCTTCTAGCACGCCCCGGCGGAGGCGCGCACGCCCGGCAAGGCAGGGCGAGCGGCGCGAGGAGCGCTGCTCAGCCGCCAATGCCCTTGCGCAGCCGGGCCCAGTCGAAGTTGGCCGCCGGATCGTCCTTGCGGCCCTTGGGCACGGCCACGTCCTTGTGTCCGACGATGTTGTTCGCGGGCACCTTGTACTCCTGCTTCAGGTAGCCCACGAGCTGCGTCAGTGCCTTGTACTGCGCGTCGGTGAAGGCCGTCTTGCCGCTGCCGTCGTTGACGATCTCGATTCCAATGGAGCGCGCGTTCACGTCCGTGGGCACGCCGTGCAGCTCACCCTTGCCCGCGTGCCAGGCGCGCTTGGTGTCGCCGACGAGCTGGTAGATCTTCCCGTCGCGGTCCAGCATGTAGTGCGCGGACACCTTGCTGTCCGGGTTGCGCATCCACGCCATGTCCCCGGCGCCGTTGTTGGTGCCGGTGTGGTGCAGCACGATGGCGTCGATGTCCGCGCCGTTGCGCGAGTCGCTGTTGGGCGAGGGCGCGCTGATGACCGCGGGCTTGGTGAACTTCCCCGGCTCCGTGGGCGGGGGCGTCGTCTTCGTGAGCGCCTTCTTCAGCGCCGCCGCCGTCTGCTCGCCGTAGTAGCCGGTGGTGGCGATCTTGTGGTCGCCCTGGAACTTCTTCACCGCCGCCTCGGTCGCGGGCCCGAAGCTGCCCACGCCCGTGTTCATCTGCGCCTGCGTCAGGTAGCCCAGCTTCACCAGCCCCTGCTGCAGCTGCCTCACCTTGGTCCCCGAGTCGCCCTTGCCCAGGCCGGCGGGCGGCGCCGTCACGGCGGTGGACGCGGCCGCCGCGCGCGGGGCGACGGCGTTGGTGCGCGGAGCCGTGGCGGAGGTCGCGGGAGCGGAGGAGGTGGCGCGGGGGGCCGTGGTGCGGACAGTCATGGCGGAAAATCCCAGGAAGAATGGACAGCTAGAGCTTTCGCGATTATCGGCCTGGGGGGCGCGGAAGTTGTGTGCCGGGAGTGAAACGAAACCGCCCCGACGTCCGGTGTAGGGACCGGGCATCGGGGCGGAGCTGCTGCTTCGGCCTTCGCCTACTGGAAGAAGGCGGGCGGGAACGCGTCCGTGGGCTCGGAGTCGACAAAGTTCTTGTCGTCCAGCGTCACAGGGGTGCCCGTGTCGTGGGTCTGGTTCTCGATGAGGTCCTTCACGAACACGGTGAACTCCGTGCCCGTGGGGCCGGCATCCGGCGTTCCGGAGTCGGGCGTGCCCGAGTCCGGCTGGGTGCCGCCGTCCGGCTTCGGATCATCGTCGTCGTCGCTGCACCCGCTGAAGCCCACGGCGGCTCCGAGCGCGAAGACACAGGCCAGTGCTCTCAGGTTGCGCATGGCATCACGTCCCGTCGCCGTTGGCGCCCGCGGCGGGCGTCTTCAGGTAGGGGAACACGGCGTCGAACTGCGAGGCGTCCTGCAGCACGGCGTCGTGGAACGGGGTGTTGCGCGAGGGCGCCTGGGTGTCGTTCTCGAACAGGTAGCCCATGGCCACGCGCAGCTCGATGTCCACCACGTCGTCGCCGGGGCGGCGGCCGTTGGGGAAGCCCGCCGGGTCGCAGCCCGCGAGCGTCGTGTCCAGCTTGCCGTTCAGGAAGCAGCCCGCGGCGCCCAGGTTGTTCTGGCTCGCCTTGGGCGTGGCCGGCAGCGCCATGTTCAGGCGCTGCATCTCCGCCGTGGAGCCGTTGGCGTTGACGCCGGTGACGCCGGTGAGGAACGCCGCCACCAGGTCCGTGCGCGGGAAGACGGTGGGGGCCTTCGTGCCGAAGAGCTTCTCCAGCAGCGCGGGCAGGGTGGGGTTCGTCACGTAGGTGGCGAACTGCGCGTCGTCCTTGGGCTGGCTCGCGTTGAACTTGTCCTTGTCCGGAAGGCCGATGACGATCTCGTTCACCAGCGGCATGCCCAGGCGGCTGACCTGCTGCCACGCGCCGCCGTCACGCGAGGGCTTCGCGAACGTGGGCGAGGGGTTGATGGCGCGCGCCTGGCGCACGCTCGCGGTGGTCCACCCGCCGATGACGGTCTGGCTGCCGGCCTGGAGGCAGGCGATGGGCACTTCCAGGGCCAGGGTGGTGATGCTGTTCTTCGCCAGCGGGTTGGGCACCGCGTTGCGCTTGGTGGCGTCCGTGATGATGGTCGGGTCCGCGTTCACCAGGTCGAACACCGGCCCCAGGTTGACCGCGAAGGGCTCCTTGCGCTGGCCGACGAACACCTTGCCCGGCGTGGCGCAGTCCGGGATGTTCACCGAGTAGACGTGCTCGCGCGCATAGGCTTCATACGTGGCCGGGCTGCCCAGCGACTTGGTGCCGATGTAGTCCGTGGGCTTGCGGAAGGTGGCCGAGCCGCCCACCGCATTGGTGACATCCTTGGCGGTGCCGGTGCGGCGGTTGCCCCGGACGACCTTGAGCGTGAAGGACTCCTGCACGTTCAGGTTGGACTGGTCCGCCGTGGTGATGGCGCCCACGTTGAAGAGCGGCACCGCGACCGTCTTCGCCTGGGCCCCGGTGCCGATGGTCAGCGTCGCGCCGTTGTTGGCGTTGGCCAGCGTGTTGGTGAAGCGGAACTGGAAGGTGAGGTCCTCCTGCCCGTTCCCGTCGTTGTCGATGTGGATCTCGTAGAGCGCTTCCGGATCCATGGTGAAGAAGTTCGGACCGCCGTACGGCTCCTGGAAGGGGATGTAGTCGGCGATCAGCGTCACGAAGTCCGCGCGTCCCGTTTCGTAGCTGCGGAACATGTAGAGGTCGGTCGCGTCGACCTTGGGGGACTTGGTGATGAAGGGGGCTTCCCGGTGACTCGACGCCAGGGCAGCGGTCGCGCCCAGCGTGGTCGCGACGGTGAATACCGCCGCGAGCTTCTTCGCTCTCATGTGTGGCTCCTCGGATGTGATGGAAACGGAGTGAGGCTCGCCCGGGTGTCTTGCCTGCGCAGGACATCGTCCGGGTACAGCAAGTACGCTGCGTGGATTCGCGTGGATTTACAGAACGGACGAAGACCTGCCCCACGGGGCAGGTCCGTCAGGCGAAGGACAGCGCCACGCCGAACGCGCGCTCCCAGAGCCACGCGCAGGCCACCAGCGCAATCACCGCGGATCCGCCCACGAGCAACGCACGGCGATACACGCGCGTGTCACGCAGGAGGAACGCCACGGGCAGGAACACGGCGACGCACGCGAGCTGTCCCAGCTCCACGCCCACGTTGAAGCCGAACAACGTCACCGCGAGGCTGCCCGCGGGAAGCTCCAGGTCCGCGAGCACCGACGCGAAGCCGAAGCCGTGCAGGAGTCCCAGCGCGAACGCCGCCAGCCACCGCGTGCGGTCCATCAGGGGGAAGACGTTGTTGAGCGCGGCGACGATGACGCTCGCCGCGATGGCGGACTCCACCAGCCGCGACGGCAGCGCCACCCAGCCCAGCGACGCGGCGCTCAGCGTCAGTGAGTGCGCGAGCGTGAACGCGGACACGACCTTCACCACGTCCTTCATCGCCGAGCCGAAGTCGCCCACCGGCACCCAGCGGCCCGTGGCCCGGTCGCGCCGCAGGACGGACGGCAGGAGCAGCGCCAGCAGGAAGAGCAGGTGATCCACCCCTGCCCAGATGTGCTCGATGCCGGAGTGCACCATCTGCCCGAAGCGCCGCCATGGCGACAGTCCCTCCAACGACACCTGGGCCGTGTGGCGCGTGGCGGAGAGGACCAGCGGTTCTCCGGCGCCGTCGCTGCCCACGCGCACGATGCCACGGTGCTGCGGATCGCGGTCGAAGAGCAGGGTGTAGTCCAGGTCCAGCGCGCGGGGCGCGGCCGGGCACGCGGCGGTGAAGTCCACGACGGCATAGGCCCCGTCGGAGTGACGCACCACGCGCAGCGCGGAGGCCGGAGCCAGCGGGCATGGAGCGCCCTCCGCGGACAGCTTCAGCCGGGCGAGCGCATAGCCCGCGACGTCCGGCTGTCGCGCGCGAAGCTCGCTCCAGGTGATGGCGCCGTCGCCGTCCGCGTCCAGGACCAGCACCTCCTCCAGGTCGCGCAGGGCCACGTCCCAACGGCCGCTGAAGCCGTCACCCGCGCGGTCCAGGTGCAGGTAGCTGTCGCTCGGCTTGTGGGCCAGCGCCACCAGGGGAAGCAGCACCGCCACCAGGGACAGGGCCTTCATGGGGTGGCCTTTCGCACGCGCTCCGCGAGCGCCAGGGGTCCGGGGTCGTCCGCGCCGCTGGCTTCCAGGAAGCGCAGGACGGGGGCGGCGTCGGCGGGAGTGCCATGGGCGAGCGCGGCCTCCAGGAGGATGCGCGCGTCCCAAGGCTCGTGCTGCACGTCCCAGTTCGCGCGCGCCAGTTGGAGCGCCTTCGAGGTGTTCTTCTCGACGTGGAGCGCGAAGCGGGCCTCCTCGCGCGCGTGCAGCGAGTCACCGCGCAGGTGGCTGGCCGCGTGGCGCGAAGCCAGCTCCGCCGCGAGCACGGAGGCCTCCGGCGTGCCCAGGGCCACCTCCGCGAGCACGCGGCGCAAAAGCTGGTTGTCGTCCTGGCCATGGTCCTTCGTGAGGGCGATGACGTCGCGCGGACGGCCCAGGTCCAGCAGCAGGTCCGCGTAGGCGGCGCGCGTGTAGGCGTCCGACGGGTCCATGGCGAGCACGCGGGCGAAGAGCTTCGTGGCGCGTCCGGTGTCTCCCGCGCGCGCGGTGGCTTCGGCCAGCGTGGACAGCGCCCAGGCCTCTTCGTCCGCCCCGTGGGTGCCTCGCGCCAGCGCGGCGGAGAGCTGCACGGCCGCGTCCTTCGACCGGCCCGCGAGGCTCATCACCTGCGCCTGACACACCGCACCGGCCACCGCGCCCGCGAGCGGCGCCAGCACCGCGCAGCTGCGCTTCGCCTCCGCGTGCTCACCCCTCACGCCCAGGACGACCGCGCGCGTGAGCCACGCCTGCGCGTCGTCGGGCGTCTCGCGCACCAGGGCATCCAGGTCGGTGAGGGCGGCGGGAAATTCGTGGCGGCCCTGGAGGATGGTGGCCCGCAGCAGGCGCACACCCGGAGGCGGCTGCTCCGCGCTCCACCAGGGGCCGAGCGCCGCCTGCGCCCGGCCCAGATAGCGCGGGTCGCCGGAGGCGCGCCCCTCCTCGATGTCCAACCGCGCCAGCCGCAGCGCCAGGTCCAGTTGATCCGCGCGCCCGGCCAGCGCCCGTCGCAGTGCGGCGCGCTCACGGGCCTTCGCGTCCGTCGCCGTCGCGGGGACGTGCTCCAGCACCGCGTCGCCGGTGGCCGGGGTGAAGGGCACGCGCTCCGCCGCGGGCGTCTGGCCGCAGCCGGCCAGCAGCGGTGCCACCGTCAGGGTCAGTCCGAGCGCGAGTCGCCGGACGCGGTGCGAGGGGAGGAGCGCGTGCATGCGTGTGCGGCAATACGCAGCCCACGCACGAATGGATGTCGTCCGGACGGGTTGTTCGTCCGCCAGGAACCGTCAGGTGCCCGTGGCGCGGCGCGGCGATTCCGTGCGTCCGCCTGCGTCACCGCGCACCAGCGCGTACGGATCCAACGGATCCCCGCCCAGCGATTCCAGCGCCACCAGGGTGCCCAGGCCCATGCGCCGTGCATGCTCCAGCAGCAGGCGCGTCACCACGTGATCCTCCAGCGCGTGGCCGGTGGAGTCGAACACCGTGTTGCGCTCGCGCCAGCCCTCGAACTCCTCCGGCTGCTGCACCACGGTGGCCAGGTCCGGGCCAATCTGGTCCGGGTGGAGCTGCTGACACTCGCCCTCCAGGCGCGCCTGGGCGGGAAAGTCCGGCACGACGAGGCTGCGGCGCAGGAGCGCCAGCGGCAGCTCCGCCTTGCCCGGCTGATCCGCGCCCACCGCGTTGACGTGCGCATGCGGCTGGAGCGCGTGGCCGGAGATGACGGGCCCGGCGCCCGGGGAGACGGTGGTCGCGGTGCAGAGGATGTCCGCGCGCGTCTCCAGGTCCGGCAACAGCGTGGGCCGCACGTCCAGCCCCAGGAACGCCACGCGCCGCACGAAGGAGCGCGCCGCGTCCGCGTCGATGTCGTGCACCAGCACCTGATCCAACCGGAACACGCGGCTGAGCGCGTGCAACTGCGAGACGGCCTGCGCGCCGCAGCCCACCAGCCCCAGCACCCGACTGTCCGGAGACGCCAGGTAGCGGCTGGCCACCGCCGACGCGGCGCCGGTGCGCAGCGCCGTGGCGAACACGCCGTCCATCACCGCCACCAGGTGGCCCGTCTTCACGTCGTAGACACTGTGGGTCGCGACCAGCGTGGGCAGCCCCGAGTCCCCGCGGTTGGTGGGGAGCGAGGAGGACACCCGCACCGTCAGGCTGTCCCCGCGCCGCAGGGCGGGCATCCAGCCAATCGTCCCGGACGGGCGGGGCTCGCTCACCACCTGGAAGCCCTCCCGCTTGGGAACCTGCAGGACGGATTCGTCGAACTCCCGCAGCGCGACAGTGAGCGCCTGGATGAGCTCGTCCATCAGGACGTCCAGACCCACGCCCTCCACGAGCGCGCGCAAGTCAGGGGGACCGAGCAGGAGGGTGCGAGGAGCCGGGTGAGTCATGTGGGCGGAGTCTACGCCCCTGACAGGAATTGCAACGGGTCAGTTTTGAACATGAATTCCTGTCTCGCTGTGTCTTTTGAATACAGGTGCAGGGAACAACGCGAAGCCGGGCCTGTGTTGGATGCAGGCGCTCGACGTCCGCCGGACCGGCGTAACCCCGGCTGCCTGCCCGCCACCCGAGCCGCTCCACCTCAACGTCCGAGTGAACGCCGCCTTGATGCCCCCCGCCGCCAGGACGTCCGTGCTCTCCGCCGTGTCCGACGAGTCGCCCCGCCGCACCGAGGACTCGCCCGATACCCTCCGCGCCCGGGTCCTCCTGGTGGATGACGTGCCCGCGAACCTGCTGGCCCTGGAGGGCATCCTGGAGCCGCTCGGGCAGCACGTGGTGTCGGTGCGCTCCGGTGACGAGGCGCTGAAGGCGCTGCTGCTGGACGAGTACGCGTGCGTGCTGATGGACGTGCAGATGCCGGGGCTGGACGGGCTGGAGACGGCGCGCCTGGTGCGCACCCGCGAGCGCACGAGGCACCTGCCCATCCTCTTCATCACCGCGCTCAGCCGCGAGACGGCCTACGTCACCCGGGGCTACGAGTACGGCGCGGTGGACTACCTGCTCAAGCCCGTGGACCCGGACATCTTGCGCGCCAAGGTGTCGGTGTTCGTGGAGCTGTACCTGCGCGGGGAGAAGCTGCGGCAGCAGGCGCTGGAGCTGGCGGAGCGACGGCGCGTGGAGGAGGAACTGCAGCGCGCGGCGGAGCTCGAGCAGCAGCTGTTGGGAATCGTGGGCCACGACATCCGCACGCCGCTCGCGGCCATCCTCACCACCGCCAACGTCCAGCTGACGCGCGAGGCGCTGCCGGAGAGCCAGCGCAAGGCGTTCGAGCGCGTGGCCAGGGGCGGCGAGCGCATCCACCGCATCGTGGACCAGCTGCTGGACTTCACCCGCGCGCGTGTGGGCGGAGGCATCCCGGTGGTGCCAGGCGCGGGCGACCTCAACGAGCTGTGCCGCAGGCTCGTGGACGAGTTGCGCGCGGCGAGGCCGGAGCGCTCCATCCAGTGCGACTTCGCCCACGACAGCCTCCCCGGTGTGTGGGACCTGGATCGGCTGGCGCAGGTGGTGGCCAACCTCCTGGACAACGCGCTCAAGTACAGCCCTCACGACACGCCGGTGCGCCTGCGCACCTACGAGCAGGGCGCGGACTGCGTCTTTCTGGAGGTCCAGAACGCCGGGGCTCCCATCCCCGCGCACGTGCTGCCCACGCTCTTCCAGCCCTTCCGCCGCGGCGACGGCCCGGGCCAGCGCGAAAGCCTGGGCCTGGGGCTCTACATCGCGCGCAGCATCGTGGAGGCCCACGGCGGCACCCTCCGGGTGGAATCCACCCCGGAGAGCGGGACTGTTTTCTCGCTCTGTCTGCCAAGACAGGCTTTGGCTGATACTCGCGCGCACTCCGCGTGCGCGGGCGTCGCTGCACCGATGACGGCCTGAAACACAAGGCCCATCGCGTCACGGGCAAGCCATTGCAGTGATGGCTGATTACTCCACACCAAAGCCATACAACAATCCGCCCGTATCAAAACCTCTCATTAGATGAGGCAGGCATGTGGAGGTTTTGCTACAATGCCAGACGTCCGGGAGGCGAGCCGTCCGGACGCAAAGAGTGTCCGCTTTGGGGAGGGTGCGCGACAATGAACGACAACTCGACGTGGATTCCCGTGGATGGAAGCGACCCGATTCGGGCGTGGGTGCGACGCCCCGCCTCTGGGACGGGTCCGGGCCTGCTGCTGCTGATGGTGGAGGCGTTCGAGGGAAACGCCCACCTGAAGCTGATGGCCGAGCGCTTCAGTGAAGAGGGCTACGTGGTGGTGGTGCCGGACCTCGCCGCGCTGGGAGAGCCGGAGGAGATGGACCTGAAGCCGGTGGTGGCCTGGACGCGCTCGCTGCCGGAGGTGGTGGGGCTCAGGGGCAAGAAGCAGGTCGGCGCGCTGGGCTACGGCCTGGGTGGGACGCTGGCCGCGCAGCTGGCGGCGCACGCGCACGTGGACTGCGCGGTGTCCTACTGCGCGCCGGGGATGGAGGACGTGCTCGCGCAGGCCGGTGAGAACGCGGCCCCCATGGTGGTCCACTTCGCGGAGTGGGACGGCTTCGTGCCCCCGTCCGCGGTGGCGCGGGTGAAGCAGCACGTCAGCGCCGACGTGGAGCTGTACGTGTACCAGGGCGTGCGCCACGGCTTCTTCCGCGAGGGGTCCCCGGCCTACAACCGGCCCTCGCAGATGACGGCGCACACGCGCACCCTGGCGCTGCTCAAGCGCATGATGGGGCCGCGCTACGACCTGGCCGCGCTGTGGGACAAGCACACGGAGCTGGAGTTCGCCGCCCGGGACGCGGATGCGACCATGAAGACCATGGTGGCGCACCCGTACGTCAACAGCGTGCCGGTGATGACGGGAGGCGTGGGCGCGGAGTACCTGCACCGCTTCTACGCGAACCACTTCGTGCACGCGAACCCCAAGGACACGAAGATGACCCTGCTTTCGCGCACCGTGGGTGCGGACCGCGTGGTGGACGAGTTCATCTTCAGCTTCACCCACGACATCGAGATGGACTGGATGCTCCCCGGCATCCCGCCCACCGGGAAGTTCGTGGAGGCGGCCTTCGTGGCGGTGGTGAACTTCCGCGGCGACAAGCTCTACCACGAGCACATCTACTGGGATCAGGCGGCGGTGCTGGTGCAGCTGGGCCTGATCGACCGCAAGGGCCTGCCCGTCACCGGCGGCGAGGCCGCGCGCAAGCTCTTGGATGAGACCCTCCCGTCCAACACCCTGATGGAGAAGTGGGACGAGAGCGCGCCCTCCAACCTCAAGGCGGGCTGACGCCGCCGGGATGACCTCCGCGCCCCGGGGTCGTGGCTACCCAGGGCGCGGTGTCTGACTTTCAGGGGCTGGAATGCGCGGAGCCATTGCGCCGGCTCCTCTGGGATGTCCACAATGCAGCACCTCACTGGATGGTCCAGGGGGGCTTCGTTTCCCAGACTTCCTCTGGATTTGGCGCCGCTCCCGGATGCGACTCTCCCTGTCCCAGAAGCTTACGTTGGCGCCGCTCCTGGTGGCGCTGTTCTTCACGGTCCTCTTCTTCGGCTACCTCATCCCGCGCGTCAGCTCCGCCTTCGAGGCGCAGGGCCGCGACGTGGGAGGGGCGCTGCCCGCGGCGCTGGCGGCCACGCTGCCCGCGGCGATGCCAGGGGGCCAGACGGAGTCGCTCCAGGCGGTGCTGGAGCAGGTGGCGCGCCACCACCAGGTGGCCTACCTGGCCGTCTTCGACGGCTCCGGGCAGCTGCGCGCGGTGGCGGGCGAGTACGCCCCGGCCATGCGCGAGCTGCGCGACCGGCTGGGCCGCGCGCAGGGTGAGGCGACGTTCTACGTGCGGGACGCGGAGCTGCTGGACGTGAGCTCGCGCTTCGCGAACGGGGCGGGCAGCGTGCATGTGGGCTTCAACCGCTCGGCGGCGCGCGCGCAGGTCAAGGCCATCACCACGGGCGTGAGCGTGGTGATGTTGCTGGCGCTCGCGGTGTTCGTGGTGGTGGCCATCGTGCTGGCGCGCCGGGTGGCGTCGCCGCTGGTGCAGCTGACGGAGGCCGCGCAGCGCATCGCGGAGCACGGCGACCTGCGCGAGACAGTGCGCGTGGAGGGCACGGACGAGGTGGGCCAGCTGGCGAAGGCCTTCGCGCTGATGACGTCGAAGGTGAAGGACCTGCTGCAGCAGCTGCAGGCGTCCTCGGACTTGCTGCGCGGTTCGGTGGACCACCTGAACGACTCCGCGGGCCGGCAGAACGAGATGGTGTCGCGCCACGCCGCCGCGCTGCAGGAGACGCAGGTGACGGCGCAGGAGATCCGCCAGACGTCGGTGGTGGCGTCCCGCGCGGCGGAGACGGTCATCGACGTGGCGGAGCGCGCGGAGGTGCTGGGCAAGACGGGCGAGATCGCCATCACCGAAAGCATCGAGGGCATGGTGGCCCTGCGCGCCCAGGTGGAGCAGATCGCCGAGCGCATCATGGCCCTGGGTGAGCGCACCGAGCAGATCTCCGGCATCACGGAGACGGTGAAGGACCTGGCGGACCAGTCCCACCTGCTCGCGGTGAACGCGGCCATCGAGGCGGCGCGCTCCGGGGAGCACGGCAAGGGCTTCGCGGTGGTGGCCCGGGAGATCCGCGGCCTGGCGGACCAGTCCATCCGCGCCACGAACCAGGTGCGCAGCATCCTGGCGGACATCAGCACGGCCATCTTCTCCACGGTGGAGATCACCGCCGCGGGCACGCAGCGCATGGAGACGGGCCTGGCCCAGGTGCGCACGTCCGGGGACACGCTGCGCCAGCTGTCCTCCATCGTGCGCGACAGCGTGGTGTCCGCCCGTCAGATCTCCCAGACGGTGAACCAGCAGGCCACCGGCATCGAGCAGATCTTCACCGCCGTGAACGAGCTGAACACGGTGATGGGCGACACGGTGAAGCGCATCTCCACCACCAGTGAGTCCGCCGTGGCGCTCAAGCTCCTGTCGGAGCGCGTGGCGGCGATGGTGCGCGACTACCGGCTGTAGCCGCGCGCGGCCGGGGCAGGAAGCGCTCCACCACCTGGGCCACGGTGCGCGTGGTGGCGGCGCCGGGTTCGTTCACCCGGGCCGCGAGGAAGGCGGCGCCCAGCCGGGCGACCGACGACACGACGAAGAGGACGTGCAGGTTCACCCACAGGTGTCCGCCCAGCATGAATTGCTGGGGCACCTGCGCCGCCAGCGCCCCGCCCAATGCCGCCGCGGCCGCGTACGCGAGCCCGCCCGCGGTGGCGAACGCCGCCAGGTAGAAGGGCCGGCCCCGGCGCGGCGCCACCGTGAGGGGCAGCGCGAAGATGGCCAGGCCGTGGCCGCTCCACAGCGAGCCCGCCAGGAGCACGTCGAACAAGAGCGGCCAGAGCGTCCCCGCCGTCGGCAGCAGCCACAGCATGGGGATGGCGCTGATGCCCAGCGAGCAGAGCATCAGCACCGGCTGCGCGCCCAGCCGGTCGATGGCGCGGCCCCACAGGGGCGCCGTCAGCACGCGCACCCCCGCCACCGCCGCCGCGTGCAGGGCCATGATGACGAAGGTCATCTTGAGGTTCTGCAGGCTGTGCAGCGCGAAGAAGGGGGCGGACACGCCCACCGCCGCGTTCCATGCGACTTGATACAGGAGCACCCGCCGCGCGCCGTCGTCCTTCCAGGGCAGCAGCGCCGCCTTGAGCTCCAGCTTCGGCGTGGTGCCCGGGGGCGCCGGGTCATGCTGCGCGGCCATCATCAGCGTGGTGACGACGCCCATGACACTGGCGACGAGCGCCAGGAGCGGCAGCGCCAGTCCCACCCCGTCCAGCCCCTTCAGGCGGTCCATCAGCAGGCCCGCGGTGAGCGACGCGCCGGTGCCCATCAGCGTGATGAGCGCGGTGCGCTTGCCGAAGAAGCGGCCCCGGATGGCGCCGGGGACCAGCTCTCCCATCCACGCGACCCAGGCGTTGTTCCCCACCACGGCCAGCACCGCGGAGGCCCCGGCCACGGCGAGCAGCAGGTGCTGCCGTGCCTCCAGCGGCAGGCCCAGCCACGGCATCAGCGCCAGGGGCAAGAGGGCGATGCGGGACAGGCACACCGCGGTCAGCGCCACCCGCCGGTGGCCGAAGCAGAGCGTGAGCCAGGCGGCGGGGAACTGCACGAACTGCGAGAAGAACGGCAGCGCCGTCATCACGCCCACCAGGAAGGGCCCCAGCTTCAGCGCGATGGCCCACGCGGTGAGCACCGTGGGACCCGCGCACGCGGTGAACACCTCCGAGAACATCCCCTCCACCACGGACACCCGCAGCGACGCGCGAAGGCGCCGGTGCAGGGGCAGGCTCCGGTGGCCGTCCGGGGGCTGTCTCTTATACACA
>NZ_RAWE01000178.1 GCF_003611695.1 Corallococcus carmarthensis | reverse complement strand
AGCTTTCACACGGCGGCTTGTACCACTTCCGCGCCCGGACGGAGGACTTGGGACGTCGGGTGCGTCCAGGCCTGTACGAAGGCCCGGGCCTTCCGGGCTTTCAGGCCTCGCCGCGCAGGTAGGATGTCAGCAGCGCCGCGACGGCCCCTGTCCCCGAGGACAGGTCCGAGGAGGATAGGACCCGCCGGTGGCGCCGGCCGCCGTCCAGGGGGGTGCCCTCCAGGAGGGAGGTGAGGCCCCGGGGGCCGCGGTCCAGGTCCAGGACCAGCTCCAGCGCGTCGTCCTGGGGGAACGGCAGGAGGGCGAGCGTGCGCGGCGGGCCTTTCCATTCCGGGCCGGCGTGGAACTCCAGCTCCTGCACGAAGGGCTCGTCGCGCCCCAGCGGGGAGCCGGCCTCGCAGTACGCGTTCCGCCACTGGAAGCCCAGCTGCTGCACGGCCTCCAGGACGGTCTGGAGGGACGGGTGGGGCAGGACGTGGATCCGGTCGCTGTCCTCGGGGTTGAGGGCGTTGTCGATGTCGAGCGCCGTCTTGATCCACACGGGCGTGCCGCGTTCGGTGATGGGCGTGTGGGCGGGGACGCGCAGGGAGAAGGGGATCTCCCGCTCCTCGCGGGGCTGGAGGGTGAAGGGGTTGGAGATGCGCCAGGTGCGCACGACGGCGTTGAGCGCGCTGCGGCGGTCGTTGTCGCGCTGGAGGTACTGCGCCATCAGGTGCAGGTCGATGCGGTCGATGCGCTGGGGCGTGTGGCCGCCCTGGACGTGGACGAGTCCGCGCAGGTCGCCGCCGGCGCGCACGGTGTCGTGCTCCAGGCGGGTGTCCACGCGCGCACTGCCAATCCCGAGGCGGGCGAGCATCTTCATGAAGGGCATGGGGGTCCTCTGGGGACGGCATAGGCCGGATGGAGGCGCCGCGAAAGACTGGGTGTCTGGCTGCCTGCCCTTCATGCGGCCCCTGCACCGGCGGGACGTGCGC
Source organism: Corallococcus carmarthensis (assembly GCF_003611695.1). Taxonomy (GTDB): domain Bacteria; phylum Myxococcota; class Myxococcia; order Myxococcales; family Myxococcaceae; genus Corallococcus; species Corallococcus carmarthensis. The sequence goes on along the minus strand of NZ_RAWE01000178.1, from coordinate 20,413 downwards.
GGCTTGCGGGCTGGCCCGGCGCGTCACCAGCCTAAAGCCTCACCACGGGAGAGGTGCATCATGGCGCAGGGGACTTCCAGGCGGGTGCGGTACGCGGTGGTGGGGGCGGGCAACCTCGCGCAGGTGGCCATCCTCCCGGCGTTCCAGCACGCGGAGGAGAACTCCCAACTGGTGGCCATCATCTCCTCCGACAAGGCGAAGCGGGACGTGCTCCAGGAGAAGTACGGCGTGGAGCACGTGGGCGGCTACGAGCGCTTCGAACAGGTGCTGCGCGAGTCGAAGGCGGACGCGGTCTACCTCGTGTTGCCCAACACGATGCACCGGGCCTTCACGGAGCGTGCGGCGCGCGTGGGGGTGCACGTCCTCTGCGAGAAGCCGATGGCGACGTCGGTGGAGGACTGCGAGGCGATGATCCGCGTCACGAACGAGAACGACGTGAAGCTGATGGTCGCGTACCGGCTGCACTTCGAGGAGGCGAACCTCCACGCCATCGAGCTGGTGCGTGCCGGGCGGCTGGGGGATCCGCTGGTGTTCACGGGGACGCTGACGCAGCAGGTGCGCGAAGGGGACATCCGCACGCGCGTGGAAGTGGGCGGAGGGGCGCTGCTGGACGAAGGGCCGTACCCCATCAACGCCGCGCGCTACCTGTTCCGCGACGAGCCGCGTGAGGTGTTCGCGTTCACGGGCGGAGGCAGGGACGGGCGCTTCCACGGGGTGGACGCGTCCGCGTTCGCGCTGATGCGGTTCCCGCACGGGAGGGTGGCGCAGTTCGCCATCAGCCACGAGGCCTCCGCGGTGTCGAGCTACCGTCTGGTGGGCACGGAAGGGGACCTCCAGGTGCGGCACGGCTTCGGTTACGGCACGGACATCGAGCACGCGCTCACGGTGGGAGGGGAGACGGAGACGCGGACGTTCAAGAACAGCGACCAGTTCGCGCCGGAGCTCGTCTACTTCTCGAAGTGCGTCCTGGAGGACCGGGAGCCGGAGCCCAACGGCATCGAAGGCCTGGCGGACGTGCGCGTCATCGTCGCGTTGCAGGAGTCCGCGCGCACGGGGAGGCCGGTGAAGCTGGCCCCGTTCGAAAAGCCGAAGCGGCCCACGCTGGAGCAGCTCATCGTCAAGCCGCCGGTGGAGCCGCCTGAACCGGTGAACGCGCCGGCTCCGGCGGAGGGGTAGTCTGATTTGTCTGCTATTTCTTGATGTGCTGTCCTCCTGGCAGCGTTCGCTCCAGGAGGACTTCGCATGCGGCCACACTGGCTGTTTCCGCTGCTGCTCACGCTCATTTCCGGGTGCAGCAGCGCTACGCGAACGGTCCGCCTGGATACAGGGACTCACGCTCTCAGCGTGTTCACTCCGCGCTCCGCCGCGCATCCGGTGACGCTCAGCGCGGATGACTTCGAGGAAGGCGTCGAAGCGCTGGCCCGAATCGCACGTCCGTCTCCGCGTCCCCAGGAAGCCGCACGCCAGCTGTTCGAGGTCGAACCGCGGAGTGGCTCGTACCTGTTCGATCCCCACACTCGTGACATCACCGCGCTGGGGGCAGGTGAACACCTGGAGGGGGAAGGTCCGCAGGCGGACGTCGAGCGTACATGGTCTTGCTGGCGGTGCCCGAGCCCCTTTCCAAGGGGGTCGCCGCCGTGATGACCGCCACGCTCATCGCATACGTGGGCGTCGACACCTTCTGGAACCTCATCGTTGGGTTCAAGCGACTGGTGGACGCCGCGGACCGTGCCACCACGTTCGACGAACTGCGAACGGAAGGGGAACGGTATGGCAAGGTCATGGGCCGCAACGCGGCACGTGCTTTCGCCTTGCTGGCCACTGCTGCCATTGGCAGTACAGCGCCAGTGCTGGCGGCCAGGCTTCCCAGCCTCCCAGGGGCTGCCGAGGCAACGGTGCAGGCCGGGTCCCAGCTGGGAGTCAGGCTCGCGGCGATTGGAGGTGTGGAAACGGTCGCTGTGAGCGCGGAGTCCGTCACCATCGCGCTGGCGCCGGGGGCGGTCGCCATGGCGGCCCGTGGAGGGAGGGCTGGTGGCTCCAGGGCCTGGGCTTCATTCAGCGGATTCAAGAAGGCCATGGGCCCGGCAGGCGCGGGCCAGGAGTGGCATCACATCGTCGAGCAGACGCCAGGGAACGTGAAGCGGTTCGGGCCGCAGGCTCTCCACAACACCGAGAACGTCCTTCCGCTGGAAAAGGCGCTTCACACTCGTATCAGCTCGTTCTACTCGACGATTCGGCGCGAACTCACGGGCTCGCCCTTGACCGTGCGACAGTGGTTGAGCACGCAGTCGTACGAGGCTCAGCGCGAATTCGGGTTGCAGGCCATCGAGAACTTCCGCAAGGGAATCTGGCGATGAAGCTGGAGGCGCTGGTCGAACAATTCGCGCTGAACGTGGCCGCCCAGACCGAGGCCACCTGGCGAAGCGACGCCAGAAGCGCGAACAAGCACGCCAGGAAGTACGGTGCAGCGGTCGACAAGCTGTTTGCCCAGGGCGATGCAGGTCGCGAGGCACTCCTCGTCCTGCTCCAACATGAGCGCATGGATGTTCGCGTCATGGCCGCCGCGCACCTGCTTCGCTATCGCACCGCGGAGTCCAAGGCGGTCCTGGAGGAGGCTGCGAAGGGCGAAGGGATGATTCCGTTCTGCGCCCAGCAGGCCTTGAAGCGTTGGGAGGACGGTACCTGGGCGCTCGATCCGGGAGCCTGACGCCGCAAGGCGTGCGGTAGTCCTCAAGGCTTGATGCTGTCGTCGGGGACGCCTTCGAGCGCGGCCAGGAGCTTCCTCGTGAGCCGGTCGAAGTCGGCCAGGTCGCGCTCGTCGAGCTCCGCGAACAGGCGCCGGATGATGCGCTTGCGCGCGTCCTCCACGCGCCGGCGGGCGCGCTGCCCGTCCTCCGTCAGCTCGAGGACGTACTGGCGGCGGTCCTCTTTGCTGCGCTCCCTGCGGATCCATCCGCGCTCGATGAGGGATTCGAGCGCACGCCCGGTGAGCGTCGGGTCGGTGCCCGTGGCACGGGCGAGCTCCGCCTGCGAGCTGCGGCCGTTCCGGCCGATGTGACGCAGGAACCTGGCCTGGGCGCTCCCGATGTCGAACGTCGCGTACTCGCGCGCGGCCACCAGCCTCAATCGCTGGGACAGGGCGCTGAAGCGATCGAAGAACTCTTCTTCCGGTTCGCGGCGGGGCACGGTCGCAGGCGTAGCCGAAAGGTGGGAGGGCGGCAACCCGGGGGCGCCTTGACCCCGATTCATGGACCCATCTATGAATTCCACCATTGAATTGATGGATGGGTCTATCAATCGCGGGAGGCAGCAATGGATGACCTTCAGGAGTTCGCGCGTCAGGTGTTCGCGTCGCAGCCCTTCAGCCAGTTCATCGGCGCGCGGCTCGCCAGCTCCGGGCCCGGGCACGCGGAGCTTCAGCTGCCCATCGTGGACCACCTGAAGCAGCAGCACGGCTTCGTGCACGGGGGCGTGCTCAGCTACCTCGCGGACAACGCCATCACGTTCGCTGGGGGCCTGGCGCTGGGGGGCAACGCGCTGACCTCCGAGTACAAGATCAACTACCTGAAGCCGGCCGTGGGCTCGCTGCTCATCGCGCGGGCCCAGGCGAAGGCCGCCGGCAAGCGGCAGGCCGTGTGTCAGTGTGAAGTCTTCGCCGTGAAGGAGGGCGTGGAGACGCTGTGTGCCCTGGCGCAGGGCACGGTGGTCTCCGCAGCCTGAAGGCGCATCAGAACTTGAACAGGTCCTTGATGCCCTTGCCCAGGTCCTTCGCGCCGTCGGCGACCTTGTCCGTGACGTTCTTGGCGGTGTCGGCGACCTTGTCGGTGGCGTTCTTGGCGGTGTCGGCGACCTTGTCCGTGACGTTCTTGGCCGTGTCGCCGACCTTGTCCGTGACGTTCTTGACGGCCTCGCTGGCCTTGCCGTTGGTGAGGTTGTCGACCGTGCCCTTCAGCTTGTTGAAGTCGATGGTGTAGCTGGTGCCCACGCCCAGGCCCACGCCGAGCGCCGCCTTGGCCTTGCCGCCGATGGTGAGCTTGCCGTCCTCGAAGGCCACCTTCGCGTCCACCGCGGCGCCCACGCCGGCGATGGCGCTGCCCGTCACGGAGCCCTGCACGGGGCCGAATTCGCCGCGCGCCGTGGCGCTGGCCTCGGCGCCCACCAGCGCGCCCGCGCCGACCTCGGCGCCCATGTCGCCGTTCTTCGGGTTCAGGTCGATCTTGGCCTTCGCGTCCGCGTTGGCGCCCACCAGCGCCTCGCCGTGCACGCCGCCGTAGACCTTGCCCTCCACCTTGTCGAGCCCGATGTCCTTCAGGTCCTTGCCGAAGCCCGCGTCACCGCGAAGGCTGGCGATGTTGGCCTCGGCGCCCGCGCGGCCGCCAATCTCCCACGGCATCACGCGGTAGGACGCATCGCCCTGGACCTCGGCGGCGCTCGCCTCGAACTGCGCGCCGGTGCCTTCCTTGCTGAAGCCCGTGCCGGTCTTGAACTCGGCCAGGTCCTGCTGCCACGACACGTACTTGCCGCTCTCGTTGCCCGCCACCTGGCCGGGACCGGTGTTGCCCTGGGTGACCTGGCGCCCGTCCTTCTTGTCCGCGCTGGCCTGGGCCTTATCGCCCTTGCGCGGGTCCATGAAGATGTCCTGGCCATACTGCTGGCTCCACTTGGTCTCCGGCTGGTTCTTGTCGATGACGCCGGGCTTCTTGTCGGTGGCGGCGGCCGGGGCGGAAGCGGCGGAGGCGTTCGAGGCGGGCGTGGACGCGGGGCGGTTGGAGACGCGCATGGGAGACCTCGGGGGGCGGCGAAGGAGGGGGAGGATTCAGGGATTCGGGAGGAGGACCGGAGTGCGTCCGGTCCGTGTGCCCAATCCCTAGAGCACGGCGCGTGCCAGCCCTCCGGGAAGGCCGTCAAAGGCGGTTCTCCCTCTGAAGCGCGTTGTTCGTGAGGTCTTCGGTTGGCTCGAAACTGGTGAGGCCGAACATCAGCGCTGGTGACTCGCGTCACCAGGGGCCGAGGTCGCTCCGGTCCAGGCCTGGGTCAGGAGGAAGGTTTCGTGACCTTCTTGCGCCGAGGTCCGGCAGAAGCCTTGGGAGGCCCAGGTTTCCGGCTCAGGGACGTCCACTGCCGGGACGAGGTCTCGGTCAGAACGGGCAGCGCGAGCCGCTTTCGGAAGCCTTCAGGGGCGTCACGGGCTGTCGTCAGGTCAAGCTGTAGCAGCTCTCTGTCGATTCTGACCTCCACGACGAAAGCCCCCGAGGACTCGACCTCGAAATCCACGACCCCGTCCGCTGGAGGGACTTCGAGGGTGAGGATGCCGCGCTCCCCAGCGCTCATGCGGAAATCGAGGGGGCGCTCGAGGAAAGGAATGTTCGAGAGTGGGACTGCCTGGATCCGGACCAAGAAGACGTCGGGTTGGGATGTGGTCCGAATGGTTGCGGTCAGAACGTGGGCGAGGCTCTGAGTCGATAAAGACCAAAATGTTTCCGGATGGGGATCCGGCATGTCGTCATCGGAAGGTTCGCTTCGAACCGATTCGTGAATCCGCAGCAGTTCGATCTCGTCATCTTCAATGCTGATGACTGCCGCGGACGCAATGTTGAGGATGTCGACGTCGGAGGACTCGGTGTCGACCTGCACAGTCGCAATGACCCTGATCGAGGCAATGCACTCAACCTCCATGGTGTGATCATTCCAGTCTGCATCCGTGATGGAGAACCGGGAGTCGTCATCGTCCCAGACGGCGTAGGTCGACTTGTCGACATACAACGTGATGTAGGTCTCGTCGAAATCGACCGTCGCGGTGAACAGGGCCGAACCACCGCCCTCAATGTCAAGACTCTCTTTATGCAGAGTGATGACGGCATCGCCATATCCGGTCATCGTTCCGGTCTCATCAGCGGACGGAAGGAGGTCGCTCGTGATCTGGCGATGCCTTCCCAGCAATCTCTCGACACCCTCGCTGATCTCTCCCTCGACGAACGTACGCTCGCCAAGGATGAGGTCCCACATCTGATTCCGATGCCATTCCTCCGCCGCGATTTCGGCCAGGTCCGGTTCGTCCGCCAACCGCGTTCGCGCCAGCGCCTTCATGACGGTGTAGGCCGGACAGACCTCCGCCTCGAAGCCTTGCATGCCCACGACGTGACCGAACCACATTCCATCCACGACAACAGGGGCTCCAGTCATCGGTTCTCGCCGGGACTGGAAGGCTGGAATCCGGAGAGGGGCGCCGCCCGGGGTCGACGGTGAAGGCTGCCGTCTGGGCCCCTGACTGAAGTCGATGAAGCCCTCTGCCCATTCTGAAGCCTCCTGGCTCAGGCCGTAAGCAATCCAGTGCGCGATCCCAGAACCCTCGAAACGCAGCTCATCTTCAGAGGGGTCATGTGAAATGGGGAACCGGGTGTTCAACGGCTTCACCCCGCGCGCTTCGTCGAGCAGTTCGAACAAGGCGACTCCGTCCCGAAGGCTTAACTCCAACAGGGTTACCTCCCGCGACTGCCCTTCGTAGGTTGCGCGAAACGCAGTCCCGAGCGGAACGGCTGCGAAGGGGGTCGCTGCGGAGGCCAGGATGCGGGGCGTGATGAAGTAGGACACCGAGCCCTGCTCCAGCGTGTGTATCCACGCACAAGAGCGCCAGACCTCTGGATCAAGGTCGCGGGGAATCTGATTGGAGGGTCTGTCAGATGCGGAAGTCAGCTCGAATTCGTCTCCGGTCACGGTCCGAAGCCAGACGGAAGTTTCGTCAGCAGGAACCGGAATGAAACGGCCGGGTTCAGGAATGACCACCTGATGCGCCTCACGCTCCCCGTGTCCCCACGAGACTTCCAGCAACAGGGGCTGCGTGGCGGGGACTTCAAGCCGATGTCCCCGCGTGAGGCTTTCGGCGGTGGGTTGGAGGAAGGTGATGCCCGCCGCGGTCCGCTCCAGGCGAATCACCTGCTGGGCCAGCCAGTATCTCTCTGGAAACAACCACCGAGCGTCCTCGGGCAGGGAATTGGCTCGGGGGACTCCCACCAGCGCACGCGGACCCAGCCGGGCTGCGGCCCCGAAGGTCAGCAGCCTCGCCGTGGCGGTTTCGCGAACCCAGTCCGGGAAGCGCGTCAGGGCGCTCAGAGCCCAGCGAGCCACGCCTGAGGCCTGATCCTCGTCCTGGACCATCGTGCGAAGCGTGCGCTGGAGCTCCTCTTCAATCTGGGCAAGAGCCCGAGGCCCCTGACTGAGGGCCAGCCAGGTCACCCGTTCCTCAAGCGCGACAATCGAGGGGCCATTCGCGTGGAGCCGCTCGACAAGGCGCCAGGCCCCGAGGGCTTGTTCTTCATCTTTCCACAGCTCGGCCTGGAGCTGGCGCGCGACGGCCGGGTGCAGCACGAATGCCCGCGCGCTCCACGACTCCACCAGGGGGCTGAACCACAAATCCGCCTCGTGGCTCGCATCCAGGGGCGGCGACAGCCGCAACCGGGTTGCTCGCAGCAATCCAGCCTCGATGCGTGTGGCCAGGGACACGTGCGTCGCCAGCCGTACCGCTTCTGGATTCCGCGCGCGGAATCGCTCCAGGGTTTCCTTCGCGCGCTCGGCATCCATGCTCATGGGATCCGCTCCGGGCGCTGGGCCGTGCGCCGATGACGGATGGCGCTCGCACGGGTGGCGCCATCCCAGTGGAGCAGGACGAGCTTCCGCTGGAGCGCACGGGGCCAGCGCTGGGGCGGGTAGGGCACCCACGCGATGAGTGGGCAGCCCGCGTGCCGGGCCGCCGCCGCGAACCGGAGCCATTCCGCCTCATAGGCGCGGTGAGCCGTGGGAGGCCCTCCTAGTCCCAGGTCCGTCAGCAGCAGGAGCGGCGTTCCCCTGAGAGGAGGAGACCAGGGACGCCTCTCGCCATCCGCGGACGTCACGCCCCACTGAGGACTCCCAGTGAACGAAAGGACGGTGGTCTTGGACTCCCCAGCACAGCGGCGAACCCCCTCAACCATGGAGCGCACGTCACTGTCGAAGGGAATCATCCCTTCCCCCACGTCCACCAGGAGCTGGACACCACGTCGCAGAGTGGGCCTGCTCCGGCGAGGCAGCGTCGTAAGCACCTGGGCCCGGGCAATCGCTCGAACCAGGGGTTCCATCAGCGGCCGCCCCTCGGGCGCGTCGGTGGCCAGCGCCGTCGATAGCAAAGCCCGACGCCTGCGAGGCTCGATCAGGGGCGGAACCTCCAGCGGCGTGTGTTCCGTATCAGCCTCGAGGGGCAATACCTCCTGAAGCCAGACTGGCGGCGGAAGGAGGGTCCTCCCATGCAGCCGCATGAGGATTCCCTTGAGCGGGACGTCAGTCCGCGAGGGCTCCTTGAGTACGGTGCTGGCGTTGTCTTGAGGAGGTGCGCGTTGGGGACCAGGGCCCGGGAAGGGGGGAGGGCGCTTCCGCCCTGGCTTGTGAGACGTCTGCGGACGCGACTTCCGTGGCGAGTCGAGGTGCAGCATCGGTACCAACTCGCGACGGGCCTCATCCCCCTGAATCGAGAGACGCACGACCGCCATCAGGAGGTCCGAAAGATAGACGTCTCCGCGCTCCATCAGAAGTCCCTAGGCGGCGGCGGAGGGGAGGAGGTCCGGAACTTGGAAAGCGCGAGGGCTGAAAGTTCGTCCCAGGTTGGAGAAGACGGTCGAAGACCGAGCTGCCGACAGGCCTTGACCGTGTCCAGGAACTCCGCGGTGCTCGGAGGACGTTCGCCCGCGGCCTCTGCGGCCTCCCGGTCCTCGACCACCCGATTGGCGATTTCCCTGTAGAGGTCCACATCCTGCTTACCTTGTTCATCGGAATGCTTGCAGGCGATCTCCACCAGCCGGTCCCTGTCATGAGCCTTCAATGTGAGCAGGATGCAGCGCCGCACGAATGCAGGGGACAGCTCCCGCTCATCATTGCTGGTGATGACAAGCAGCACCTGGCGTTGGGCCTGCCGGGTGATGACCTGCCCGATGTCCGTGACCTCGAAGGTCCCGTCCCCAAGCGGTCCCAGGAGGTCATTGGGAACATCCGGATCCGCTTTGTCGATTTCGTCCAGGAGCACCACGGCATTCGGCCCTCCGGCCGACCCGGAGGGGTCCAGCGCGAAAGGGCCTCGGGGCGAAGGCTTGCCCCCGCGGTGCTTCGCCGAGTCCGGGTCGAAGGCCCACCACAGCACCCCGGGTTGCACGTACGCGGCATCCTTGCCTTGTTTCAATGCCGCTGTCTGGGCGTCCCTCAGGCGGCGGAGCGCGTCGAAGGTCCAGAGCAGATCCTGCGCCTGGGTCCGTGAGGTGACGACCTTTTGATAGAAGCGCCAGCCCAGATGCTGGGCGACGTTCTTCGCGAGGGAGGACTTGCCCGTACCGGGAGGCCCCATCACCAACAGGGGCCGCTCGGTGGCGAGCGCGGTATTCACCGCCAGGATGATATCGCTCGAGTAGACATACACACCCGCTCCGGTCGCTGGGGGCGCGGCGGTTTGGGAACGGCCCTTCTTCGGCGAGGGCGGCCGCAGGGGATTGAAGAGCTTGGGGTCGAAGTTCAGCTTCGAGTTCATGGGGAGTTCCGGTTCTGCTCAGTCGCCGCGAATCATGGCGAACGCGTCCGAGAATGCCTGTTGGGCCTTGTCTTCTTCCAGAAGGTCGAGCGCAGGGCGGGCAAGGGTCACCTCGCTGAAGCCTTCGCCATGCAGGTCGGGCAGCTCCTCGCCTGTTTCAAGGATGAAAGTAATCCGCGGAAACTTGAGCCGCAGCGCATTCAATGCCTGGTGATCCACCCACTGGCGCTCCGGGATCACGACCAGCAGGGAGATATCGGTCCGTGCCAGCCATTGTTCGGGCTTGCGCTGGCTACCAGGGTTTCTACGCTCGACCCACTTCAGGATGGACTCCGTGACGTGACGCACGAAGTCGGTGCCGGCACCTCCCTCGATCGGGATGAAGCGCCATTGCTCGCTCGGCCAGAAGGCACGCCGGGCATACGCTTCCGCCGTGAAGTCCGGCAAGAAGTTGCCATTGATCGCAACTGCCCAGGCTGTGGGAGTTCGCTGTTTGGCCTCTGAAATATGATTGGCAGCCTTCTCGTGGACCCAGAACGCGGCAAGGATTCTACAGATATCTGCCTTGGCTGACGCATCGATGCCGCGGCCCAGTACATCCATTATCCGCGTCGCACTGGAGATGCCAAGCTTCAGCATGTGGCGCGCAAGCAATTGCGCCATGAGCGTGTTTCTATCCGTACCAGGATGCCATGGGGGCTCGGCCAGGGTCAGCGCAACGAATGTATTGGAAAGGTCCATGCCGCCCATTCGCACGAGAAGTGCGGCAATCTTGTCTGCTGCTTGAACCTGTTCGGGCACCACCAGATGGACGGCAGGGCCGAGCGCAGCAAGAACCTGGGGGGCGCTGGATGCCGCGTCCGTGGCCTCGATGCACTGCAATGTGTGCAACTGAAGCGGAATGAACTTCTCCGCGGAGGACAGACTCTGCTTCGTCACGCCTCGAATGAGGACGGGAATGAGGATGAGCTGGGGATCAAGCTGCTTCCGCACCTTCAGGAAGGTGGCTTCCGTGTAGACCCAGTCAGACTGGAGGGCATCAGGTGAAAGCAGGAGCACAGCCGCGCGGCATCGTACGAGCCACTCAAGAATCTTCGCGTACCAGTCATCCCCGCCCTGGATGGTCCGGAAGTCGAGTTGGACGTCGTGCGATGCCCCAGCAAGCGCGTCCCGGAGCTTGCCCGTGTCTTCCAGGGCCCCGGGCGTTCTATTCGAGCTGTGGCTGAGGAAGACGAGGGGGGGTGGCATCAGGGCAGGGAGGACGATGCAAGGATGCCATGGGCAGTGGCTCCTGACACGCCCGCTGGGTCCTTTCCTGAACCGGTGGGGCCCCATCCTCGGGAGACACCGTATTTGTGCCGCCCCGTCACAGGTGCCGTGACGACCCGGGTGTTTTTCGCCAGCGACGCGTTCCGCATATTGCCAATCGTTCCGGGGCCTTCCGCTCCGGCCTTCACGAGGACGGCAAGACCATGGCGACGAAGATCGGCATCATCGGCAAGGGGAACGTGGGCGACGCGCTGCAGCGAGGACTGGCTCGCGCCGGGCACGAGGTGCGGGCGGTGGGCAAGGACCCGGCGGCCGTGCGTCAGACGGCCGCGTGGGCGGAGGTGGTGTTCCTGGCGGTGCCCTTCGGCGCGCTGGACGACACGCTCCGCGCGCTGGGCGACGCGGTGAACGGCAAGGTCGTGGTGGACGTGACGAACGCGCTGACCGCGGACATGCAGCTCGCGCTCGGATTCACCACGAGCGGCGCGGAGGAGTTGCAGAAGAAGGCCGGGCAGGCGCGCGTGGTGAAGGCCTTCAACACGGTCTTCGCGCAGCACATGGACCAGGGAAAGGTGAAGGGCGAGAAGCTCAGCCTGCTCGTCGCCTCCGATGACGCCGCCGGCAAGGAGCGCGTCCTGGGCCTGGGGCGGGACCTGGGCTTCGACTCCGTCGACGCGGGGCCGCTGCGCAATGCCCGGTGGCTGGAGTCCCTGGGCTACCTCAACATCCTGCTCGGCTACGTGCAGAAGCTGGGGCCGGACATCGGGTTCCGGCTGGTGCGCTGAAGTCCCGTCCGCGTCAGCGGCGCTTGCGTTTCGTGGCCAGCGGCGCCCTGGACGCGAAGAGCTCCACCATGAAGTCCAGGAAGACGCGCACCTTGGGAACGGCGGACTTGTGCCGTTCGAACAGGGCGAAGACGGTTCGTGGCTCGGGCTCGAGGTCTTCGAGGATGACCTCGAGCTCGCCACGGGCCGGCTCCTCGGCGACGTGGTACTCGAAGGTCTGGATGATGCCGAGCCCGCCCAGGGCGGCATGGGTGAGCACGTTGCCAGATCCGGCCAGGAGCCTGCCCCGGGCGGCGAAGGTGACCTCGCCCCCGGTTCCCTTCAGCCGCCAGGGCAGGGGGCCGGTGTTCGACAGGTAAGCGATGCACTCGTGCTCCCGCAGCGAGGCCAGCGTCCGCGGCCTTCCGTGCGCGGCGAGGTAGGCAGGGGAGGCGACCAGGATGGAGCGCGCGCGGGCGAGCCGCCGCGACACCAGCTCCGAGTCACGCGCCGGTGCGAGGCGGAGGACCACGTCGACGCCCTCGGCGGTGGGGTCGATGATCCGGTCGCGGACCGTGAGGTCGATGGACACATCCGGGTAGCGTTCGAGGAACCGGGGCAGCGCCGGCCCGACGACGAAGTCCGCGAGCGGGATGGGGACATCGACGTGCAGGCGGCCTCGCGGCGTGACGCTCGTCCGCGCCAGGGTGGCGTTGACCGCCTCGAGCTCCGCGATCATGCGCGTGCAGTGCTCGTGGTACACGGTCCCTTCGTCCGTGAGGCTGAGGCTGCGGGTGGTCCGGTTCAGGAGCCGGACGCCCAGCCGGCCTTCGAGCCGCGAGACGATCCGGCTCACGCCCGAAGGCGTCAGCCCCAGGTTCTCCGCCGCCCGCGTGAAGCCGCCGAGGTCGACGGCCTTGATGAAGACTTCGATCTCCGAGATGGAGTCCATGTTGCCGTCAGCTCACAGCCATTCATGAGCCGCCGTCAATCTGGCGTCAGGCAGGGTGAACCCACAGGTCGCGGAGGTCCGGTGGCAGTTCCCCGCCGATGTCGTCGCTCTCTCCCGTGGAGATCTGCGCCTGGATGGCGCTGAAGACCGCGCGGATGATGGGTTCGGTGTCATCGGGCTCCATGTCCAGGTCTTCGGCCACCATCGTCAGCATCTCCGCCCGGCCGAACTTCTGGGGCGGCGGGCCGGCTTCGTGGCGGTCGCACCGCACCATGAGCTCGCGCAGCTTCATGGGCAGTTGTGCCTCCAGGTCGTTGTCCTCTTCGCCGACCAGGCGTTGCTCCAGCACGCACAGCACGGAGACGGCGGCGTCCTCCGCGGCCTGCTCGCTCGGGAGCTGGCCCACGTCGCGCAGGTAGCTGAGGAAGGCCTTGTAGGTCTGCGAGGTGCGGGATTCGTGGCGCATGCGGCGGCGCTCGTCGAGCGGGACAGCCGTCCTGCGCTGCGTGGGGCTGCCTGGCTGCTGTCCGGGGCCAGGGATGTCGTGCGCGGCCATGTCGGGTGCCTCGTTCCTTGGAGTGGGGTCCAACGCCAAAGCTGAAGCGCTCGCGAACCCGGAGGAAGGAACGCGCCGCCCTGCGAGCCGCCCGCTTCCCGTGGGCGGAGGCTGGCGGGAAGCGCCTGATCCCACTTCCGGTGCCACCCTTGCCCCGGAGCGAGCGCAGCCGAACCGTGGAGAGAGGGGCCGCATGGCGCGGCCGCTCTCACAGGGAGGTTTCGTCATGCGTGAAAGTCTTCGACCCAGGGGAGAGGCGCTGCGCAGCGCAGCCCGCAGGATCGCGGTGCGGAGGACCGAGGAGCCGGACACGCCCCTGTTTCAGATCATCACGGAGGCAGCCCGTCACTTCGACCTCTCACCCAGCGAGGAGCAGATGCTCCTGTCAGACCTCCTGTCCGAGAACCCGGAAGCGTCCCCGCCCTGACGCGGCCGACGTCTGCATGTCATTACGCGTGGGCTCGGGACATTCGCGTCCTGGACGCCCACGGAGGAGATGGAAAGACAGTGAGCCCATGGTAGATGGGCGCCCATGAACCTCATTCGACTGTCGGTCGTTTGCGCTGGCGTGGCGTTCGTGGTGGCGGGCTGCGGGGGCCGCCGGAGCAACGCCAAGGTGGACTTCTCCCAGATGGGGCCGTCCATCAACTCGAAGCGCTATGCGAACCTGGAGAAGATCGCCGCCAAGGATCTCAAGTGCGACGAGGAGCTGACGCCGCAGTACCTGGGTGAGAACCAGTACCAGATGATCGGCTGCAACGTCGAAGGCGTCTACGAGCTGCGCTGCAAGATGGGGCAGTGCTCCTGGATCCCGGACGTCAGGGCCCGCGCGGAGTTCGACCTGGGCTGTTCACGGTTTGAACTCCAGACGTCCAAGCTGGATCGCGTCACGGCGGGAGTCGCGGGCTGCGGGAAGCGCGCGACGTACCGGCTGAGCACGATGGGGCGCGGGTACTCGTGGATCCTGAACTCGGCCGTGGCCCAGGATGAGGTTCCGGCTCCGGTGCCTGCTCCGCCGCCCGTGCCTGCTCCGGCGCCCGCGGATGAAGTGCCGGTCCAGACGACTCTGTAACCTGCGATAGTCTCGGCTGTGTGAGCCCAGAAGGGGCTCATGGGGGAAACCATGCCGCCGAAAGGGCCTTGCTCTCGCATTGGTTGTACCAACTTCGGGATGTTGATCGGCGGCCTGTGCCGGCCATGCTGGGAGAAGACGCAGGTCCGGGTCGAGGAGGCACGCCCCGGCTTCGAGCGTCAGGACCTGCATGCGGTGAAATGGAAGGACTATCTGCAGGAGTCCCTTGCCTTCACGAAGGCGAGCGACATGCCGGCGATGTACATCTCCACCATGACCGAATCCTCGCGGGGGATCGGGACCCTCCGGCCAGGAGACATGCCGTGGGCCCACGTCGTGGCGGAGGTGTTCGCCAACAACTTCCTCTGTCAGAACCCGCTCGATTTCGTGTTCGCGGGGCTGGTGATCGTCGGAGGCGAAGAGATGATTTTCTCTCCGCCCGGGGAGAGCAAGTATGGCGGCAGCATTCCGTCGCCAATCATCTCCGTGATCCCTTTCGATCTGTTCAAGAGCAAGATCGAGAATGCCAGCTTGTCTGACTGGGTGTGCGTCATGTGCCACGAAGTCATCCATTATCTCCATTGGCGATGGCGGATCATTCCGTGCCTGGAGAGTGAACGTAACGCCTACGAAGACGCGGTGACGGGCTCCGTCAAACTCGCGAATTGCGGCATTCCCGATGCGGTGGCCAAGGAAACCGCCGGCAAGAAGGAGCTCTTGGACCCTCCCGCCGACTTCACCGAAAACGGGTTCCGTGCTCGCTACGACCTGCCCGCACGCAGGTATTACGGCGACTGCACGGCCTTTGGGGGACAAGGGGCCAGGATCGAGAAGCACCCCAAGCTGATGGAAATGTATCGCGCGGTCCTGTGACGCCCAGGAAGCAGGATGCGCCTGCCTCCTGCCGTCATCGGACGCGCCACGGACCTCCAACGCGTCCACTCAGGGCGTCGTGGCCCCTTCGATCATGCGTTTCACGGTGAGGTACAGGGACTCGGGGGTGCCGTCGTTCCTCAGGACCGCGTCGAATGAGCCCCGGTCGAGTCCCAGGAGCTCCATCTCCGTGGCGTGACGCGACAACGCGCCTGGCGCGCCCGCTCCGGGCCGTTCAATCAGCCAGATGGTGGCCCCCAGCTCCCGAGCGGCCCGCCATTCCGCCTGGGTGCGCAAGTCCGTGCAGACGACGCTTCCTCCCGCACGGCGGATGGCTTCAACCCGCATCCGGAAGGGGCGCAGCCAGACCTCGGAATCCAGCTCCAGGCAAGCCTGACCGAACCGCTGGTAGAGTTCCCTGGGCGCGCGGCCGAATCGTGGGTCCACCTCATTGCGCCGCTCCCCCCAGAGCTGCGCAGGGTCAAGCTGAAGCAGACCCATCAACGTCGCCTTGATCGGATCCGCGAGCGCGACGCGCTCAAAGCCATACTGTTTCGCCAGGAATCCACCCAGCGTGTCCTTGCCTGCTCCGGAAACGCCCGCGAGGCACACCAGACGGGAGGATGCATTCATGACTCACCTCCGAACTGGTAGAGGCCGCCGCGATCGATGAAGCGCTTCAGCGAGAAGTGGACCTGGGACCACGCGGCGTCCAACCCGCGCTGGAGGATGGGGTCGCTGTAGCGATGGCCTCCCTGCGCGTTGTCGAAGAACCGGCCTGCCGGGTCGACCATCGCGTAGCTGCCGCGCATGTCTTCGTTGTCTTCGGGCACCAAGATGATGCCTTCGCGCTCCAGGCAACGATGGCGGGCGACGAATGCTTCGAAGTCCTCCCGGGGGCAGTCCAGGGCTTCCACCTTGCCGGTGTTCTGTCCCTCGACGCTGAGGACGCGCAACAGCTTCCAGCGTTCGGGCCGCAGCTCCCGGAGGAACACCGTCTGGTCCTCGCCCGCGTTCAGGTTCGTGACGACCGTGTTGACCTTGAGGCGCATGCCCGCCCCGCGGATCTGCTCGGCGATGGACAGGTAGTGCTCGGGAGGCAGGGCCTTGCCGTGGACGGCTCGCCCCAGCGCGGCGTGCGTCTGGGGCGACACGCTGTCGATGCTGAGCGTCACCCAATCCATCACCCCGCGCAGTCGTGCCACGGTGTCGGAATCCAGGCGGCTGCCATTGGTCACCAACATCGTGGTGGCGCCCCCTGCCTTGGCGGCTGCCGCCAGCTCTGGCAACCACGGGCAGAGCAGGGGCTCGCCTCCCGCGAAGGTGATCTTCTGGAAGCGGAGCGACAGCTGCTCCACCAGCCGCAGCGCATCCTTCGCGGGAAGGTGCCCCTTGGGGAGGACGTCCCGGCGGACATCCTGGAAGGTGGCGAAGCAGAACCGGCAACGCATGTTGCACGGCTCCCACAGGTGGAAGTTGACCGAGGGCGGCATCACCTGGGTGGTGGCCGGGGACGGCGTGGCGGACAGCGAGTGCATGAAGCCTCCAGAAGCTGCCCGTGTGTCGGGCAGTCTGGTGCTCCACTCTCTTCAGCGAATTAAGTGTGACCCAAAATCGTAAGTCACTGACATCGCTGAAGAAATCGGGTCCGTAATTCGTCCCGGGCCCGCTGGACCCGCTTGCGCGCGGCGGCGTGACCGATTCCCAGCTGGCGCCCGATCTCGGCTTCGTCCAGCTCCTCGAAGTAGCGCATGTGGAGGACTTGCTGATGCTGCTCCGTCAGGGTGCAGAGCACCTCCCGGAGGGCGGCGTGGGACTCCGCCTCCACGTATTGTTCGTCTGCCCGGAGGAGGCACTGGGCTTCGGGAGACTCCTCCAGCGAGCAGGCCCGGCCCAGCTGGGTGAACCGGCGCCGGGCGCCGTATTCGACCGAGCGGAGGAAGTACCGTTCGAACTCAGCGGGGGGAACCTTCCTGAGGCAGATGTTCAGGAGGATGGCGTGGACCAGGTCGTCCGCGTCCGCGTTGTTGCTGACGAGGCTCTGGGCGATCCTCCGGGCCCTGGCCATCATGTCCGGTTGACGGAAGGGCCTTTCCAGACAGACGCGGGTGTTGAGCTCGACCGCGGATTCAGCGGAAGCGGTGAAGGAGGCCGCGCGGATGTCGCCGAAGCCATCATCCGGATCCAGCGAGGCGGGCGCGGGCCTCGAGGGTTGGGCGGCAAGAAGTGCCTGTCGCGAGCACTCCCAGGACAACGAATCGCAGCGGGATGGCCGCGCGGAGGCCATGGTCCGTGCATGGTCCTGGAGTGACTCGGCGAGGGAACCTACCGCGAGCGTCAACCCCGTGGCCGCGAGCGCCGCGAGGGTCAACATCCCGGCGCCGAACGGCGACGCCTGTGCGATGCGCCAGGAGAGCCGGACCATTCCAATGCTCATCCGGACCAGGAGCACGCTGACGGCAATGAGGGTCCAGACCGAGAAGGCGATGACGAACGCACCGGGGAGTACGGGCAGGGCAAGGTCAAGGGTCAGTCTGCACGCGAAGAACAACAGCAGCCCCATAAGGGCCCAGGGCCAGCGCAACAGGAGGGGAGGAGGCCCCACCCTGCCAGCCAGACGCCGGTAGCCATTCCATCCGGCGATGGCCACGAACGCGATCAGCGCCATTCCCAGGAAGACAATGGAGAGTTGGGCCGCGCCCTCGAAGATGCCGGACGTGAGGGCGCCGATGCGCTCCAGGATGACCGCCGCGCCCGCAAAGCCCAGAAGTCCCGTGGCGCCGATGCCCACGAAGACGCCTGGGATGACGACCTTTATGGAGAAGAGGGCGAGTGCCAGCGCCACCAGCGCCAACTGCCAGCCCGCGGTTCGCCGTGATGCCGGTCCAGACTCCCCCTGCTGCGCCATGCGGCCTTCCTTCTGGGAACGACGGCCTCATCGTACGGACTTGTCTGGCGTAGGGGAATGCGTCCAGGAGGCCCGTGGAGCGGCTCCGCAGTCCCCAAACAGCACGTTTGGCCTTTGAGCACGCAGTCCTTCGAGACCCAACGCGACTTCGGTATGCAGGCCATCGACAAGATCCAGAAACGAATCTGGGGAGTCTGGAAGTGAAGATGGAAAAGCTCGTGGAGGTATTCGCTCAGCATGCCGCTGCCCAGACCGATGCGGTCCGGCAGGGGGATGCGAAGACTGGAAACAAGCACGCCAAGAAGGTGAATGAGACGTTCGACAAGCTGTGTGCGCATGGAGACGCGGGGCGGGATGCGCTCGCAATCTTGTTCACCCATCCGCGCATGGACGTCCGGGTCAAGGCGGCTGCCTTTCTCCTCCGCCATCGAACGGAAGAAGCCAAGGCTGTCCTGCAAGAGGCAGCGCGAGGGCAGGACCTCGTTTCTTTCGCTGCCTCCGAGGCGTTGAAGCGCTGGTCGGAGGGGACCTGGGCGCTGGATCCCGGTTAGGGTCAGCTCAATCTTTCCAAAGCATCTTCCACGGATGCTTGCGCAGGTCCGTGACCAGGGTCTTCAGCTCGTCGTAGAGGACCGGGTCTTTGAGCAGTGCGCCGCCCGTACCTTCTCCTGCGTCCAGCTGTCCCAGGATGCGGTCCGCCTTGGTGGCGATCTGCTCCAGCTGTCCCGCTGCCGCCGTGAAGCGCTGGAGGGCCAGCTTCACCTGCTGGCCATCTTCGGGCGTCAGCGGCCCCGTCACCGCCGCCAGGCCGTCCAGGGTCGTTCCGGCGGACTTCGTCAGGCCGGGGAGGTCCTTTCGCATCACGGCCGCCACGGCGGAGGCGTCGTCCAGGAGCCGGGCTCCCTTGCCTCCGGGCTGCATGGATTCCTTGGCCAGCTGCGCGAGCTGCCTCAGATCCTTCGACGCCGCCGCCAGCTCCGAGGCCAGGACCTTCACGTCGCCTTTGTTCTCCGTCAGCATCTCGTCCAGCGTCCTCGCCAGTCGCGACACGTTGGCGGCCAGGCCCGTCACCGCCTCCGGATCCTTCTCCAGCATGTCCGACAACAACGTCACGAACTTGGACAGCTGTTCCGACAGCAGGTCCAGGCGCGGCGCATCCACGCCTCGGAGCGCCTCGGTCTCCGGCAGCGGTGCATCCGCGTTGCCTGGGTTCAACTCCAGATAGGGCTCTCCCAGCAGGCCCACCGTGCCCACCGTCACCCTGGCGTCCTTGCGCAGTGCTCCCCTGGCTGTGGGCTCCACGGACAGGTCCATGCGGACGGGGAGGGGGATTCCCTTCGCGTCCCTGCGGTCCGCGAGGAGGTGGATGGTGTCCACCTTGCCCACCTGGACGCCTCCCAGCTTCACCGGGGCTCCCTGCACCACGTTGCCCGTGTGCGCGAAGTCCACCTCTAGCCTGGCGCCCCGGCCCAGCGTCAGCTCTCCCATCAACCAGAGCAACACCAGCACTCCGACCAGCGTCGCGAGCACCAGCGCCCCGACCTTCAACTCCAGCCGTTGCTCATCCATCCGTCGCGCCCTCCATGAACGGCGCCGTCAGCGTCCGCAGCTCCGGGGCAGGGGACTCCAGGAAGCCCTCCGGGCTCCCCAGGTACGCACTGCGCCCCTTTGCCACCACCAACACCCGGTCCGCGATGCCTCTCAACTGCCGGTAGTCGTGGGACACCACCAGCGCTCCCAGGCCCTGCTCCTTCAACGAACCCAACACCGCCTCCACCTGCATCGCCGCCCTCCGGTCCAATCCCGTCGTCGGCTCGTCCAACAGCAGGTAGCGCGGCTTGAGCACCAGCGCCCTCGCGATGGCCGCCCGCTTCTTCGCTCCAGGCCCCAGCTCCGGCGGCAGCCGGTCCGCCCATTCCTTCAGGCCCACCTTCTCCAGCGCCGTCTCCACCGCTTCCTCCGGCACGGACGGATCCGCGAGGCGCACGTTCTCCCGCAGCGTCCTCCAGTCCAGCAGCGCGGGGCCCTGCACAAGGTAGGGGGCCCGGCGACGGAGAGACACCAGCGTCCGCTCCGCCTGCGTGTCCACCCGCTCTCCGAACAACGTCACCTTGCCTGCTTCAGGCCTCAGCAGACCCACCGCCAACCGGCACAGCACGCTCTTTCCGGAGCCGCTTGCTCCCGCGATGAACGTCAGCTCCCGCGTGGAGAGCTGCGCGCTCAGGCCGTCCAGCACCCGGCGGCCCTGCTCGAAGGCGATCGCCACATCCTCGAAGACCAGCGTGTCAGGACCGGTGTCATTCACAGGCGCACGAACTGGAACGCAAGCGACACCGTCAGGTCAATCAACAGACACCCCAGACTGGCCGCCACCACGCCGTTCGTCGTGGCCTCACCCACCGCCTCCGCGCCGCCCCTCGCCCCCAACCCCGCCACCTGGCTCTTATACACATCTCCGAGCCCACGAGACGCTCA
>NZ_RAWE01000177.1 GCF_003611695.1 Corallococcus carmarthensis | reverse complement strand
GTTCCTGGTGGGACGGAGGGCAGGGGGGCGGCCGTTCGCCGGGCGTGAAAATCGGGAGGCCCGGGGCTAAAGCTAGAGCATGTTCTTCACGTCCCCGAAGAAGTTGAGGCTCCCCACTCCCCAGGAGGCGCTGCCGGGCCGTCCGCAGGAGATGCCGGTTCCGCAGAAGCACACCGTGCTGGGCACCCCGCTGAAGGGTCCGGTGCCGGAGGGCTTTGAAACAGCCGTCTTCGGCATGGGCTGCTTCTGGGGGGTCGAGCGCAAGTTCTGGCAGGTGCCGGGCGTGTACTCCACCGCGGTGGGCTACGCGGGCGGGCTGACGCCGAACCCGACGTACGAAGAGGTGTGCTCGGGGCTCACCGGCCACAACGAGGTCGTGCGCGTGGTGTACGACCCGAAGAAGGTCTCGTACGCGCAGCTGCTGAAGGTCTTCTGGGAGAACCACGACCCGACGCAGGGCATGCGCCAGGGCAACGACGCGGGCACCCAGTACCGCTCCGGCATCTACTACGCGAACGACGCGCAGAAGCGCACCGCGGAGGAGACGCGCCAGACGTTCCAGGGCGCGCTCAACGCGAAGGGCCTGGGCGACATCACGACGGAGCTCCTCCCGGCGCCGGCCTTCTATTACGCCGAGGACTACCACCAGCAGTACCTGCAGAAGAACCCGGGCGGCTACTGCGGCGTGGGTGGCACCGGCGTGAGCTGCCCCATCGGCGTGGGCGTCAGCGCCTGAGTTCGAGCGTGGGTTGAGCGGCGGGGCCCGGTGTCTTCCGGACACGGGCCCCGCTGGGTCGCAAGCCTTCGCTCCGCAATCCCTCTCAATGGGTATGGCCGCGTCCAGGGGACGAAGGCAACCTCCGACATCGCCAGCGGGTTCTCGGACAGGAACCGTCCTCGAAGCCCGCTTCCGCGAACGCGCCCAGGCGCTTCGCGATGCGAGGGAGGGCGCCCATGAGGTTGGACCGAGTCACCATCCGGAACTACAAGTCCATCAAGTCGATCGAGCTGCGAATTCCTCAAAAGGAAGAGCAGCGACAAGGCTCCGCGGATTTCCTTTCCATCGTTGGAGAGAACAACGCGGGGAAGTCCTCCATCCTGGAGGCAATCCAACTGGCATGCACCGCCAGCATGAAGGCATCCCAGGAGCGGTTTCCGGGCAACGATTCCAGCAACGGGCCAATCGAAGTCGAGTTGGAATTCGACCAACTGACCGACAGTGACCGGGAGCTTGACGCCCTCAAGAACAACACCTTCTTCGAAGGTACCCAGCAGCGCTACCGGCTGAAGCGCGTCTGGAAGACGCCCAACAGCACGGCGGAGAACTGGTCGTACAACCCCGACCGTCCACCGGATCACCAACTCACGGGCTGGTCATCGAAGAAAAATCTCAGGCAGCTAGGGACTACGGATGAGCGATGGAAGTCCCTCATCGAGCATGCATCCAAGGAGATCAGCTTCTCCAAGCTCACGTATGAGCATCTCATCAAGGCAGCACGCGAACTCCAATCGCCACTGCTTACGGAAAGCAACGAGGCGTGGATGCTGTATCCAGGCAGTATCACGACTGCCCTCGAAGCTGCCCTTCCCCGCGTCATCTATGTCCCCGCGCTTCG
Organism: Corallococcus carmarthensis; assembly: GCF_003611695.1. Taxonomy (GTDB): domain Bacteria; phylum Myxococcota; class Myxococcia; order Myxococcales; family Myxococcaceae; genus Corallococcus; species Corallococcus carmarthensis. Next base: position 19,926 of record NZ_RAWE01000177.1, on the reverse strand, counting down.
CAAGACCAGCGAGGAGACGGACGTGGGAGCCAAGCAATCAGCCATCCGAGGGATCGTCAATGCCCTGTTCAACCAGCAGTTGGCGAGTCACGAATGCGTCATCCGGTTCAAGTCAGCGGCGAATGAACTTCAGGAGCTTTTCGCGACCGAGGGCAAGCACCGGATCGTGGCCTCCATGGAGGAGAAGCTGACGGAGAAGTTCAAGGAACTCATCAACATCCGTGCGGAGCTCAAGTTCACCACCCCGGATGTGACCTCGGACCTCGCGAGCAGCACCGAGTTCAGGGTGTTGGATGGAGCCCTGTCCACTCGCCCGGACAACCAGGGCCACGGCGCACAGCGCTCCATCGTCCTTGCTTTGCTCCAGATGTATGTGGAGCAGAACAGGCAAAGCGCTTCGCGTGAGCACCAGCACATGTTGTTCCTGATTGAAGAGCCAGAGATCTACCTGCATCCCGGCATGTGCCGGAGGATGCGGGACACCCTGCTGAAGATTGCGCAGAGTGGTATCGGGCAGGTCCTCTGCACGACGCACTCGCCCGTCTTCCTCGACCTCGCGGACCGCCACGATGGCATCGTCATCCTGAGGAAGAAGGATGGGCATCCCGAGGCTCATCAACGCACAGCGGACGTCTTCGACCAGTCCGCCACCGACAAGGTGCAGCGCGCACGGCTCAGGATGTTGCTCAACTTCGATCCCGCCGTGAATGAAGCCTTCTTCTCGGAGAAGGTCTGCCTGGTCGAGGGCGACTGCGAACTCGCGGCAATCGATGCCGTCGCCAGGAAGCTTTGCGAGTCCGGTGAACTCAGCGGGTCCAAGTACCTCCTGGCAAGACGTGCCACCACGATCATCAACTGCCGTGGCAAATGGACCATCCCCGCGTTTCAGAAGGTCCTCAACGCCTTCGACATCCACTACCGCGTCATCTACGACCTGGACGAAGGAGACCAGGCCGACTCGGCGAACGCACAGATCGAAGAGTTACTGAAGGGAGGCGACTCCAGCCTCACCCACGAGCCGAACTTCGAGAAGTTCATCTTCGACGAGACCTGGCGGACCGACAAGCCGTGGACCGTCACCAAGCGAATCGACGAGGCCTCTGAATGCAATGAGCGCCTCCTCAAGTTCTTCGAGTTCGCATTGGGTCAGCCCCTTTCGGAGTTGCGACCGGAGTCCGTCGCGCCCGCCACAGCGGACGCCGCGCCTCCACAAGTCAATCGGACCAGGCGTCGTAACCTCCGGAACAGGCTCAAGGAACTTGAGGTTCCCCACGACGTCATCCAATCAGCACGGCGGGTGGATCAGATCTTCCGCGTCGCGGCAGGCCCGAGCTTTGCCCCTCGTCCCGACCAGGACACGTTCACTCAGTCCATCGACGGTACAAGGATTGATGCATTCGCGATCGTGACAGGCCAGTCGATGGCGGACACCCTCCAGCATAACGACATCGTGGCCCTCAAGATCCTCCAGGGGGTTACCCTGGAGTCCTTGCAGGAACCAGATGCCCAAGCGAACTCCGCATTGCCAAGTGTGATTGAGAACGATGGCATCTACGTCCTCGCACATAACGACTACATCGATCAGAAGTCCTACACCATGAAGCGGGTCCGTATCTCCGTACTCTCGGACGGAACCTGGCGAGGCGACATCTCCGCGGACAATCCCGAAACAAGCTGGGGCGACCGCGGCCTGATCCAAATCCGAAAGACGGACCGCATCCATTTCGCTGCGCAGGTCATCGGAATTGTCAGGAGCAACGACGAGCAACCCACTCCTGTCGCAAAGCAGGAACTCACCATGGTTCCGACGGAGCAGGACCCGGTCTTCGAGGAGAACTGACGCCAGCAACACTGCTTATTGAGCAGCACGTGCTCACCGACGTCCCATCCGCTCGACAAGGGCGTAGTTCCATGCATCCAAGCATGTCGGCCAGCTCAACCTTCAGCCAGGAGCTGCCCCATCGGCGTGGGCGTCAGCGCCTGAGTCCGCGTTCGGGTTGAGCGGCGGGGCCCGGTGTCTTCCGGACACGGGCCCCGCATGCTTCTCAACGCTCCTCCCCTCCCCCCTGTCTGACAGCACACGCGGACCGCGCTTCCCCCGCCCCGTGGAGTCACCGCGTGCGATGCGCCTCTCTTCGTTCCTCGCGGCGTGACGCGAGGCAGGAGGAGGCCCGCACATGGTGGACGACGCATCCCGGCTGTGGACCCGCAGGCGCGTGCTGGGCGCGACGGGAGGGCTTCTCACCGCCGGCGCGTGGATGCCTCCGGTGCTCGCCGCCGCGGCCCCGCCGTCCTCGCCGCAGGTGAAGCTGCCCGGCACCTTCGCCAAGACCGAACGCGAGCGCCCCGGCCCTCCCAACCCGCAGCCGGAGTCCGAGCGCGTGGGCTGGGCCGTGGTCGGCCTGGGCCACCTGTCACTGGAGGAAATCCTCCCCGCGTTCGGACAGTCCAAGCGAAGCAAATTGGTGGCACTGGTGAGCGGCGACCGCGCCAAGGCGCAGGCCATCGCGAAGCAGTACGGCGTCTCGGACAAGGGGCTCTACGACTACACGTCGTTTGATCAGCTCAAGGACAACCCGGAGGTGCAGGCCGTCTACATCGTCCTGCCCAACAGCATGCACGCCGAGTTCACCGTGCGCGCGGCGCAGGCCGGCAAGCACATCTTCTGCGAGAAGCCCATGGCCAACACACCGGCCGAGTGCCAGCAGATGATCGACGCGTGCAAGAAGGCGGACCGCAAGCTGGGCATCGCATACCGGCTCCAGTACGAACCGCATCACCGCGCGGTCATCCAGATGGCTCGCAACAAGGAACTGGGCACGCTCAAGCTCTTCACCGCGAACAACGGCCAGAACCAGGGCGAGCCCAACCAGTGGCGCCACAAGAAGTCACTGGCGGGCGGCGGCGCGCTGCCGGACGTGGGCATCTACTGCCTCTCCGCCGCGCGCTACTTCAGCGGCGAGGAGCCCACGGAGGTGCAGGGCTTCAGCTACAGCACGCCCAACGACCCGCGCTTCAAGGAGGTGGAGGAGTCCTTCGCCTTCCACCTGAGCTTCCCCTCCGGCTTCCAGGCGCACTGCACCAGCAGCTACAGCACGCACGAGACGAAGGACCTGCGGCTGATGGGCACGGATGGCTGGGCGGCCATGGACCCGGGCTTCTCCTACAACGGGCTGCGCCTGCGGGTCGGCATGAAGTCCAAGAGCTTCCCCAAGGCGGATGACACGGTGGAGCGCGGCTTCAGCCAGCCCAGTCAGTTCGCGCGGGAGATGGACCACTTCTCGCGCTGCGTGCAGGAGAACGTCGTCCCGCACACGCCGGGCGAAGAAGGCCTGGCGGACGTGCGCATCATCGAAGCGCTCTACCGCTCCGCGCAGGACGGCAAGGCCGTGAAGCTGGAGGCCGCGAAGAAGCTGGAGGCCTTCCGCGGCCCGCCGCCCAAGGAAGAAGGCTGAGTCCTATGCAGGTCGCCGGAGGTCCATGAACACGTCCGGCGACTCGAAGTTCTTCGCAAGGACGCGCGCTTCGCGAAGCGCCGCAATGGGCCGCGACGGGGGGCATGCACGGACGGCAAGGCGGGGCCACGGACAGTGGCGCCCGCCCGGGCGCGGTTCCCTCAAAACCTGTCCGACAGTCGGACAGGTTTTTCCCGCCCGGGGCCGGAGGGCGCCCTCCTTCGGCAGCCGATGAGCACGGAGGGCCCTCGCGTCCATGTCAGACCCCTGTGGTTGGATGGCGACGCTGGGACGAGAAGGGGGATGGGAATGGGACGGGGAGGTCTCGTGGCGTACGTGGAGGCGGAACTCGAGCGCGATATCGCGCTGGGGAGGCTGCCGCCATGTGGGCAGTTCGGCTCGGAAGCGAAGCTGGCGCGTTCCTTCGACGTGTGCCGGGGCACCATCCGCGAGGCGATGCGGCGGTTGGCGGCGCGCGGCCTGGTGGTACAGCGTCCCGGGCGCAAGACGCGCGCGGTGGCGCTGGATGAGTCGCTGACGCTGGAGAACCTGGGCCTGGCGCTGCATGACGCTCGCTCGTCGGAAGCCCGGTCGCTTCTGGAGGGCTACTTCAGCCTCAAGCGGCAGGTGCTGGTGGAGTTGCTGACCGACTGCTGCGCGAGGGCTTCGGACCTGGACCTGCACCGGTTGGCGGACACCTGCTTCAAGCTTTGGGACGCGGCGCGCTGGGAGTCGGGTGCTCGGTGCGAGCAGGTGGAGTTCGAGTTGCTACGGCTTGCGGCCCAGGCGGCTTCCCGTCCAGGGCACGCGCTCCTCATTCAGTCCCTGCAGCGGGCCTCGCGAGGTGTCGCTGCCGCCAGGCTGCTGCCCTTCATGGGCGGTGAGTCGCTGCGCCAGTGGGTCAGCTGCGCGATGGGGGCCCTGCACGAGCGCGACGCGCGGACGCTGCAACACGAGCTGCCGGTGCTGATGAAGGCGTGCGATGAGCGCGTGCTGGACGCCTTCGCCCCTGCCCCCCAAGGGCCTTCCTCTCTTGAGGCCCCCCACGTCCCGGAGGGCCTCCTCAGCGCTCCCGTGTCAGCCCCTGGGCAGGACGAGGCGGTGAAGGAAGAGCACGGATTCGACTGCCTCGCTTCTGCCGCAGAGCAGGACGCTGCGTCGGAGGCGCATCCTGGAGAGGAGGAGCATGGCCTTGGCCGCCTCGCGCCAGCCGCTGAGGACCCCTCGACGCTCGGGGTTGCACTCCGCCCTCATGCGGCGGCCCTCCCCGCGGAGCCGAGCAGCGGGCAACCACCGGCTCCGGCCACTCCAGGGCTCGCGGCCTGCGAGCTCAGTGGAGACTGCACCGAAAGGGACGTAGCCGAGGCGGCCTTGGGAAACCCGTTCGACTGTCGGACGCGTTGGGGCACCTCGTCTCCGGAGGAAGGCCCCCGGCTTGAGGTCCCCCATCAAGCGCCATGAACAAACACGCATGACGGGGCACAAGGAGAGCGGACAGCGTCATTGCCCCCGCACGCATCCGCATGAATCGTGATTCCGTGGCGAATGGGTCAACGGCTCTCTGGCTACCGGCTCACGCCCGGCGGTGGCTGCGCCGGTACGCGCCGGGAGCGGTCCCGTCCCAGCGCTTGAAGGCCCGGTTGAAGGACGCCTCGCTCTGGTAGCCGATGGCCGGAGCGACCTCGCTCAGGGGCAGCTCGCTTTCGCGCAGCATCTGGGCGGCCTTGATCATCCGCCATCCCGCCAGGTACTCCAGCGGTGGCTCTCCCACGAGCTCGCTGAAGCGCGCGGCGAAACCGGACCGCGACAAGGCCACGGAGGACGCGAGGCTCTCCACGGTCCAGGGCTCCTCGGGGCGCTCGTGGATGAGCGCGAGCGCCTTGCCAATCTGCGGATCCGCCAGCGCCCGCATCCCGGCCTCCTGGCACGACCCCTTCGTCATGATGTGCGCGCGCAGGGCCTGCACGAGCAGGATGTCCGCGAGCCGGCTCATGATGACGCTGGCGCCCGGCTGGGACGACGCGCTCTCCACCAGCAGCAGCTGCACCGTCGACGCCAGCGAGGGCGCCGTCACCGCGTCGTCCGCGGCCAGGTGGATGACGCGCGGAAGCTCCTTGAAGAGCAGCGTGCGCGGCGCGGCGCCCAGCTGGAACGACGCCGCGACCAACGCCGTCCGCGCTCCGTCACCACCCATCTTGATGGGCCCCGCGCCATGCGAACGCGCGCAGGCGCCCGGCTCCAGCACGTGGACGGGGCTGTCCTCCGCGTCGCGCAGCGTGTGCCCTCCCCCATGCGGCAGCACGGCCAGGTCCCCCGCCGACAGCACCAGGGCCTCCGGCATGCCCTCCACCTCCAGCCGGGCCTCGCCCCGCGCGATGAGCACGATGTGCGCGCCCGGGCTCGTGGCGAACTGGAGCCCCCAGGGGGCACACAGCTCGAAGCGGCCGTGCATCCGGGTGGACAGGCGCAGGGTGTCCAGCACGTCCGCCAAGACGTCCGCGCCCTTGCACTCCGGCGGTTCTGGACGATCGGTCAATTTGTTTGGACTGGATGCCATGGCACGTCCATAGCGCCTGGAGCATTTACCGGCCATGGCAAATACCCTCCAGCTCCTCTCCCCCTTCCGTCTGGGCCGGCTCGAACTGAAGAACCGGCTGGTGATGGCCCCCATGACCCGCAGCCGGGCGCTGGCCGACGGCAACGTCCCCAACCCCCTGGCCGTGACCTATTACGCGCAGCGGGCCTCCGCGGGCCTCATCGTCACCGAAGGCACCCAGGTCAGCCCCCAGGGCGTCGGATACATCCGCACGCCGGGCATCCACTCGCCGGAGCAGGTGGCGGGTTGGAAGAAGGTGACGGACGCGGTGCACGCGGCGGGCGGCGTCATCTTCGCGCAGCTCTGGCACGTGGGGCGCGTCTCGCACCCGGACTTCCATGGCGGCGCGCTGCCGGTGGCGCCCTCCGCGATCGCGGTGGAGCAGGAGGTCTTCACGTTCCAGGGCAAGAAGCGCGCGGTGACGCCCCGGGCCCTGGAGACGCATGAGCTTCCCGGCGTCGTCGAACAGTTCTGGCAGGCCGCTCGCAACGCGAAGGAGGCAGGCTTCGACGGCGCGGAGCTGCACGGCAGCAACGGCTACCTGTTGGATCAGTTCCTGCGGGACGGCTCCAACCACCGCACGGACGCGTACGGCGGCAGCATCGAGAACCGGGCGCGCTTCCCGCTGGAGGCCGCGCGCGCGGTGGCGGAGGTCCTGGGCGCGGACCGCGTGGGCTACCGGCTCTTCCCGCAGAACTTCCCGTACACCGGCATGCATGACTCCACGCCCGCCGAGACCTTCACGTACATGGCCCGCGAGCTGGGCAGGCTGGGCCTGGGCTACCTGCACGTGACCGAGCCCGTCACGGGCCCCGCCGCAGTGAGCGCCGAGCAGCGCATCACCCCGTTGATCCGCAAGGCCTTCCCGGGCGCCATCATCGCCAACGGCGGCTACGACGCGCAGGCGGGTGAGGCGGTCATCGCGCGCGGCGAGGCGGACCTCGTGGCCTACGGCGTGCCGTTCCTCGCCAACCCGGACCTGCCGGAGCGCTTCCGCCGGTCCGCCCCGCTCAACACGCCGGACGCCGCGACCTTCTTCCAGGGCGAGGAGCAGGGCTTCACGAGCTATCCGGCGCTGACCTGAGCGCGGAAAGGGAACCGTCATGAGCACGCAACGAGTGGATGCAGTGGAGCGCCGGCTGGAGCGGATCATCGACCTGCCCGCGCCCGTGCAGGGGCAGTTCGGCCCGGCGCACACGGTGGTGCCGGTCATCTCGCCGGAGGACTACGCGCGGTCGGATCCGTTCATCCTGTTGATGGACGACCGCATCGACGGCGAGCCGATTGGCGGGCCACATCCGCACGCGGGCTTCGAGACGGTGACCCTCGTGGTGAAGGGCGGGATGACCCACGACAGCGGCAGGCTGGGCGAAGGCGACGTGCAGTGGATGACGGCCGGCAGTGGCGTCATCCACGGCGAGGGGCTGGAGGGCGGCATGAGCCAGGCGCGCATCCTCCAGCTCTGGCTCACCCTGCCCAAGGCGCAGCGCTGGGTGCCCGCGGGCTACCAGGACCTTGCGTACGCGGAGCTGCCGGTGCGGCGTGAGCCGGGCGTGGAGGTGCGGCTGTACAGCGGCACGTCGGGGCCGGTGCGGTCGGCGACGAAGAACTACGTGCCCGTCACGCTGGCGGAGCTCCAGCTGGAGCCGGGCGCGTCCATCGCGCAGGACCTGCCCGCGTCGTACAACGGCTTCTTCTACGTGCTGGAGGGAGAGGTCGCGGTGGGGCCGGACCGCCAGGCGCTGAAGCCCGGGCAGGTGGGCTGGCTGGACCGGCCGGTGTCCGGTGGCGACAGCACGGTCCGCATCGCCGGGAAGACGCGGGCGCGCGTGCTGCTGTACGCGGGCCAGCCGCAGCGGGACCCGCTGGTGAGCCACGGGCCGTTCATCGGGGACACGAAGGCGGACATCCAGAGGTCCTTCGAAGGCTACCGCGCGGGCCGCTTCGGTCCGCCACCGCCGAGGTAGCGGACTCCGGAGCGTCGAGCGTCAGCGGCTTTCGACGGGGGCCGGCGCCAGGGTGGCGGCGACCGGCGCGCCGGAGTTGGCGCGCTCCAGGTGCGGCCCCAGCTGGCCGGTGATCATCAGCGCGGCCATGCGGAAGTCGGAGATGAACGACCAGAGCGGGTACTTGAAGGTCGCGGGACGGTTGTGCTCGATCTTGAAGTGGCTGGCCCACGCGAAGCCGTAGGCGCACACCAGGGCGGCGGGAATCAGCGCACCGCGCCCGGTGACAGCGGCGGTGACGCCCAGGCCCACGCCCAGGCCGGTGCCGACGAAGTGCAGCCAGCGTGTCGACGCATGCGCGTGCTCACGCAGATAGAACGGCCAGAACTCGCCATAGGTCTGGATGCGGTCGGACATGAGGTGAAGTTGTGTCCAGCTGCCTGCCTCCCGTCAACCCATGCGGGCCCTCTTCGTGCCGACGGCGACACGGATTGGCCCCGGGCGCTCGGCACCCCAGAGAGGGACCGAGGGCAGGAGGGCAGCCAGGCGGTCCTCGACGCGCCCCGTCGTTTTCAGCCGGACCGGGAACAATCCGGCGCGAACGGCGTGGACGCCGGGGAGGCGCGAACCGCGCGTGTCGTGAAAGACTCGGGGGCGCGCATGAGTGACTGGACGCCCAAGCTGAACCCGGCGGTGGACCTGCGGCGGCTTCCGCTGAACGCGGAGGAGGGCTTCGTGCTGTCGCGGCTGGACGGCCACACGCGCGAGAAGGACCTGCCCGCGCTGACGGGGTTCCCGCCGGAAAAGCTGCGGGACATCCTCGCGAGGCTGGTGTCACAGGGCGCGCTGCTGCCGGGCACGGAGGCCGCGGGCGCCGTGAACACGGTGCGGCAGCCGGTGAGCCCGCCTGCCGTCACGCGTGCGGAAGAGCCTCGGGCTCCATCGGTGGACGCGAGCGACCTGGAGCCCTTGCCGGAAGCGGAGGCCTCGGACGGCTCGAACGGTTCGGACGACGAAGCCGGTCCCGCGGACGACGTGCCCGAAGCCGTGCTGGGGGACTACCGCAAGCTCTTCGAGACGCGGCTGCATGCGCTGCCGGAAGACCAGCGGGTGGCGCTCGCGCATGGGGCGGAGGATCCGGAGCTGTCCGCGCTGTGCTTCGACCCGGTGCCCGCCGTCATCAAGGCCGTGCTGGAGAATTCACGCGTGGGCCTTGCGCACGCGAGGCTCATCGCGAGGCACCACCGCAACCCCGTGGGCCTGGAGGCACTGGTGGCCCGGGCCGCGTTCGCCTCGGACACGGGCGTGCGCCGCTTCCTCGTGCGCAATCCGCAGCTGCCGGTGGCCCTCTTCCGCCGCCTGTGGGCGATGCGCCGCTTGATGGAACACCACAAGCTCACGGTGGACCGCGACGTGCCGGAGCAGACCCGCCGCACCGCGCGCGAACTGCTGCGCCAGCGCTTCTCCACCGGCCCCTCCGAGGAGAAGGTGGAGCTCATCCTCAACACGGAAGGCCGGGCCCTGGGCGCGCTCGTGGGCATGCCGGTGGACGGCAAGACGACGTCGCTCTTGTGTGGCCGCACGTACCGCTCGCCCATGCTGGTGCAGAACATCGCGCGCTGGAGCGCCGCGCCGCCCGCGCTCATCGCGCACCTGCTCAAGCAGGAGCTGGTCCGCCGTCAGCCCCAGCTGCGCATGATGCTCGCGCGCCACCCCAACGCCCCCGCGGACGCGAAGCGCGCCTGAGCCCGACACAGCCCTCTTGACTACAACTGTAGTCGTGACATATCGCTCCTGACTACAACTGTCGTCAGGAGGGGTGCCATGGACAGACCGCTGCGTGGACAGGGGAGCCCTGACGGACGTTCCGAAGCTCGCTCCCGGGAGTCGAAGCCGATCCCGTCGTTCTTCCGGGAAGGGCTGGGCTGGCTCCTGGCCCTCCAGCTCCTGCTCGCGCTCCTCTGGGTGGGCCCGCTGCGCGCACCGCTGTCGCACGGCTTCCAATTCGCGGTCTCCCTGCGCATGGCGCCAGCGTCACCGGAGCAGCCCGCGTGGCTCCCCGGCCCCCTGGCGACGGGGACGGATCCCCAGCGCCTGATGGAAGTGCTGCGCATCGGGAGCCACAAGGCACGCGTGTGGTGGAAGGTCGCGGACACCGTACGCCGTCACGCGGCGCCCCTCATGCGCGCGGAGCTGGAGTCCTGGTGGTGCGAAGCGCTGGCGTCCCGGAGCGCTCCGGAGGCGTCATGCGCGTGCTGAGCCTCGTCCTGGCCCTGCTGGGTGTCACGGCCTCCGCCCTGCCCCCGGATCCCTTCCTGCTCCAGTACGCCCAGACGCGACAGTTCAACAACGGCCGCCCCACGTCGCTGCGCATCACGCCGGACGCGCGGACGGTCTTCTTCCTTCGCAGCCCGCCCACCTCCAGCGTGATGACGCTGTTCTCGTTCGACGTGGCCACCGGCCAGACGCGCGAATGGCTCACGCCGGAGCGCCTCCTCCAGGGCGCGGAGGAGACGCTGACCGCCCAGGAGAAGGCCCGCCGCGAACGGACGCGCACCACGACGCGAGGCTTCACCACCTACGCCCTCTCCGAGGACGGCACGAAGCTGCTGCTCCCCCTGTCCGGCAGGCTCTACGTCGTGGAGCGCGCCACCGGAAGGGTCTCCGAACTGCCCACGGGTCCCGGCGCCTTCGACGCGCAGCTCTCCCTGGACGGCCAGCAGGTGGCCTACGTGCGCGGCAACGACGTGTACCGCATCGACCTCCGGACCCGCACCGAGCACGCCGTCACACGCGGCGGCACGGCGGACGTGTCGCACGGGCTGGCGGAGTTCGTCGCCCAGGAGGAGATGGGCCGCATGTCCGGCTTCTGGTGGAGCCCTGACGCGAAGGCCATCGCCTTCACCGAAGTGGACACACGCGAGGTCGAGAAGCTCTCCGTCGTGGACGTGATGCACCCCGAGCAGCCCGCGGACGCGTTCCCCTTCCCGCGCGCGGGCCGGGCGAACGCGAAGGTCCGGCTGGGCATCGCGTCCCTCCCTGGGAACAAGACGGTCTGGGCGAAGTGGGACGCGGAGCGCTACCCCTACCTCGCGACCGTGCGCTGGCCCGCGAAGGCCCCCCTGACGGTGCTCGTGCAGAACCGCGCGCAGACGGAGGAATGCCTGCTCGCGGTGGACCCGCGCACGGGCGCCACGCGCACCCTGCTGGTGGAGCGGGATGACGCGTGGCTCAACCTGGATCAGCGCTTCCCCTCCTGGCTGGAGGACGGCTCCGGCTTCCTCTGGCTCACCGAACGCAACGGCGCGCCCGAGGTCGAGCTGCGCCACCCGGACGGCGGCCTCGCGCGCTCCTGGGTGGGCCCCGAGGCGGGCTTCCGGCACCTCGTGCACCTCGTGGGGCGGACCCGCACGCTCTACTTCCTCGGAGGCCCCAACCCCACCGAGCGCTACCTGTACCGGATGACCTCGGACGGAAAGGCCTCACGCGTCACGCAGGCGTCGGCGGGCCCCGCGCTGGAGAGCGCCGCCGTCTCCACGGACGGAGCGCTCGTCGCCGTCTCCACGGAAGGCCCCGAACGCATGAGACAGGTCCACCTGCTCCAGGCGGATGGAACCCGGGTGGGCCAGCTCCCGTCCGTGGCGCTGGAGCCCCCCACGCGCCTCCAGCTCGACGTGCGGCAGGTCGGCGCGGAGCGCTTCTGGTCCGCGCTCGTGAAGCCCCGCGACTTCAAGCCCGGCGTGAAGCTGCCCGTCATCGTCCAGGTGTACGGAGGGCCCACGGTCACCGTCGTCCACCAGTCCCTGGCGCAGAACCTCCTCTCGCAGTGGATCGCCGACCAGGGCTACCTGGTCGTGAAGTTCGACGGACACGGGACGCCCCTGCGGGGCCGCGCCTGGGAGCGAGCCCTGAAGTACGACGTCTATGGCATCACGCTGGAGGATCAGGTGTCCGCGCTCCGGGCGCTCGCCGCGGAGGTCCCCGAGCTGGACCTGGACCGCGTGGGCATCGAGGGCTGGAGCTTCGGCGGGGACCTGGCCGCGCTCGCGGCGCTCCACCGGCCCGACGTCTTCAAGGCCGCCGTGGCCGGGGCCGCGACCGCGGACGAGCGCGACTACGACACGCACTACACCGAGCGCTACCTGGGGCTGCCCCAGGAACACCCCGACGCCTACGCGAAGGGCTCGCTGCTCACGTACATCCGGGAGGACCGGCCCATCGCCAGGCTGCTGCTGGTGCACGGCACGGCGGACGACAACGTCCTCTTCTTCCACACGCTCAAGCTGTCGGACGCGCTGCTGCGCGCGGGCAAGGACCACGACGTCCTGCCGCTCAGCGGGGCCACGCACCGGGTGACGGATCCGCTCGTCACCGCGCGGCAGTGGGAGCGCGTGATTCGGCACTTCCAGTCCGCGCTCAGGGCTTCCGCGCGGTGATGAGCGGCTGGTTGAAGCCCGTCTCCTGCGGCGTGTACCAGCGCGGATCCACCAGCCCCGCCTTCGTGAGGGCCTGCTCCAGCTCCACGGGTTGCAGCAGGCGGTAGACACCGGTGTGCTCGGTGGTGTGCCAGATGCCGGACTCCTGGCGCAGGATGAACTGGCGCACCGTGTACTGCCTTTCATCCACCGCCCAATCCCAGACCTGGAAGAGCACGCGGCGGCCCAGCGGGGTGTCCAGCACGCGCTCGGCGGTGAAGCGCGGACGCTTCTCCAGCAGCGCGGAGTGGTCACGCAGGCTCGCCACCAGCAGGCCCCCGGGCACCAGGCGCGACGCCATCGCGTGCGCGGCGTCGTCCAGGTCGGAGTCCTCCAGGAGGTGCGCCATCGCGTTGTCGCACGACATCACCACGTGGAAGGTGCCCGGCACCTGCCAGTCCAGCATCCGCATGTCCGCCACGCCGGTGGTGAGGCTCACGTGCATGGCGCGGGCTTCCCGCTCCGCGCGCGCCACCGCGGAAGGGCTCAGGTCCGTGGCGTGCACCGAGTAGCCTCGCGCCGCCAGCCCCAGCGCCTGCGTGCCGATGCCGCACGCGCAGTCCAGCACCCGGCGCGGCGGCGGCGCGCCTGAGCGGCGCAGCAACGCGTCCAGCACCGCGCCCTGCCGGTCCACCGACTGCTCCCAGTCCGCGAAGAGCAGGTGGTACTCCTCGGCCAGCCCTTCGTAGAAGTCCAGGATGCTGTCAGACATGACGGCTTCCCCTTTAACACCCCCATGCGGGCCGTCACGCACGCGGACGCCGGACGTCGCCTGTCCGTCATGTCGCGGGCGGGAGGTCTTCCTCTCTGTGAGCTGTTACCCGGAAGACGGGACTCGGTAAGCCCGCGCGGGCAGGGGCGGACACCGGGCAGGATGCACCGTCATTCCCCGCGTGAAGCGCCTGCGCACCCGAAGCAAGGAGCCCCGATGTTGATGCTGACGCCATCGCAGGTCCGCCTGGGATGGTCCGCCGTGAACAAGGCGGAGGCCATCCGCCTGGTCGGACAGGTGATGGTGGAGTCCGGCTTCATCTCGCCCGGCTACGTCGACAGCATGCTCAAGCGCGAGCAGGTGTCCGCCACGTTCCTCGGGCACGGCATCGCCATTCCGCATGGGCTGCCGGAGGCGCGCGACCTGGTGCTGCAAACGGGCGTCGTCGTGGTGCAGTTCCCCGCCGGGGTCGCCTGGAGCCAGGACGACCATGCGCGCCTCGTGGTGGGCATCGCGGCGAAGTCCGATGAACACCTCCAGGTGCTCGCCAACCTCACCGGCGTGCTGGGCGACGAAGCCCGCTCCCAGGCCCTGGCCTCCACCCTGGACATCGCGGTCATCGTCGAGGCGCTCAACGGCCCCGTCATGGAGCAGGAGCCGGACCTGGAGCTCCCCGCCGCTCCCGTGCCCGGCGGCCATTCGCTCCAGGTCCTGTCCCCTTCGCCGTACGGCCTGCACGCGCGTCCCGCCACCGTGCTGGTGGAGGTGGTGCGCCGCTTCCGCGCGGACGTCACCGTCCATCACGAGGGGCGGCAGGCGAACGCCCGCAGCCTCCTGTCACTCCTGCGCCTGGGGGCCGTGGGCGGCACGACGCTGACGCTCACCGCGGCGGGGGACGACGCGGCCGCGGTGCTCCTCGCGCTGCGCGATGCCTTCGACGCGAGCCTGGGCGAAGGCGCCCCCGCCTCGCCCACGGCGTCGCCGCTGCCCACCGTCGTGCTCGACTACGAGGGCACGCTGGTCGCGGGCCTGTCCGCGTCACCGGGTATCGCGGCCGGACCGGTCTGGGCCTTCCAGCGCCAGCGGCTGGAGGTGGACGAGTGGGCGGTCGATGCCGCGCGGGAACACCAGTTGTTGGACGAGGCGATGGCCGGAGCCGCGGCGGAGCTGCGCCAGCTGCACGATGGATTCATGCTGAAGGCCGGAGCGCAGCGGGCCGCCATCTTCAAGGCGCACCTGGAGCTGCTGGACGACCCGGAGATGCTGTCGGAGTCGCACGGCCTCATCGACACCGGCCTGAGCGCGGGCGCGTCCTGGCGCCGCGTCTTCGAGGACCGCGCGGAGGGGCTGGCCGAGTTGGATGAACCCGTGATGGCCGCTCGGGCCGCGGACCTGCGGGACGTGGGCCTGCGCGTGCTGCGGCCCCTGGCCAGGGTCTTGGAGGCCGAGCCCCTCTTCCCGGACCACCCCGTGGTGCTGCTGGCGGAGGACCTGGCGCCGTCGGACACCGCTAAGCTGGATCCCGCCATGGTGCTGGGCCTGTGCACGGCGGGCGGCGGCACCACGTCGCACACGGCCATCATCGCGCGCTCGTTGGACCTGCCGGCGGTGGTGGCGGTGGGGCCGTCGGTGATGGACCTGCGCAATGGACAGCACTGCATCCTGGACGGGGACGCGGGCGTGCTCGTCGTGGGTCCGTCGGAGCGGGACCAGAAGAAGGCCGCGCACCAGCGCGAGCGGATCCGCACGAAGCGCGAGGAGGAGAAGCTGGAGCGCTACCGGCCCGCCATCACGCTCGACGGCAAGCGCGTGGAGGTGGCCGCGAACATCAGCGAGGCGATGGAGGCGCGCAAGGCCGTGGACGCGGGCGGCGAGGGCGTGGGCCTGATGCGCACGGAGTTCCTCTTCCTCAAGCGCGATGAGCCGCCCGGCGAGGAGGAGCAGTACAACGCGTACCGCACCATGGTGCACGCGCTGAACGGCCTGCCGCTCATCCTGCGCACGCTGGACATCGGCGGGGACAAGCACGTGCCCTATCTGTCGCTGCCGGCGGAGGAGAACCCATTCCTCGGCGTGCGCGGCATCCGGCTGTGCTTCGAACGGGAGGACCTGTTCCGCACGCAGCTGCGCGCCATCCTGCGCGCGTCGAAGGAGGGCCCGGTCCGCATCATGTATCCGATGGTGGCGATGCCCGAGGAGCTGGCCAAGGCTCGCGCCATCACCGAGTCCGTGCGCCGCGAGGTCGGCGCGGATCCGGTGGAGACAGGCATCATGATTGAAGTGCCCTCGGCGGTGATGATGGCGGACCGGCTGGCGCGGGACGTGTCGTTCTTCTCCATCGGGACCAACGACCTGACGCAGTACGTGCTGGCGATGGACCGGCAGCATCCGGTGCTCGCGTCCCAGGCGGACGGCCTGCATCCGGCGGTGCTGCGCATGGTGGACCTGACGGTGAAGGCGGCGAGGAGGGCGGGCATCTGGGTGGGCGCGTGCGGCGGCATCGCCGGCGACCCGTCGGGCGCGGTGGTGCTGTCCGGCCTGGGCGTCACGGAGTTGAGCGTGGCCATCCCCAGCATCCCGGCGGTGAAGGCGCTGCTGCGGGGCATCTCGATGGCGGACGCGGAAGGGGTGGCCCGGCGCGCCCTGGAGTGCGGCAACGCGGCCGAGGTGCGGAGTCTGGCGCGCGACCTGCTGGCGCGAAAGGAAACGAAGGCATGAGGCCGACGAAGCCGGGCGTGGTGACGGTCACGTTGAACGCGGCCATCGACCAGACGCTGGAGTGCCCTGGGTTCACGACGGGCGCGGTGAACCGCGTGGTGGCGGAGACGCGCACGCCAGGAGGCAAGGGCATCAACGTGGCGGCGTTCCTCGCGGGAGGCACCAGGCCCGTGACGGCGGCGGGCTTCCTGGGCGAGGACACGGTGCCGCTGTTCGAAGCGCTGTTCCGCGAGCGAGGCATCCAGGATCGCTGCCTCCGGCTGCCGGGCTCCAGCCGCGTGAACATCAAGGTCGTGGACCGCACGAACGGCGCGGTGACGGACCTGAACCTGCCGGGCCTGCGAGTCCCGGAGGAGGCGTTGGACGCGCTGCTGGAGACGCTGGATGCGCTCGCGGAGGAGAACGGCTGCTTCGTGTTGTCGGGCAGCGTGCCAGCGGGAGTTCCCGCGAACATCTACGCCACGCTGACGGAGCGCCTGCGAGCGAAGGGCGCGCTGGTGGCGGTGGACACGAGCGGAGAGCCGCTGCGCCACGCGGTGGCCGCGAAGCCGGACTTCGTGAAGCCGAACGCGCACGAGTTGGGAGAGCTGGTCGAGCGTCCGCTGAGGAACCCGGGCGAAGTGGCGCGCGCCGCGCGAGAGCTGCACGCAGGAGGCATCGGGCTGGTGGTGGTGTCGCTGGGAGCGGACGGCGCGTTGTTCGTATCGGACGACGGCGCGTGGCGAGCCCTGCCACCGCCCGTGGAGGTGGCGAGCACCGTAGGCGCTGGCGACGCGCTGGTGGCCGGAGTGCTAGCGGCGCGGCTGGACGGCCACGACCTGGAGACCTGCGCGAGAAGGAGCACGGCCTTCGCGGCGGGGAAGCTCGCGAAGGTGGGTCCGGTGCCTCCGGCGCCGGAGCGCGTGGCGGAGCTGGTGTGCGCGGTGCGGATGCACCCACTGGGCTCCGCCTGAGAGACAGCGGCACGACAAGGACACGACAACGATGGCGAAACTGGTGGCGGTCACCGCCTGTCCCACGGGCATCGCGCATACCTTCATGGCGGCCGAGGCGCTGCGCCGCGTGGCGGACCTCAAGGGCCACGAGCTCTCGGTGGAATCGCACGGGGCAGAAGGCGTGCGCACGCCCCTGGATGAGTCCGTCATCGCGCAAGCGGACGCGGTCATCCTCGCCACGGACATCACCGTGGACGAGTCGCGCTTCCAGGGCAGACCGCTGGTCCGCACCTCCACGGCGGCGGCCATCCGCGACACCGAGCGCATCATCGACGAGGCCGTGGCCCGCGCCACGCTGCACCGCAAGACCTCCGAGCCAGCAACCGCTCCGGTCACAGACACCCACCGGGCAGGCCCCGAGTCTGGAACCTCGCGCAGACCCGGCCCAACGGAAGGCCTCGCCCCCACCGAAGCACCGCGCCGCGCGGATGCCGCCGTGCCCACGCGCACGCCTCCGTCCTCCACGCCCGCGGGCACGCTGGTCGCGGTGACGGCCTGCCCCACCGGCATCGCGCACACCTTCATGGCCGCCGAAGCCCTCACGCGCGCCGCCCGCGCCAGGGGCTATGCCATCCGAGTGGAGACGCAGGGCTCCGTGGGCGCGAAGAACACGCTGACCTCGGAGGAGATCGCCCAGGCGGACGCGGTCATCATCGGCGCGGACACCCACGTCTCCACCGAACGCTTCTCCGGCAAGCGCCTGCTCCAGACCTCCGTGGGCGAAGCCCTCAAGCAGGCCGACCGCATCGTCGAACAGGCCCTCGCGCTCCCTGGACCGGCAAGCCCCTCGCCCGCCGCTCCCGCCCCCCCGACCCGCGCCGAACCGGCCGGCGTGTACAAGCACCTGCTCACGGGCGTGTCGTTCATGCTGCCCTTCGTCGTCGCGGGCGGCCTGCTGCTGGCGCTGTCCTTCGTCTTCGGCATCGACGCGTACAAGGAACCCGGCACGCTGCCCGCCGCGCTGAAGGGCATTGGCGACGCGGCCTTCGCGCTCATGGTGCCCGCGCTCGCGGGCTACCTCGCGTACTCCATCGCGGACCGCCCTGGCCTCGCGCCGGGCTTCATCGGCGGCATGCTGGCGAACCAGCTCAACGCGGGGTTCCTGGGCGGCATCGCCGCGGGCTTCCTGGCGGGCTACGTGACGCGCACGCTGCGCGACCGCATCCGCCTGCCCTCGAACCTGGAGGGCCTCAAGCCGGTGCTCGTCCTCCCGCTGCTGTCCGCGCTCATCGTCGGCCTGCTGATGACCTACGTCATCGGCGCGCCCGTGGCCGCGCTGATGGGCGCCCTCACCCGCTTCCTCCACGGCCTGTCCGGCACCAACGCCGTGTTCCTGGGGCTGCTCCTGGGCGCGATGATGGCCGTCGACACTGGCGGCCCCATCAACAAGGCGGCCTATGCCTTTGGCGTGGGCCTGCTCGGCTCCAACACCTTCACCCCCATGGCCGCGGTGATGGTCGCGGGCATGACGCCGCCCCTGGGCATCGCCCTCGCGACGGTGGTCTCGAAGCGCCGCTTCACCCTCCAGGAGCGCGAGGCCGGCAAGGCCGCCGCCGTGCTGGGGCTCGCCTTCATCACCGAGGGCGCCATCCCCTACGCGGCCCGCGACCCGCTGCGCGTCATCCCGGCCATGGCTTTCGGCTCCGCCATCGCGGGCGCCGTATCCATGGGCTTCGGCTGCACGCTGCGCGCACCCCACGGCGGCGTCTTCGTGCTCGCCATCCCGAACGCCGTGCAGCCGCTGGGCCCCTATGTGCTGGCACTCGTCGCGGGCACGCTGGCCACCACGCTCGCGCTCGTCGTGCTCAAGCGGCCCCTTCCCGGCGCGGGCTGATCAACACCCGCGCGGCAGGTGCACCCGGAACGTGGTGCCCGTCTCCGGCGTGGACACCACCTCCACCTCGCCGCCGTGAGCGCGGACGATTTGATTCACGATGAAGAGCCCCAGGCCCACGCTGCGGCGCTCGCTGCCCTCCGTGGTGCCCCGGGTCATCGGCTCGAAGAGCACGGGCAGCAGCGCGGGCGGGATGGGCGTCCCCGCGTTCGTCACCGCCAGCACCACCTCGCGCTCGTCTCCGCGTGCCTCCACCCGGATGTGCGCGTCCGGCGCGCTGTACTGCACGGCGTTGGTGAGCAGGTTGGTCAGCACCTGCGCGACGCGGTCCGGATCCCACTTCCCCCGTCCGTTGCCCCCGCACGTCAGCTCCACCGTGCGCCCCGGCGCGGTGAGCCGCACCTCGTCCACCACCTGCTCGGTGATTTCATGCAGGTCCATGACCTGGGGCTTCACCGGCAGCGGCATGCCCGTGCGCACGTGGGTGAAGTCCAGCAGGTCGCGGATGAGCCGGTTCGCCCGGTCCGACGAGTCCAGGATGCGCCGCAGCCCCCGGCGGGCCCGGTCGTCCAGGTCCGTCCTGCGCATCAGCGTCGCCGCCGACAATGAGATGGCATTGAGCGGGTTGCGCAGGTCGTGGCTGACGATGCCCATCAGCTGCTCGCGCAGGAGCGACGCCTCGCGAGCGCTCAGCAACTGCGAGTCGCGCTCGCTCAGCGCCTCCTCCTGCTCCAGCTGGTGGCCCACCAGGTCACCCAGGTGGCGGAAGGTCTCCAGCGTGTCCTCGGTGAGGTCCGCGGGCCTCGCGTCCAGCGCGCACATCACGCCGAAGAAGTCCCCGTTGCGCCGGTACAACGGCACCGCGATGTAGCTCTCGATGCCGTACATCTTCGGCGCGGGGTGATTCTGGAAGCGGGGATCCTGGCTCGCGTGGTTGACGAGCAGCGGCGCCGCCATGTTCCGCACGGTGTTGCAGAACGTGGTGGAGACGACCAGCGTGTCTCCCGTGTGCAGGCCAAAGTCCATCTCGTCCAGCACCGCGCAGCACGTCCACGACTCCGGCGTCACGCGCGCCACCACCGCCAGGCGCAGCCCCGTGGTCCGAGTCAGCACCCGCAACACCGTCTTCACCGCTTCAATTTGCCCCACGGCCTCGACGTCCGCGGAGGCGGAACTCGCGGGACGGATGTGGGGG
>NZ_RAWE01000176.1 GCF_003611695.1 Corallococcus carmarthensis | reverse complement strand
CCCCATAGCCCCCCACCAGCACGACACGGCCCTCGGACTCCATGGCGACTCCCCAGCTTGGGCACGGCCCCTGCCGTGACGGGCAAAATATAGGTCGACCGACCTATTTATTCACGACAATCGACTTCACTTCATCGTTGGAGCCAGGCCGGCACCCTCCGCGGTTGCTTCGACCGCCTCCCACCCGCCATCCTGGGGAACACCATGAGCTTGACGATGCTGATCTGCATGCTGGCGGTCTTCACGGGAGGCCCCGCCCTCTTCCTGGCGGTCCTCTCCCACTCCCGCCGCCTGACCGTGCAGTTGGAGCAGCGCGGGCTGCGTGCACAGGGCCAGGTGGTCAGGGTCAATGAGAGCCGGGGCAAACCGAGCACCGTCTATTACGTCTTCCGTCCGCCCGAAGGCCCGGAGCGCAGCGGCAAGTTCGATGAGGCATCCTCGGACGCCTCCAAGCGGACCCCAGGCTCCGCCGTCGACGTCCTCTACCTGGAGGAAGCTCCGGAACAAAACATGGCCGTGGGCATGGGCTTCACGCGGGGGCTCTTCATCCTCATGCTGGTCCCCCTCGTGCTCGTCGCCGGCTGTGGCAACCTGAGCGTGCTGCACGCCTACTGCACCCAACCGAAGTAGCTCCGCCCGCTGCCCGGACCTCTAGACCCTGGAGGCCGCGGCCTCCAGCGCCGCGAGGATGATGGGGAGGTCCGACTCTCCCGTCCGCCAGTTGGAGAAGGCCGCGCGCAGTCCGGGGCGGCCGGCGTACTGCGTGGGCGTGAAGTGCACGCGCCCGTCGGCCTGCAGCGCCGCGAGGAGCTGGTCGCGCCGCGAGGCGTCCCCCGAGCGCAGCGCGAAGCAGACGATGTTCAGCGTCACCGGGGCGAGCAGCGCGTACCGCGGTGACGCCGCGAGCCCCTCCCCCAGGCCACGGGCGAGCGCACAGCTTCGCTCGACGAGCGCGCGGTGCCCGTCGCGGCCGTAGGCCATGAGCGTCATCCACGCGGGCAGCGCCCGGAAGCGGCGCGAGTTCTCCGGCGTGCGGTGCAGCAGATCCGGCCCCTGGCCCAGGTAGGCGGCCACCGCGCGGAAGACCCTCTCCTGCAACGCGAGGTGGCGCGTGAAGACGAGGCCGGAGTCGTAGGGGACGTTGAGCCACTTGTGACCATCAGCCGCGACCGAATCCGCGTGGGCGAGCCCCCGCAGCAGATGCGCGTGCGCCGGGCTGCAGGCCGCGAAGATGCCGAAGGCGCCGTCCACGTGCAGCCAGGCCCCGTAGCGGCGGCACAACGGCCCCACGGCTTCCAGGTCGTCGAAGTCCCCGGTGTTCACCTCCCCCGCGCTCGCGAGCACGATGGCCGGGGCGCCGCCGAGTGCCGCGAGCCGCGCTTCGAGCGCCTTCGGATCCATGACGGGCCGGTCCGGAAGGCAGGGGACGGCCTCCACCGCGCGCCGTCCCATGCCGAGGATGGAGAGCGCCTTGAGCACGCTCGCGTGCGGCGCGCCGCCCAGCACCGCGATCCGCGGCAGCCCCCACAGCCCCTCCTCGCTCACGTCGTGGCCCAGCCGCTCCATTGCCCACTGCCGCGCGGTGGCCAGCGAGACGAGGTTCGCCGCCGTCGCCCCGCTCACGAAGGCGCCCTCGTAAGCCTCCGGCAGGCCGAAGAGGGAGCGCAGCAGTCCCAACGCCTCGCGCTCCACGCTGGTGGCGAGCGAGTCACCGTCGTTGCTCACGTTCTGGTCGTACGCGGAGACGAGCCAGTCACCCACGAGCGCCGCGGGCGTGGTGCCGCCGGTGACGAAGCCCAGGTAGCGCGACCCCGCGGAGCCGGAGAGCCCTGCCTCGTAGCGGCGGCGGAAGAGCGCGAGTGCCTCCCCGGCGCCGAGGCCCGCCTCGGGCAGCCCGAGCGGCGCGGGCGGTGCGGGGCGAATGCCCGCGGGGCGCTCGGGCAGGGTGGTGAGGAATTCGAGGGCGCTCGCGCGGGCCTGCTCGAGCAGGTCCGGGAGCCGGGAGAGGTCACGGGAGAGCAGGTCGCTCATGGTTGCAAGGGTCCCCAGTAGAAGCCGGTGCCATCGAGGCTGGCGCTCCACAGTTCGTCCGACGTCAGCCCCTCGAGCGTCGAGAAGCCCTGGGTGCCGAAGAGGAAGTCCTGCCACGCCACTCCGTCGAAGCGGACGAGGTCGTCCGTATCCAGGCGCGCGAAGACGACGCCCTGTCCGAAGGACACCACGTCGAGGAGGTCGGGCGACACGCCTCCATCCACATAGATGGGGTACGGAGGCTTCGTCATCCAGGTGCCTGCCGCACGCTCCAGGAACAGCCCCTGATCTCCCCCTGCGTAGGCAAGGCCCGGCGCCACGACGTGCACGGACTGCAGGGCGTGCTGTCCCTGGGAGTTCGACGGTAGCGACTCCCGCAGCCACGGGCCTCCGTCCGCGTTGACGTGGTACGCGACGGGCACGTCGCCCGTGGAGCCCACGGTGATGAGCGTTCGCGGGTCGAGGCCATGAATGGAGCGGAGGTCCGCATCCACGTGCTCCACCCGCCGCGGCTCCGCAGGGTAGTCCCAGCGCAGGATGTCCCCGGCCTCGCTCACCGCGTAGAGCGTCGTGCCACCATCCGCCTCGAAGCCCACGAGGTCCTGGATGGCCGCCCCGCCCCCGTCGAAAGACGTCAGCGTGCAGGGCTCCGCGGCGCCCAGCGGCCGCGTGGCGAGCTGTCCATTCCACGAGCCGATGAACACACGCCCGTCGCTCGGCCGCGCCCACGCGGTGGACCATGCCCCGTGGCAGTCGGCGAACGGCTCCAGGTCGAAGCCACCGTCGGTCTCCCTTTGAACGTGGACGAGCAAGTCGCTGCTATCGCTCACGAGCCAGGCCTGGTTGCGCGCATGAGGAGCCACGTCCCGGTAGCTCGTCCCCGTGAGGATGCGGGTCGTCCTCCATGCGACGCCGTCACAGATGGGCGCCGGGTCCTCCCGGCCGTCACAGTCGTTGTCCAGGAAGTCGCAGCGCTCCGCCACGCCCGGAGAGATGGAGACGGAGTGGTCGTCACAGTCAGTGCCCCGGGTGGCGGTGCTCACGTAGCCATCCCCATCTTCATCCCTCGCGCTCAACGTCAGCGCGGCCCGGGCGGTCTCCTCCTCGGGAACCGTCACCTGCGCGGACGCGGTGGCCACCTCCTGTCCCGCGCACGAACTTTCGCGGGCGGAGGCCGTCACCTTCACGGTGTCACTCCACCCGGCCCGGCGAACGAAGCCCACCTCCCCCGTCCCCGCTCCCCCAGGCGTGGGCGGCGTCACCGGCAGCTCGAAGGTCCTGGAGGCATCCTCCGCGTCCACCACTCGCAGCGTGACGCAGCCCGGACGGAAGCCGTCGTAGGTCAGCAGCACCTGGACATGGCAGGGATGGCTCGCGTCGCACCCGCTGGGGCGCTCCTGCTCGAGGTCCTCGATGTCCGGCACCGTGCAGGTGATGCAGAGAAACCCGAGTCCCACGGCCACGGCGCGCTTCATGGAGAGACCTCCGTCCGCGGCGACAGCGAGTCGCCCGTGAGGAGCCAGGTGATGGCGGCTCCGGTGGCGGCGGTGACGGCCGCGCCCAGGAGGACGTTGGCCGCGAGCGCCTGTCCTCGCGCGCTGTCCAGGTGCGCGGTGCGGTCGCTGTAGAAGGCATCATCGCGCGCGGAGTTCACGTTGCCCCGCGACTGGAGGCCGAAGTAGCCACCGAGTCCACCGAGCACCACGCCGCCTCCCAGCAAGGCCAGCGGCAGCACGGGCAGGGAACGCGAGCGGCCCACCTCCGCCTGCGCCGCGGGAGGAGCGAGCGCGGGCGGCGGAGTGGGCTCCAGCGGTGCATCCGTCATCGCCAGCGGCGCGTCCGGGGGCGGCCGGGGGTTGCGGGCCAGCTCACGCTGCACGTTCCGGCGCACCTCCTCGAAGTCGCGTGACACCTTGGGAGACACCTTCACCGGAAGGCTCGCGTCAGGCAGCAGCGACAGCCCCTCCTTGAAGGCGGCCAGGGACTCCTTGCGGCGGCCCAGGTCCGCGAGCACGATCCCCCGCAGGATGACCACCCTGCCCCGCTCCCCACCGTCGCGCGCCACGGCCTTCGCCGCGTCGAGCTGTTCGAGCGAGTGCTCGTAGTCGAGGTCCTCGTAGGCCTGGGATGCGGCGGACATCCGGGCCTGGAAGTCAGGCCCTGGGGAGGCCGCCGGCTGGCCCCAGGCGGGCGACACCAGCATCAGCGCGACGCCGAGCACGATTCGCAGGTCCATGGGCGCGGAAGATACCACCCGGCTCCCGCCCCCAAGCGCCTTGCCGCGCCGTTTTGACACTACAGCACGTTTGTCATTGGCACTGGAAACACTGCCTCGCGCCGCTTCAGTCGGTGAAGGTGGGCGGCCGGGTCTCGGTGAGCTCGGGCGCGGGCGTGCCGCCGGACATGGCCAGGAGCCCCTTGAAGCAGCGGACGGCCAGGAGCCAGTTCTTCGGCGAGCCCATGTCCAATCCGCCCAGGAGCTGTCTGAGCATGCTGAGCGTGTCGAAGTAGACGCGCTCGCAGACGAGCTTCTCGGCCTCGTCGAAGATGAAGTACGCGCTCATCCGCACCCGGAAGCGGCTGCCCGTGGGCGGAATGGCTCCCAGCGGTCCCAGGTGGGTGCCCATCAGCCAGAACTCGACGATGACGGCGTCGTCGCTGTGCCGGAAGGAGATGATCTCGTGGTGCTGGTCCGGGAACGCCACGCGCGTTTCCCGGTAGTAATCCCGCACCGTGCGGTCCCCGTCATGCACCTTCATGGTGGGAACCAGCTCGTAGTGCGGGTGCGGGAAGGTCGACAGGACCGCGTCCCAGTCTTGCTTCACCTCATCGTGGAAGTGATCCAGGACCAGCTTCTGCCGCGCCTTGCGCTTTGCTTCTGTCGTCACGGGGGACCTCGGGGGAGTGACCGGGAGATCTACACCGGAGGGACCGCTCTCGTCCTTCACACGCATTCAGCGGGGCTGAGCCCCCTGGATGGTCCCGGTGGCGTGACCGGAGCGTGACGGGCACTCGAAACAAGGATTAGAAGTCAAAGCCGACTATGCGGAAAATGCGTTAGGATGGTGCAGGCCGGCTTGACGCTGGCCCTTGAGCCCCAAAGGAAGTGTATGTCCAAGCTCCAGAAGACCTTGCTGACGGCGTCCGTGGCCCTGCTGGGATTGAACGGGTGTGGTGGCGGTGAAGGCGTGGAGGGGCCGGAGGACGGCCTGCCGGCGGAGGCGGCGGTGGCCCAGGGCGTGGTCGCGCAGGCGGCGCCCGGGTGTCTGGCTTCCGACGTGGACACGGACGGCGACGGCGTCTGCGACAAGGTGGAGGCGCAGTACGGCACCAACCCGCAGAGCACCGACACGGATGGCGACCGCCTGAGTGATTACGCGGAGCTGTTCGGTTCTGGCGGCGTGGACCTGCCGGCGCTGGGCGCCAACGCGCGCCGCAAGGACCTCTTCATCGAGGCGGACTACTACGCCAACCGCAAGCCCACGCAGGGCGCGCTCAACCGGATCATCACCGCGTTCGCCAACGCGCCGGTGTCCAACCCGGACGGCAGCACGGGCATCACGCTGCACCTGGCGCTGGACCAGCAGATCGCCACGGCGGACGCGGACACGGACCTGAACCCGGTGTGGACGGACTTCGACAAGATCAAGGCGAAGTACTTCGCCGCCGCCCGCGCGCCGTTCTTCCACTACATGCTGTTCGCCAACACCTACAGCGGGGGCACCTCCAGCGGCATCTCGCGCGGCATCCCTGCCCACGACTTCGTGGTGACGCTGGGCGGCTGGTCCACGCCGGGCGGCACGGAGCTGCAGCAGGCCGGCACGATCATGCACGAACTGGGGCACAACATCGGCCTGCGCCACGGCGGCACCGACGATGCCAACTACAAGCCCAACTACCTGAGCATCATGAACTATGAGTATCAGGTGTATGGCTTCACCGTCAGCGGCACGGCGAACGTGTTCGACTATTCGCGCGTGCGCGTGGCGTCCTTCAGCGAGGCGGCCATCAACGAGGTCGCGGCGTTCACGCCCGTGGCCCCCACCACGGAGGCGGACCTGGCGAAGCTTGGCGGGCTGCGCTTCGTCAACGTCCAGGTCGCCGGCACCGCGAGTGCCAACCTGGACATGAACGCCAACGGCAGCATCCAGACCGCCACCTACGCCCGGGACCTCAACCGCGACGGCAGCAGCGCCACGGTGTTCCCCGCGTCGCAGCACGACTGGTCGGTGCTGCGGTTCGATGGCGGCGGCACCATCGGAGACAGCGCGCTGGGCACGTCCCGCACGCTGGACCGCGAGTCCACCTTCCTGGTGGTCCCTGAGAAGGTGGAGCCCTGCCTCACCGCGGACCAGGTCACCGCCCGGTAGTCCAGCCGGCGCGAACCGTTGTCGCAACGGAGGGCGTCGGCACGCCATGATAAAGCCGTGGAAATGACGAAGGAATAAGCGCGACACCGGACGTAACAGCACGGGGGGCAACACCGTGCTGCTCTTCCTCGCCCCTTCCGGAGTCGTCCCATGCGCTTCACCTCGTCCGCCGCCCTCCTGTTCGCCGCCTCGCTCGCCACCGCCTGTGGGGGGCCGCTGGAGGAGGAGGCCCCGTTGCCAGGGCAGGAGCCGGAGGTTGGCGGCTCCGTCGACGCGATGGGCATCACGCTCCCCCCGGTCCTCCCGTGCCTCACCAGCAGCACGGTGCTGGCGCAGCCGGACGGCGAAACGGTTTCCTACGTCTGGAACTGCCGCAAGACGGGCTACGTCCCTGTCTACGCGACGTCTATTGACGCCACCTATGGGCAGCCTTCGTGCACGGACCGCTTCGTGGTCGACGTGACGAACATCGGGGGCAGGCCGTCCCGTGCCTTCGTGGAGGCCGTCCCGGCGACCGCGCCCACCACCCAGGCTGCCTGCAACGCCCTCTTCGCTTCCGCGAACGCCTGGGGAATCGTCAGCACCGCGTGGGAAACGATCGGCACGGTGAGCGGCTCGGGCGTCTGGACGCCGCCCATCTTCGGCCTTCCGGGCTCCTGCAAGCTGCGCTTCTACGTCCCCGACAGCTCGGGCTCGGTCTACACCAAGGTACGGGTGACCGGCATCGCGACGTCGGGTGGCTCGACCCGGATCCGCGTGCGCGCGGGCGCGGAGGTCCTCGAGGGAAACCCCTGCTGAGCCACCCACGCACTCAGGGCTCGTTGAAGATGAGCAGCCCTCGCGCGGTGTCCACCACGTAGACATACCCGTCACCCGGGACGCGCATTCCGATGGCGCCTTCGAAGACAATGCCCAGCCGTTTCGGGTCGGTCTCACGGTAGGTGTTGAAATAGGCAATCTTCTGGGGGCGCGTGGGATTCGCCACGTCGAACACGTGCACGCCTTCCTGGTACCAGGCGACGTACAGCCGGGTGCCCTTCAGGATCATGTTGTGGATGGAGGTGGTGGGGCGCAGCCGGTGCTCGGCGATGAGCTGGATGTGGGCCGGGTCGGTGACATCCAGCACGCGCAGGTGCGACCCCTCCTGCTCACCGCCTTCGAACGCGATGGTGCGGCCCGCGAAGGTCCCCACCGCGCTGGCGTGGCTGTATTGCCGGTTGTAGTGGTACTTGCCCAGCTCCTTGACCTGCAGGGGGTCGCTCGGGTCGGTGACCAGGAAGCCGATGTCCGTGTGGTTGATGTAGAGCCGGCCCTCGTAGGCGAAGGCGTCGTGCGGATAGCTGGTGACGAACTCCTCTGACGTGAAGGTGAAGCGGTTGAGCAGGACGGGGGCCTGCGGTGTCGTGATGTCGAAGATGAGCGTCTGCGCGGGCCGCAGCCCCATGGCATAGAGCCGGTTGCCGTCCACGAACAGGGTGTGCACATCCAGGGGCGCGCCGCTGGGCACACTGCGGAGGTAGGTCGGGTCCGCCGGATTCGAGATGTCATAGAGGATGACGCCAGAAGCGCGGGTGGCGATGTAGAGGACGTCGTCCTTGGCCCACGCGGCGTTCCAGTACCCATCGTCCGGCAGGGAGATGACCTTCTTCAGCACGGGGTGCCGGCGGTCACTGACGTCGAAGACACTCAAGCCCCCCGCGGGCATGTTCTTCTTGAGCTGGATGGACACCACGTAGGCATGGTTCTTCGTGACGTAGACATCCGCCGGAAAGCCAAGCCCGACGAAGGACTCTGAGACCAGGTTCATGCCCCCGCCGGACTCGGCCTCACCACGGCCCCAGAGCATCCGCTCCGAGTCGAACGTCCCCTTCTCCACGAGCACGCCGTTGCTGCAGAACGCATAGCAGCCGGTGATGTGGTTGCGCTCGGGCGCGTCACAGCCCGCCAGCGCATACTTCGTGACCACGCCCCGGCTCGTCGTGAAGATGCTGGCGAGGAACATGCCCTGGTCATCGAACTGTTGCCGGGTGAGGGGATCGAAGTTCAGGGTTCCGGCGCCCCCGTCCTCCGGGAGAAGGATGCCAGCGCCCGCCCATGGGTACTCGCCGGAGGCCGAGCGCAGCTCGGTCTGGTAGATGCCGTGCCGTTCCGCCTTGCTGAGCGCCCCCAGGTTGCATTGCGACACGTCGAAGAGTGCTGGGGTGTCGCAGTCGAGCCGGGTTCCGAGTGGGGGGGTGAACTCACAGGGCGCGAAGACGCCGCGGTCAATCCAGTCGCCCTTCTCTTCGATGGGGGTGGCGGTGCCATCCCACGCCGCGACAGGGGGAGTGCCGGCATCCGGTGTCCCCCGGGTCTCGGAACAGGCCATCAGCAGCACGGGGCAGGTCAGCAGCATCACTCCCAGACACCGGGGAAGACAGGTCATCGATAGGCTCCATGGCGGGTGGAGCACGGCTGGCGCGACTGGACGCGCCCGCGGTGCAGAGTCGCTCTCTAAATAGATAGGAGCCCCGTGCGGCCGCCTTGATGCACCCTATTTCAGGCTGCCGCCGCCCATGCGCGCTCGCGGGACTGTGCAACGTTTGCACAGGGAGACGCGCGAGGGGCCGTGCAACGTTTGCATGCACGGCAAGGTTTGCACACGTCCGCGAAAACCGTGGCCCAAACGAGAATTTCCGACAGGTCCGGCGTTCAAGAGATTGCGGGGACGCGTTGGGGCGTCGCCGTGAAGCCGCATGAGCGCGGGGAGCGACGGACACATGATGACCACATGGAGGCGCGGGTTGTTGGGCACGGTGATGCTGACGGCGGCGGTTGCGAACGCGGAGCCGCCGCCCACCAACAGCGCGCAGGGCACGCAGCTGCACGGCACGGGGCGCTTCGAATCCATCAACATTCCACTGGCGTCCGTGGCGGTGCCGGATCCTCCAGCCGGCGTGACGTGCGCACCCGCCAAGGCCTTGACGATGAGCGGCCGGATCATCACCGGGCAGAGCTGCTCGGGCGGCAATCCCCCCGTGACAGCGCGGTTCCTGGAGGGCCCTTCGCTGGTGAAGACGACGTTCCAGGCGCCGTTCGAGGGCCGCACGGTGAAGCTCGTCATCGAGGAGGCCCGCTGTCACGAGGACATCACGCCGCCCACGGCGGAGTGCACGCCGGAAAACCTCTACGCGGGCAAGGCGCGCTGGGAGTACCGCGTGACGGCATCCACGGAGGACAAGCGGCCCGAACCGCTGTGCCCCACGGGCAGTGGCTTCGCGCTCCCCGTGCCCCACGCCTGGTCCGCGGGCGGTGATCTGCTCCGCAATCCGGACTACTTCACCTTCGCGTGCGCGCCAAAGAACGAGGGCTCCGCGTCCCAGCCGTTCTTCGTGGGAGGCGGCGTCATCGCCAAGTGCGTGGACTGGGGGTATCCGCCCTGGGCCACGGAGTACCCGGAGAGCCAGGCGATGGCGTACCACCATTTGTGCACGCGCATGGCCATGGCGGACTACTGCGGCGAGGGGCGCAGCAACACGCTGGATGGGACGCCGATCTCCTTCAGGGGGGCGCAGGCCGCGGTGGCGATGAGCCCCGGCGGTCACCTGCCCAAGACGGTGGGCACGGAGGGCTACGCGCTGGAAGCCGTCTGGGAGCGGACCGAGTGCGGCGAGGTCCGGCCCCTGTGTCTGGGCAAGACGCGCTGGGACACGCTGTCATTGGAGGCCACGTGCGTGAACCGCGCGCTCATCCAACCCAGCCGGATGCAGCGTTCCTGCGAGGAGCTGAACGTGTCGACCCTGGGCGGAGAGACGCTGCTCGTGTCCTATTCGCTCTTCATCGACCGGGCGCTGGTGGGCTTCAAGAGCGGGGACACGAACTACCTGACGACGACCGCGGTGACAGTGGACATCCAAAACCATCCCGGTGGCGCGGACGTGTCCGGGTACTCCCCGGACCTGGATGGCAACGGGGTGGCGGATACGTCGTCGCTCGTCGCGCTGCGCATGGAGGGTCCGCTGCTCACCCCGAAACTGCCCGAGAACATCCGCAAGCGCATGGGGGCCCTCATCAAGCCGCTGTACCGCTGCGCCAACATCTATGGGCGCTACCTGCTGACGGACACGTCCACCTGTGACGGCGCCGCCGGCTTCTCCCTCAAGATGGTGAACGGGGACCAGGGCATCGAGGGCTTCCTGTACAGCGCCGTGGACAGCGACAGCCCGGGGCAGCGGCGGCCGCTGAAGCTGTGGAAGCACCCGCAGCGGCTGGGCACCTTCGCCACGTCCACCCAGGCCCCGGACGGGTTCGTCCTCGTCCGGGAGCTGGGCTACCTGCCCGCGGTGGGACAACTGCCGGGCCGCGACCTCTGAGCCGGTTCTGCGCCGCCGTGCAAGGGGACTGCACGGCGGTTCGCGGGGAACCACCCGGCTGGACCCAGGACATGCCGGGCGCGACGCCCAAGGGCGTGCCGGTCATGTCGAAGTTCACCGTCCCCGCCGCGTTCCATTCGCCCACACAGGTGGCCTCAGAGGAACGCACAGGAGGCGAGCCGGAACCGGGTCTGGACCACGGTCGGCGCGCCCTCCGGCTCGCTGAAGAGCAGGGCTTCCACCGTGTATGACCCCGGCGGTAACGGCTTGCCCTCCGGTCCCTTGAGTTCCAGGCGCGAGCGCAGGGTCTGTGCCTGCACGACCTGCCCCTGCTCGAACGACTGCCGGCTCACCACCCACCCCTCCCCGTCCCGGATCAGGAGCCCGGCCACGCGCAGCGCCTCCGGACGCTCCTGCCCGGCCGGGAACTCCACCTCCAGCGAAGTCTCGATCACCGACACATTCCCACTGGCGACCCGCGTTCCTTCATCCTCCGCGGGAGGAAAGGCAATCAACGTTCGATCCAGGCGGAGGACCGCGAGGATGCGATTGTCCACGCGCGCCTTCGCGAAGGCTTGAAGCCCCGCACCGTACTGCCGTGGCCCCGGGCAGCAGCCCGACAAGCCCACACCCTGGACGAGCAAGGCCATCGTGGCGATACCTGCGGAAGTCCACCTGCGTCTCATGATCGGGTCCCATGCAGAGAGGAGAAACACGCTCGGGGGTGAGCGTCCGGGAGCCTACGCCGCGCACCGGCTCGACGCGCGACGGATAGATCCCGAGGTCTTCCCGTCCGTTCATCTTGCCGGAGCTGTTCCCGCGTGGTGGAACGAACCGGGCGTACCGGTATTCATGCGCGCCGATCGTCGAGAGGATTTCCGTGCCGAGAGCATGCGTGAGCTGTCTCCTGGGGACCTTGATCATGCTGTTCACCAGCCCCGCGCTGGCGGAGGACGTGGCGTGGGGGAAGCCGGTGAAGGGAGTGCGGCTCGGCCTGGCCGTCGTCCCGAGCAGCGGGCCGCTGCCCACCGAGTTGGAGCTCGAGGCCCTGGCGCAGAACACGACCTCCGCGCCCCAGCAGCTCCCCGCCCAGGCCTGCAACACCGTGCTCTGGACGTCCTTCACCCTGCTCCATGTGCGCACCGCCAACGGCCGCGTCTTCAGCTACCCCATCGGCGCTCAAGGCGATGTCACCAATCTCCACCCCCATGGGCCGGTGAACCTCGCGCCCGGTGAGACGCTCCGCGAGCGATTCTCCCTGAAGCATGTCGTCAAGAGGCCGACGGAGAACCCTGGCGACGCGGAGCTGTGGACCCTCCTGGAGACACCGCGACAGGTGGAGCTGTGGGTGGAGTTCGTGGGCGACTCCGGCGCTCCTCGGATCCGGAGTGGCCACCTGAAGCACCGCCTGGGTCTGCCTCCCGCGAAAGTGCCCATGCAGGAAAAGCGCTGCGTCTCCCAGATCGCCGCGGGGGGCAGTACGGCCTGCGCCCTCCTTCGCGACGGCACGCCCTGGTGCTGGGGCGCCCACCCGCCAGGAGCCCGCGGCATCGGAGAGGACGCCCCGGCCTCTCGGGGGCCTTCACCTCTGCCGCTGCTGGCTGGAAGCACCGTCGAACTGGGCGTGGAGCTCGACATCGCGTGCATGAGGACCTCCACCGGCGCGGCGTACTGCGCGGGAGGCAACCTTGACGCCTCCGAAGCAGCCTACGGGGAGCCGGGCGGACATCCCGTGCGCGTCCAACACTTGGAGGGCGCCACGGCGCTGGATGGTGCGCAGTGTGCCCGGGTGGCCGATGGCTCCCTGGCGTGCTGGAGCCTGCTCGGGCCTCCCCCACCCACCCCCGAGGGGCTCGTCGCGCTCCGTTGGGAGGAGTCCGCTCCAGGGGTCGTCCAGGTAGCCAGGGGCGGCGGTTTCACCTGTGCGCTCCGGCGGGATGGGGCGCTGTGGTGCTGGGGGGCCAACGAGAGCGGCCAGCTCGGCACGGGAGCTGACACACCCCAGCCGGGGCCGACCCGGGTCTCCGGGCTCCCGCAGGAGGTGATCTCTGTCGCCGCGGGGACGAGCCACGCGTGCGCGGCCCTGCGCGACGGCTCCTTGTGGTGCTGGGGACGCAGCGAATACGGCGCCCTGGGACTGGGAGATGCCCGCACCCGTTCCGTCCCCGCACCCGTCCCTGGAATGAGCGAGGTGGTGCGC
Source organism: Corallococcus carmarthensis (assembly GCF_003611695.1). Lineage (GTDB taxonomy): Bacteria > Myxococcota > Myxococcia > Myxococcales > Myxococcaceae > Corallococcus > Corallococcus carmarthensis. Next base: position 8,801 of record NZ_RAWE01000176.1, on the reverse strand, counting down.
GTGGCGGCGGGCGAGCAGAAGACGTGCGCCTGGAAGAAGGATGGCTCGCTCTGGTGCTTCGGAGATCTGCTGTTGGATCCGCCGTTCCCCGCGCTCACCCGGGTGCCGGTGGAGATGAAGGGATTGGACCACCCTGTCGAGGAGGTGGTGTTTGGCTTTCGTCACACCTGCGCGCGCACCACGGGAGGAGGTGCGGGGAACGTCTTCTGCTGGGGTGAGAACACGGAAGGCCAGAGCGGGAGTTCCGAACTTCGTACGCAATCGCCCGTTGTGCGCGTGTCGCTGCCGGGTCAGGCCGTCGCGCTGACCGCCGGAGAGGCCTTCACCTGCGCCATCACCACCGACGGCTCCGCCTGGTGCTGGGGCCGTGGCACCGGAGGACAGCTCGGCACGAAGCGCACGAGCTCCAGCGCGCGCCCCGTGCGCGTCCGGCTGCCCTGCCCGGGCTGAATTCAGCGCCCGGGACGGGCACGGCTCAGAACGCGCCGCCATCCGCGCGCCGGCCTGGCGAGGACGGAAGGCCGGGCGTCAGCGTGGTGTGCAGCTCGAAGCCCGCGTCCGGCGCCAGGTCGGGCGCGCGGTTGATGGACACGGCATCCACGGTGCCGGAGTAGAGAACGGAGTCCACGATGCCGCCGTCGGCGAGCTTGAGCTGCACGCTGTCCGCGGTGTTGTTGAGGCTCAGCGTCCCGCTGGAGGCCGCGACGGTGGCGGGGGTGCCGGGCGTGAAGGCCTCGGCGCCGCCGAAGACGACCATCCCCCGGCCCGGCGGCACCACCGTGCCTGCGGCGAAGACATGCCGGGAGGCCAGGGCATCCCACAGGCTCCAGCCGGACAGATCCGCCGGGGCGGAGCCTGCGTTGTAGACCTCCACGAACTCATGCGCGGTGCCGCCGGGAAGCGCGGGCTCGTTGGCGAGCAGCTCGTTGATGAACACGCGGGCCTGCCCGCGCGTGAACCGGAGGGCCGTGGGGTTCATGTCGAAGCGCGATGCCTGCTGCGTGTCCACCACGCGCACGCGCACCGAGGCACTCTCCACGTCGGGCACGGTCCACATGTAGCTTCCCGCGTCCGCGCGCAGCGAAGGGACGACGACGTTCCACTGTCCGCCGTCGTCGTAGGAGGCCTCCAGCCGCACGGTGTCCAGGCCCACCGCGTGCCACGTGATCGTCAGCGGCCCGCCCACGAGGAAGGTGCCGCCCAGGGGGGCGGTGAGCTTCACGCGCGGACCCGCGGAGCCGCTGAAGTCGTAGCTTGTGAGCACCGGGTAGTGGTCGCTGACGGTCTGGGCGTAGTCCGGGATCGTCGCGTCGGGGCGGAGCACCTGGACGCCGCCGGGCACGGCGTCCACGGCCACCTCGTCGGTGACGAGCGTGTGGTCGATGGCGTCGTCGTACTCCGTGGTGGTGCGGGTGTTGGCGTCGGTCAGCACCCGGGTGGGGAACGTGTAGTGCGCGGGGTCATCCAGGAAGTTCGCGTACGGGGTGGCCAGCGCGGTCCCGTTCTCCATGGAGATGGAGTGGTCCAGGTCGTCGTTCCAGTCGCCAATGACGAGCACGCGCGCCTCCGGCAGCCACTGGTCCAGATAGCCCTTGAGGGCGACGGCGGACCGCTGGCGCTGGCCATAGGAGGTCAGGTCATCGAAGGCCTTCAGGTGCACGACGATGACCACCAGCGGCGCATCCTCGCCGTGGATGCGGGTGGTGAAGTCCACGCGCAGCGGAGGGCGGCCCCCGAAGTCGTCAGCCTGCGCGGTGAGGATGATCTGGGCGCTGCGGTAGGTGAGCGTGCTCTCGTAGAGGATGCCCGGCTTCTGCTCACCCGAGGTGTACTGCGACGTGCCGCTGAGGACGTAGGTGGTGTTGTTGGCCAGGAAGCCGCTGTAGCCGGGCAGCCCCGCCTTGAGCGTTTCGAAGTCCGCGGTGTCCACCATCTCCACCAGGCCCCAGACGTGGGCGCCCGCGGCGCCGATGACGTCCCGCGCGCCCGCGACCTGGAGGTCATCCAGCACGCCTCCGTTGGAGGTGGAGTGGGCCGGGCCCTGGGTGGGCGCGCCGAACCACTCCAGGTTCCATTGGCCCACCGTGAACAGGCTCGACGTCGGCAGCACCGTCAGGGACAACGACTTCGATATCGTCAGGCCCTGCGAGTCCCGCACGGTGGCGGTGAAGGGCGCCGTGCCCTGGGCGGTAGGCGTGCCGGAGATCGTGCCATCCGCCGCGAGCGTCAGGCCCGCGGCCAGCGTGCCGGTGAAGCTCCAGCTGTACGGCGGAATCCCTCCGGTCGCGGTGAGCTTCGCGGTGTAGGGCTCCCCCACGCGTCCGTCCGCGAGCGTCACGGTCGTCAGCTCGAAGGTAATGGAGGTGATGGCCAGGGACAGTTCGCGCGAAGCCCTGCGCCAGTTGTCGTCGGTGACGGTGACGGTGAAGGCCGAGGATCCGCTGGGCGTCCCGGACAGGATGCCCGACTCCGACAGGGTGAGCCCCCTGGACAGCGGGCCCGCGGTCACGGACCAGACAAGCGGGCCCCGGCCGCCCGTGGCTTCCAGCGTGACGGCGTAGGGCTGTCCCGCGTAGGCCATCGGCAGCGAGACCGTCTTGATGGCGGGCAACTGGAAGACAGACAGCTGGTGGGTCCACGAAGCGGTGCGGCCCGAGTCCTGGACGCTCACCGTGAAGTGCTCCTGGCCTGTGGAGAGAGGCGTCCCGCGCAGGTTCCCGCCCGCATCGAAGCTCAGTCCCAAAGGCACGGGCACCCGGTCCATGCGCCAGACCTGGGTGGGCGTCCCGTTGGGGATCTGGAATGCCCAGAGGTAGGGCTCGGAGACGTAGGCGTCCGGCAGCGGGGCGAACACGGTGCCGGTGACCGTCAGGGACACCGTCCCTTCCGCGCGCAAGCCCCGGGCGTCCTGGACCTCGACGGTGAAGCTGCCGGGACCCGCGAAGAGGGGCGTGCCGGTCAATGCTCCGTCGGAGGACAGCGTGAGTCCCTCCACCGGAGCGCCCAGGACGAGCCGCCACGCATAGGGCGCGGTTCCACCGGAGACGGAGAGCAGGCCCTGGTAGGGCACCCCGACCTCGCCCGGGGTCAGGGACTGGGGCGAGAGGGCCGGTGCGTCGACGATGCCGCCGTCGTCCGCCACGCCGCTGTCGGGACGCGTGCCGCTGTCAGGGGGCTGGGTCGGACCCGAGGGGCCCGGGCATGCGGTGAGCAGCAGAATGGACAGTGCCGCGACGACGCGTGCAATCGACATGGAGCCAACCGGGCCGGGCGCCAGGAAGGGGTCGCGGACCAGGGCAGCCCGCGGCGATGACGGGTGGCGCGTCCCGGCGGCCGGAAGCGTGACACATTCCCACGCCGCCAAGAAGAAGGGCCACGCTCCCCGGTGGAGAACACAGCCTCAAATCACTTCAGCCGCGCGGCACCCACGCAAGGGCCATCTCGACATGTCCAGCCCCTGGTTCAACGTCCCCTTCCTGTATTGCCGCCTCCGGATCGTCGTCGCACATTCCCACCGGCGCCATTCCCATGAGGGTGAGCCCGATACATTCATGAATCACGTAGCGCAGGTCATCATCACGGGTTCATTCCGGCTTCAACGCGGGGCCAGTAACTCTGGCGTCTATTTCTCAGACGAAAAAGCGGTGTTTCAAGTCCAGGGAGGGATCAAGAACGTCGGTGGCATGGTCCCTCCAGGGTTGCGCCACGTGGTGACGGCCACCCGGACCTTCTCCGCGGTCAGCTCGCCAGGAAGCGTCGTCTTCGCCATCGATATGGGTGAAGTTCATCGTGCGAGGTTTTCCACGTACGGCCTGAAAACTCCCCTCATCCGCATGAAGTCCCACATCGTGGATGAGTACGTGTCCTCGGAGATCAACAGGACCGAGCAATCCGACGAGGAGAGCGACTTCGGGCTGGAGGTCAGCGTGAGGGATTGGAGGGTCCCTGAGACGCCGGGAGAGCTGCGCTTCGACGAAAAGACAGACGGCCTCAGCCAGCGCCTCGACTGCTGCAATATCTTCTGTCCGGGCCCGGAGTTCTCCGGTGTCCTGCGGCTCACGCCCGACATCCCGGCCTTTCGCATCGTGGATGACTCGGTGGAGCAGAACCCCATTCCCCACTGCCTCATCCGCGTCCGGGGCCCGGGCGGCCGGGAGCAGGAGCTCGTAACCGACGCGCGGGGCGAGGTCTTCATCCCTCGCACCGGTGACGAGGTCTACACCCTGCTCGAGGTCGTCCAGGACGAACTGCCCCTGTCCGAGGCGCACCTGGGCGACTGGACCGTCGAATCCATGCCGGACCTGCCCTGAACCTTCTTCTCGCCCGACCCTCCCAGACCCATGCCGAGTCTCGAAACGCTGTTGAAGGACACGCTGCTCCTCACCGCCGCTCCCTACGCACCGTGGAAGGCCTACGGCGCGAGCCCGGGCACCGCGGAAGCCACCGCCGCGGCGGACCCAGCCACCCCGGGCCGCTGGAAGTGGTCCCACGACGTCCGCAAGCCCGGGCGCGTGAGCGGGGTGACCTACCACCTGCTCCGGACGCCCTGGTACGTCGAGCAAACCCCCACCGTGCTGGAGGAGCTCCTCTGGCATCCCATCGAGGTGGGCTATCGCGGCCTGCCCCTGACGCTGGAGCTCACCAAGAAGTTCCTGCTGCGCAAATACGAGACCTCCCATGGAACCGTCGCCAAGGGCCAGTCCGCCTACTGGCTTCCCGCGGAGCTCGACCGGAGCATGCTGCTCGTCTTCGGCTTCCAGCTGAACCTGCGCGCGAAGACCAAGACCTTCTCGCTGGAGCCCATCCCCCCGGATGTGCTGGAGCGGGACGACTTCATGCCCAGACCCGGCGCGAAGCCGCCCAAGACTCCCGTCATGAAGGTGACGCGCACGGAGACGGGGACCCTCCAACTCGTGCCCATGCGGGTGCTGGTGTGCGCGGAGTTCGTCTGCTGCCAGGAGAGCACCGACTACGTGCCGGGCGCCAAGGCGCGCACGTCGCGGTTCCGGCCGCACCTGATGCTCATGAGCAACCGTCCGTTGGAGAAGCTGGCCGCGAAGATCAGCATCCGCCGCCCCTCCATGTCGACCATGGCGCATGAGGGTCCTCCCCCCGCGGATAGCGAGGACGGGATGTCGCACGGGATGGCGACGGGGATGTGGGCGGACTCGAACTCGCCGGAGGTGGCCTGGGAGAAGGTGTTCACCCTTTCGATTCCGCCGGTCTGGTCCTCCATCTTCTCCCGTGTGAAGACGAACCTCCCGGCGGGCGCGGGCTACCTGATGGTCTCGCCGGACGCCCCGGGAGGGCCGGGGTTCCTCTCACACCGATGGAACGACGCGGCGGGGCGCTATGAGCAGCATCAGGAGGAACTGATGCCGCGCCAGGGATACTTCGACAACATCCACGTGGCGCCGCCCATGCGCGCACCCAAGACCCTCCGCGACCTCTATCCAGACGCGAATCTGCACCTGGATGAAATCACGATGGCGCCCTTCTGCGTCCATGACTGTCTTCACCAGCACTGGCGCTGGTTGCCGGCGAAGGAGAAGTCCCTGCACGGGTGGGATGAGAAGGGGCCCTATGCCGTCCCGGGCGCCCCGCACATCCCGCTCCATCAGCACCTGCGCGTGGAGACGGAGTCCCCCCACGCGTATGCCTATTGCGTCCGCTCGGACAAGGTCCTGGAGCCGGGCCGCTGGGAGTACATCCTGCACGAAGGCCTGGCCTACGGGATCAGCGCGAGCAACGAAATGATGGGCAAGCTGCTGCTGGGAGGCCGGGCGTTGCTCTCCCCGTGGCCCTCGGAGGCGCAGGCGTCGTGGGCGATGTTCTACTGGGTGCTGCGCTACAGCCGCACCCGGGACCGGGCCATCGAGCGGCTCCTGGAGGATGGGGCGCCCGTGCCCTCTTGAGCCAGGGCCTCACTCGGACTACGGCAGTCGCGGTGCCTCGCTCAACCAGCGGCGGACCGCGTCCAGGTACTCGCGCGGCAGCGCGTGCCCGCTGTCGAAGGCCCGGCGTGTCTTGCGCTTGGAGGGCGCGGCGTCGAACAGCTTCCGGGTGTCCTCCTCCGTGGAGAAGGGATCGCGGTTCGCGGTCAACAGCAGCCAGGTCTGATGAACTTTGCCAATCCGGTTCACCGGCGCGGCGTCGCCCAGCACGGGGTCGACATGGGGTGGCACCATCGTCACCAGATGGGTGACCCGAGGCTCGCGCGAGGCCAGCAGGAGGCCCACCTGGGCCCCCATGCTGTAGCCGGCGACGAGCACCCTCGGCGGCTTCTTCCCGTGGGCGAGCACCTTCGTGAGGAGCACCTGGGCATCGCGCACGGTGTCGACAATCATCGCTTGATACGGACCGGGCGCACCCGCGTGCGCGCGCTTCGCGAGGGTTCCGGGCCGCGCATCGGGGGTCGCCCGCGCGCCGTGCCGCCTCGCGTCCATGAGGTAGACCCGGTAGCCGGCACTCCGCAGCTGCTCCGTCAGGGCCCCCCCGAAGGTCGGCTCCGCATCCGACAGCCAGTCATCCTTGCTGCGGGTGAGGCCGTGCAGCAGGAGGGCCACGGGCGGATTCGCCCCCTCCCCTTCCGGCTCCAGCACCCACACGGGAATCCGCTCCCCATCCTCCGCGCGGACCTCAATGGGGACCGCGGGGCTTGCGGCATGGGCCACGGGGGTGGCCAGGAACATCAGACCCAGCAACAGCGAACGCTTCATCACGGGACGCCTCCAGCGCGAGAGGCCCTGGACCTTGAGCGAGCGAGCGTCAGCCGGGCGTCACCCGCCAGCTGACGTCCATTTGACGTGGCCGCGGGTAGCATCCGGGCCACTCCCATGCGTGTGCTCGTCATCGAGGACAACCGTGACCTCCAGGCCAACATCGCCCGCTTCCTGGGGCCGGACTTCCAGTTGGACTTCGCGGGCACCGGGCCCGAGGGGCTCGCGCTCGCACTGGCCAACCCGTACGACGTCATCGTGCTGGACCTGATGCTGCCCGGCATGAGCGGCCTGGAGGTGTGCGAGCGTTACCGGCAGGTCGCGCCCCGGCTCGTCCCCATCCTGATGCTGACCGCCCGGGACACGCTCGAGGACAAGGAAGAGGGCTTCCAGGCGGGCGCGGACGACTATCTGGTCAAACCCTTCTCACTGCGGGAGCTGCGCTGGCGCCTGGAAGCCCTGGCGCGCCGGCCCGTCCCTCCGAGCGGGCGGACACTGACGCGCGGCGGGCTCACGCTGGAGCCGGAGAGTGGGCAGACGCGCTGGGGTGGGCGCACCGTCCGGCTCAACCGCACGGAGGCACTCCTCCTGCGGTGGCTGATGGAGGCCGCCCCCGAAGCCGTCCCCGCGGCGACGCTGGCGGAGCGGCTCTGGGGGGACGACGCGCCCGATTCCAGCGCGTTGCGCACCCACGTCTATGCCCTGCGCAAGGCGCTCACCGGGCTGGGGCTCGACGATGCCATCACCACCCGCCGCAACGAGGGGTACCGCCTGGATGCGCGCTAGGACCCGGCCGGTGCGCGCCGTGCTCTGGCGCGCCATGGGGCTGTCCGCCGCGTTCGCGCTGGTGCTGATGGGTGGGTTCTTCACGCTCTTCAGCTACGACCTCGAGGACGTCATCTTCAGCCGCATCGTGGCCGCGGAGGCGGACCGGCTGGAGCCAGGACACGTCCCCGGCATCACCCGGTATGACGGGCACGCCGCGCTGCCGTCCTGGCTCGCGGAGCGCCTGCGTCCAGACGCGCCTCGGGGAGAGTACGAGGTGCCCGCCGGAGGCCACGGACACTTCCACGTCGCGGTGCGCCCTGGTGCTGGCGGAGACCGCCGCTACTTCGCGTTCGACGTGACGCGCCTGACGAGCACGACGGACAACCTGAAGCGGACCGCCGGACTGCTCATCGCCAGTGCGCTGCTGGCGTTGCTGGCCGCCGCGATCCTCGCCGTCCTCGTCGCGCGCCGGCTCGGGCGGCCGCTGGAGCGGATGGTGGAGTGGATCCAGGCAGAAGGGGCACCGCCGCCCGAGGACGACGGCGGAGTGGCCGAGGTCCGCACGCTGCTGGACGCGCTGCTCGCACGCGACGCGCGCATCCAGGAGCAGTTGGAGCGTGAGCGGCGGTTCAACCGCGACGCCAGTCATGAACTGCGCACGCCCCTGGCCGTGGCCCAGGGTGCGGTGGAGATCATGGAACTTGATCCGCCGCGAGACGCGGAGACGTTCGACCGGCTGCGCCGGGCCATAAGCCAGATGGGCCTGCTGACGGAGGGCATCCTCTGGCTGGCCCGGGAGCGCCGCTCCGAGGAGCGCTGCGACCTGCACCGCGTCTCGCGAGAGCTGATCGCGTTGTACGGGCACCTTCGGCGCAGTGATGGCATCGAGCTCTCTATTGAGACCGCGGGCGAAGTCCACGCGCCCCTCCCGGCCTCCGTCGCCAGGGTGATGATGGGCAACCTCCTCAGGAACGCGCTCGCATACACGGACGAGGGGCGCATCGTGATCACCATCGAGCCCTCGGCGTGGACCCTGTCCGACACGGGGGCTGGCTTTGGCCGCGCCGAGCCCGGGAGCGACAGCCACGGCATCGGCCTGTCGCTGGTGGAACGGCTGGCCCAGCGCTTCGGATGGACACTGTCCATCGAAGCCCTTGAGCCCCGAGGCACCCGCGTGCGGCTGAGCTGTAACCGTCCGGCCAATGACGTGCCGTGAGGGATTGCCGGGGGCGCAGCGCGCAGCGGACGCTTCCGGGCATGGCGAAGCAGGTGGAGAAGCCGGAGTGGGCGCGCATCGCGGAAGCGTTCGAGGCC